>CAYOWD010000104.1:0-13603 GCA_964407535.1 uncultured Salinivenus sp. | reverse complement strand
GTTGGGCAGCGACGCATCAAAGTCCGCGGGCCGCTCGTCCTCATCCTCCAGCATGAGCTTCGCAATCTCGTCTCGGATGAGGGCGTTGAGCTCCTCCGTCGACACGTATTGATCCTCGGAGACGCGGGCCTCGACATGGTCGATAATGTCGAGCGTAGTATCCACCCCGACGTCGCTGGTCACAAGAATCTCTTCCAGCTCGTCCAGCACCTCCGCATCCACGGTGTCTTTCCCGCGGACCATGCGGTCGATCTTGCCGAAGAAGCTGGTGCGGGTCTTTTCCAACCCGTCTTCGAGCTTCTCCTGCTCCTCTTCATCGTTCTGATTGGTAAAGCGGTCGAGAAAACCCATGGGGCTAAGAAGCTACAGAGAACGGAAAACAAAACGAAGAGACCGACGGAATCGGCCGTCAAGCCGTTCCGGGGGCCGCGGCGCCGACAAGCGGATTCCTCACAAAGGCGTCGGTCGGCGCCGAGCGCCTGGACGCGGTCCCCACTTCCGACGCATCGCCCTCCCCGGTGTGGGGCTCTCCCTCCACCGACGGCGGGGAAGACCCGGGGGGCGGCGGCGACCGGCGAACGGCATTGAGGTAGCGAACGAGATAAATCCCAAAGGAGAATACAAACAGGCCCGTCGCCATCCAAAGACAAACCTGAAACACGGCGGGATCGGCCCGCAAAATGACACTCAGGATGAGCAGCGCGAGCCAGAGACTAGCTGCCTTGCCCGCCCACGCGCTCATCAATACCTTGCCCGATCGGTTCGCGATCCAGGCCCCTCCCGCCAGGATGAGCACGTCGCGCCCGACGATGAGCCCGAAAAACCACAGAGGCAATTCGGGCGCATTGGCCACCTCGGGCCGAAAGGTAAGCACCGACACAGTGGCGATTGCCGCAAATTTGTCGGCGACCGGATCGATGACCTTTCCCCATTCCGACACCGTCCGCGTCCAGCGAGCCACACGCCCGTCGAACCAGTCGGTCATGATGGCCGCCAGCGTCAGCCCCAACAGCCAGCTGAGCGGCCCATTGTACCAGAGCAGCACAGAGATCGGGATCACCAGCACGAAGCGTGTGAGACTCAGGGCATTGGCGAGGGTCCAAAACCGTCCCAGGTCCGGCCACGCTGAGGTCGTCGTTGACATACAGGTTCGTACTGGTGCAGATCAGGACGTTCGCTAGCCAAACGGGTTGATCCTCCGCCCCCCGATTAGAACCGAGTGTGCCGTCGCACTCGTCATTACCTCGTTTTCATTACCTCGTTTCCCAGAGGCCCGTCGTTCTATTTTCTGTTTCCCCTTATAAAGCAAAAGGAGAACAAAGGGGCTGCTTGTACAACGGAGTAGAGATTTCGTTTGGCCTCCCCTATTCTTTTCCATGCAGATTTTGTTCGGAGCAGAACAACCGACTCGTCTCCGAACAGGTCTCTGAATCGTACACACCCGGCCCCGTCCGCATCCAAATGATCTTTCTTTTCGGAGGCGCTCTCGCCGTGCTGCTTTTGTATTCGGCCCTTCTCTCATGGGGATGGCGCCGCAGCCGGCGCCAGGACGCATCGCCTCCATCCGACGAATGTCCCCCGATTTCGGTCGTGGTGGCGGCTCGCAATGAGGCCGATACGCTCCCGGCCCTTCTCGATGCCCTCGCGCAGCAGTCCCATCCGTCCTTCGAAGTCATCCTCGTGGATGACGCCTCCACCGACGACACCGCCGCGCTCGCAGCCGAATGGACCGCCGACCGCAGCTACGCCCGCGTCGTGCAGGTCACCGAACCGAGCGCCCCGCGCAAGAAGCACGCGCTCACGAAGGGCATCGCGGCCGCCCGCAACGACCTACTGGCCATTACGGACGCCGACTGCACCCCGCCCCCGGACTGGCTCTCAGCGCTTGCGGCCACCCACGCCCAGACCGACAACGACCTCGTGCTCGTCGGCTACAGCCCGCTGCGGGGCTCCGGTCTTCTCGGGACCTTTGCTCGGTACGAGACGCTCGTCGACGCCCTCTACACAGCGGCCGCCATCGGACTCGGACGTCCGTTTATGGCGGTCGGGCGCAACCTCAGCTATCCGCGCTCGGTGTTCGACACCGTCAACGGCTTCGACCACGCCGGGGGACAAACCTCCCTGAGCGGCGACGACGATCTCTTCGTCCAGGCCGTGCATCGTCACGATGCCGCCGAGGTGCGCGCGCTTCTGTCCGAATCCACATTCGTCCCCACGTCCGCGCCCTCATCCTGGCGTGAGTGGATCCGCCGGCGTCGACGACACGTCTCCGCCGGACGCCACTATGCCCGCGACGTGGGCCTCCACCTTACGCTTCTGCACATCAGCCTCGTGCTGCTCTGGCTCTCGCCCCTCGTCCTCGGCATGACGGGCGTCGGCCTCCTCGCCACCGGCCTACTGGGACGACACGCTGCCCTCGGCCCGGCTGCCGATACGCTCAACGAAACCGACCTGCTCGCCCTTTTCCCCCTCTGGGAGCTTGGCTACGCCGTGTATCATCTCACCATCGTGCCCCTGGGCCTTCTCTCTCCCCCCGATCAATGGTAGAGGCCTCTCCGGCTCTCAATGCCGCCCATTGTGCACGCTGGGATCTCGTCCTGTTTGCCGCCCGATCCGTCGCCTCAAGAACGCTCCCGAACGCACGTCTGCACAAAAAGAAAAGGCCGAGACGATCAGAGTATTCTGATCGCCTCGGCCGTTGTAGCGGCGGCGGGATTCGAACCCGCGACCTTCAGGATATGAGCCTGACGAGCTACCACTGCTCTACGCCGCGATATTTGCACTCCTTTACACCCTATCGAGCAAAAGAAGTTTCCTTGCTGGGTGCCCCGATAGGCGAAAAAACCGTTAAGCAATTTCGGAAAGGGAGGCAGCTTTCAGAGGATTCTCTCTCAACCTCTCTTTTCTCAATGCACTCGTTTTGACTATTCAAAAGCGACGAGGTTTCGACCCGAAACCCGGACGACGCTGTAAAAAACGTGCAAATCAAATGCGGACGCAGACGGGACTCGCCTTTGGATTCCCATTTCACTACGCGTCCATGCAACAGTCCCGCCAGCTCCACTCGAGCATTCAGGTCTCCCCCACCGGCCCATGAATACATTGCCCCCACCTCCATGTGCTCTCCGTTCTTATTTCGACCCGTCGGACGATTTCTTGTAGATGCCGTCGTCGCTCATGTGGCCCACGTAGCGACCCAGAATTGTCACCTCCTCGAACACGTCCGGCTGAATGTGAATATCGTCGTACTCCGGATTGCAGGGCTCCAGCCGCAGGCCGCTTTCGTCGTGATAGACCCGTTTCAGCGAGGTCTCTCCGTCGTACAGCACCGCCCCGATGCCGCCTTCGGGAATGTCCTCATCGATCAGAAGCACATAGTCTCCATCGTGGATGTCCGCCCCCTGCATGGACTGCCCCGACACCCGGATCGCAAAGATGCGGTCGAGGTTGGGAAACAGCATATCGAGCGTAATCGTCCCCAGATCGGCCTCGACGGCCTCTTGGAGCGTGCCGGCCGAAATCACGCCCTTGATCGGAATGCCCGGTTCGTCCGTCTCTTCGTACCGGGGGGCGAGGTGGTAGCCATCATCATCTCGCACCAGATGCCCCTTTCGGTGTAGCGCCTTCAAGTTCTGGGTGACGCTGTTCGGGGAATTATAGCCAAAGTGATCAATAATTTCGCGGTAGGTGGGCCAGACGCCCGTCTCCCGCGTGTGCTCGATCAGAAACTGCAGAAATTCGTGCTGCTTGGCGGTAAGCTTTTTGCGACCCATAACGTGTGTGCCCACTCTGATGCGGCGTATCGAAGACGCGCCCGTCGCGTTCTTGCCTACGGGGACATATATTCCACACAGTAATTGTATCGAGACGCCGGCAAAAGGTCAAGAAGACAGGGTCGCAGTTCCGGCGGTGATCGGGGGTCGGAAGCTCCTTTGCCTTCGGTTTCCCCATTCCGCACGGAATAATACCGTTTCCGAATCATGATGTCTGGGGATCGCCACCCGCAATCAGCTGGACGCCCGAAAATTCATTCCCCATACCCTTTTTAGGTTCAATGTTTTAACGTGTGCACGTTTGGGGAGACGATTCACGGCAATCGCATCAACTACAAAACATTCTACGTCGTCGCTCTGAGCTTGACTCAGAGCCCATCTGACGATGTTTGAGGTCTCCTCAGTTGGTTGGATGGGCTCCAGAGCAAGTCTGGAGCGACGAAGGAAGTGTTTTCATGTCTGAAAAGTCGAATTTGAGCAATACTTCTGAGGCAAATCCATTGATGCGATTGCCGTGGGAGACGATTGTCCGGTTTGACAGAAGCAGATGTCTACCGGATTCCGACCTCTCCAATTGGAATCCGTATACACGGAGGCTTGGACGCATGGACGCAAGAACCGCTGTGCACCAACGTTCTCCTGTGCGCAGCATGGAGCCAGATGCAGTCGCCCTGGTCAAGAAGCAGAACAGGGCAATCACCCTGAGAAGCAGCGACCGATGACGGGTTGGAATGCGTCCGGAGACGCAGACGACGCGTTTGCCGTTGCCCCTCGCCTCTTGAAGGCCGTGAGGCCGGGCTCAACGGTCAGCGCTGTGCCCCGGTGATTCCTCTGGGCGTCCCGGCGAGGACGTTCCATCGGAGAGGGGGCGTTCGAGCTGGGCGATGACCTCCTGACTGCGGTCCGGGTACGCCTCTTCGACGTGATACCGCAGAAAATCGCGGACGAGGACCTCCACCTCGCGCCGCACGTCGGGCACTAGCTCCATGCGCATGACCGTGTCGAGGTCGGCCTGCGCGAAGACGGCGTACGCCCGAAGGGCCGCCCGAGACGCACGGCGAGGGGCTTCGGGCGCCGCATCGGCGGGATAAACTCCCCCGTTGGCCCGCGACAACAGCCCTTCCGTGTCGACGGCCTCCACATTCGCCCGGTCAATGGCGGGGGCAATACCGAGCAACCGGGCAAACCGAAGCTGCACGTACGGCCACAGATTGGCCGCCCGCGCCTCCGTCCGGTTGAGCCGCCGCAGCGCCCGTACGGCCAACCCGAACACCTGCGGCTGGGGCTCTTCTTCTTCCAGAAGGGCATCGATGAGCTCCACGATGCGCAGCCCGATTGTAATCGACTGCAGGGTGCGTCGCAGTCGGTGAAACGATTCCACATGACTGCTTTCGCTCAACGTCTGCAGCTGCCGCGTGGGCTTGTAGTAGAACACAACCTGCGTGTACGCCATCGGCTGCAGCGTTGCCCCAAACGAACTCTTGGTTTTCCGGGCCCCTTTCGCCATGACGCTCAGCTTGCCCTTCTCGCGGGTCAGAAGCGTCACGATTTGGCTCGTCTCGCCGTAGTCGAGGCTCCGCAACACGACTGCCTCCGTCCGGACAATTTCGCGCTCGGCCATAATACCAACTCCGCAAGCTTCGTTGCGGTATGTGAGTGCAGTGTCTCGACTGCCGTCGGGGTGGGAGCAATGTCCCGACTACTGTCGGGGTGTGTGCGTATGTAAGTGAAGCCCAAGTGCTTGTGTCCATTCGGTTGCGCCTGCAGTCCCGAACTTTGTAGGCGGATTTGGTATCAACCCTGCTTGTTTCAACGCAACCGCATGATCGAACGGGCACGAGCCCCCCCAAGCGCACCGGTTTCCAATCGGTGTACGTATGTGTGCCCCCCGGCATCAACCGTCAATCCGTACACGGAACGGGAGGGGCGAACGTGCACCGACGGCGACGCGTGATGCGTGACTCGCGAGCCCACCGAGCCATGCGTACGGGGCGGTACGACGTTATATTTCGAGAGGCGTGTGTGTCTATGTACACGGCCCCTTCTCCTGTGTCGGAGCATCATCCATCTCTGTCGTCGGCGTCCTCGTGTCAACCCGACGAATCGTCAATATGATCTGGCTCTACCGACTCCAGCAGCGGCTCGCTATTACGCGGCGTGAAGGGCTTGCCCTCATCACGCTCGCCGTGCTCTTCGTCACCGGCCTAACCGTGCGGTCCATCCAGAAACAGCGAGTCCCGCCCCTGTCCACCGACTCGCTCGCGACCACCGTATCGACGCAGGGTGCCAGCACAGTTGCTCCGGCTCCAACCGCCTCCTCAGAACCTTCCCCCGACAGCCCCCTCCCACTCAACAACGCCTCCGCTACGGAATTGGAGGCGCTACCGGGCATTGGCCCCGCCCTCGCGGAACGCATTATCGACTACCGGACGACCCAGCGCCCCTTTCAACGGCCCCAAGAGCTCAAACGGGTCCGCGGCATCGGGCCCGCGACCTTGTCCGATCTTCGCCCCCTCGTAACGATCGCGCCCCCCGCCGACACGTCTCGTTAAGAGGCATCGGAGGGCGACTCCGAAGCGGCAAGATCGTCGTCCGTCCCGTTGGTGGCAGTAGACTGCTGGTCTTGCATCCGCTTGGCAAGGGCCTCCGGCGTCCACTTTTGCGCGACCTTGCGCTCCCGCTCGAGAAAGCGATAGACCGGCACCAACAGGAGCGCAGCCAGGAGGCCGAAGCCCACCACCGTGCCCGCGATGATGGGCAGATACTCGGGATCGAACAGGAGCGAAAAGTCCATAAGACCGCTGTGATCGGCAAGGAATGAAACAACCGAACGGGACCGGAAATCGAGGAAGCCCCTCGGGGCTGTCTATTACACGTTTCTCCCCGCATCCGTTCGACCTCCCCATTGATCCCATGTGAACCCCGGCGGCACACTCACGATTCCGGAAAGGCCCTCGCATCCCCGCCCGTGCCGTCCGCATCCGGCGTCGAGGTCCCGAAGAGGGACTGATTCGTGACGTCGTTGGCCAGCAGATACGCCTCGTAGTGTTGACGCGGGGCAATGTAGTCGATGCCCTGAGCGGCGAAGTGCTCCACCACGGCCGTGGCCCGACTTCCCTCCTTGGGAAGGGCCCACTGCGCGTGACGAGCCAGCAATGCCAGCTCCAGGGCATGTCCCACCGTCAGCGTAAACCGCCGGGCGCCGGCTTCCACTGCATCCTGACTGTCGTCGAGGGCCTCCCGCAACCACGACATGGCGTTTTCGAAGGCGTCTGTGGCCGTCTTGACGGCGTGTTCGAGGGCAGGCGTTTCGACGGCGTCGCTGCACCGTTCAATTTCTGCCTGAAGCGCTTCGAAGCGCCCGTCGCGCCGCAGCTTTTGAAGCGTAGAGAGCGCCATGATGTTGGTGGTTCCCTCCCACAGCGGCAACGCATAGGCATTGCGGAGAAGCATCGGAATGCCGGTATCCTCCACGTACCCGCCGCCGCCAAAGGCTTCCATGACCTCGCCCAAGACCGAAACGGCCTGTTTGGCCGTAATCAACTTCACGAGCGGCGTAAGGGTGTAAAACAGGTGGCGTTCGTGCTCACTCAACTGGCCGGTTTCCTGCTTCCCCATGAGCTCCACAAGGCGAAACGTCAGCTGAAACGCGCCCTCAAACGTGGCCTGGAGAGACGCCATCGTGTCGTAGTGCAGCGGCTTTTCCATGATGGGCGTCCCGAAGGCCTCCCGCTCCTGCCCGAAGTTGCGGGCCAGGGCGAGGCCGCGTCGCATGAGCCCGACGGCAAGGACGCTGTTCCAGGTCCGCGCAATCCGCACCATGGGCCCGAGGGCGCGGGTGCCCTCTCCGATGCCCGCCACGGGCTGAGCGGCCGCCCCGTCGAGCTCGACCTCGGAGACCGGCAGCTTACGGGCGCCCATCTTGTCCTTCATGCGCTGCACGTGGATGCCCTCATTCGGCGGCGTGTCGGGCTGCTCTCGAATCGGCACGTAAAACAGCGTGAGGGCCTCCTCCGCGTCGTGGCCCTCCGCCCGCGCCAACACGAGCGCCATGTTGGCCGCCGTCGAGCTCGTGAACCACTTCTGCCCGTAGAGCCGCCAGGTGCCGTCGTCTTGTTGCCGCGCCGTCGTGTCGATCTGACTCAGATCCGAGCCGCCCTCCTTCTCGGTGCGCCACTGTCCGCTGGTCCAAAACGACGCCGGTGTGCGACTGAGGAGATGGGGCAATACGTCGCGCGTGAGCTCCTCCGCCCCATGACTGAGGAGCGTGCGCGCCGCGCCGTCGGTCGTGGCGAGCAGAAACCCCAACATGTCGGTCCCCGGCAGCAGGAGGTACGCCCGCGCAAATTGATCGATGCGGCTGTGGCGTCCGTGCCGCTGCTCGTGGGCCGTAGCGACCACCCCGTAGCGGGACGCCTCGGCGAGCCCGCGCTCCCACAGGTCGGTCAGTTCGACATGGTCCACACGTTCGCCCTGCGGCCCAAATCGGGTCAGGGACGGCTCACTGGTTCGATCCTCCAGCTGCAGATCGTACAGCTCCCCGCCCGCCAGGGCACCGAGGTCGTGCAGGTCCGGTTCCACATTGGCCCGAACCTCGTTGGGAAGCACGCGGGCAAGGTGTTGCCGCAGCACGCGGTCGTTTGCGTACTGATTGCCAAGATCCGCAATTTTGTTGTGGGGCGCCGCCATCTGAGACACCGGAATTTGGGGACGAAACGAGTGCGTTTGTATGCGCACTACTCCCGCAATCACTATGCCCCAATGCCCCCTTGAGGCGCAATGTGGGCCTTGCCAGGATGCTCACGTGGGGCTTGTCCCGACACGGACAAGAGGCCCCGCAAACACAGTCCGGTCGCCGAGGCGGTTTTTCCCTCGACTATCGACGCGCAATGATCCAGACGGCGTGGACGAGCCCCGGGATGTAGCCCAGCAGGGTGAGCAAGACGTTGATCCAAAAATGCTTGCCAAAACCCTCCTGCAGAAACACGCCAAGAGGGGGAAGAAGGATGGCAAGCAGAATCTCAAGGAAATTGGCAGCCGAGACACCACTCATAATGATCGACGGATCTAGACAGAATACCAGTCGACTCAGTGACAAACTGGAAAATTGTCCACGTCCGTTCTCACGGACCGGCAACTCGACTGGACACGGTGGGTCCTCCTGAAAGCCGCCCCGCCCAAAAAACGTTCCCGCGGCACGCCTCTGCGGAATGGCCCTCTCCTCCCGTCGCCCCCTCATCTTTTCCTTTCGGTTTTCCGGCATCTCCCGAATGCCCAGGCCCCCTCAAAGCAAGGCAAGCAGTCCTGCCCCCGCCGCAAGGGGACACAGGAGAAGCGTTGCCCCGGCGGCAGCGACCACCAGCAGTAGGAAGGCGGGATTCAGGAACCGCAGGAGCGCCCCGTAGCGAAGGAGCAGGTCCCGATCCTCAAGGAGGACCGACCGGAGCGCCCAGATTTGCTTCAGGACATTCCAGACGCGACCGAGGAGGCCCGAGGCTTTCCCCGTCGTCACGCTGTGGGCAGCGGCGGCCGATTGGTCGACGGTCCGCCGCGTATGCTCAGCCAGCCGATTCGGTAGGGCAAGCAGGTCATGCAGTCCCACCCAAAACAGGCCGAGCACGATAGAGGGGCTGAGAAGCACTCCAAGGGTCCCCACTGCGCCCATGAGTGGAAACAGTCGCAATGCCGGCGGCCACCAGCACACCGCCCATAGCACGCCGCCCGCCCCCGCCGAAAGAACCGCCAGTACGGCCACGCCGGTGGCCAGCCGTCGCGCCAGGGTGGCCAGTGTACGAACGGTACGAACGAGCTGACCTGCTTCGTCATCAACATCTGGTTCAGGCGATCCCGAGGACATGACTGACAGAAACAAACTGGTGAAGAACGTGCGTGCAGATCATGGCAATCCCCCTCGGTGGAAATGAGACTGCCGCAGTAGAGGGGGGAACGCAGGCGGCTCAGTGCGACCGCCCGTTCTCGGGCCCGACAATGCGTCCCCGACCGCCTCCCGGCTTTTGCACCGCACTCACAACGACCACGATGCAATGCCCTCCAACCGGCCCCTAGCGGGACGCTCTCCCTCAACCGATTTCTCTACTTACGACCGTTCCGGCCCGGACTCAGAGATGAGCCAGTACTGAAGAATCATATTGGATACGTTTTCAGAGCATGACGCCCATGCACATCCTCAGAACACCTGCGGAGCCCTGATCGAATGGAAGCATCAGGAAACAGTTTCTTAATACCGCCAGCACTGATCTGCTTATCGTGCAGTCTTATCATCCGAGTTCTACGACCGCAGTTGGTCCGAAGAGGACCGTCATCCGTCCGTTCGCCCGTCCCCGACGCCCCGACGGAGTAAGTATAATGATCTGGTAACCACGATCGCTCGGATGCGCCGACACTTTTCCACTGGGATGTTCGTTAGCACCGGGCGCACACTTACACGCCTGATTGCCAACTGCCGATTGTATTCGTGAGCAATTCGTCCTCCTCCGACGCAGCCCCTTCTCGACGCACCTTTCTAAAGGCGGGCGGACTGTCCGTGCTTGCATTCGGGGCCGGAGCGGGCTCGACAACCGGCCGGGCTCGCACAAATCCCGACGGTCTTCGGGCCCGCGGCACCGCCAAAAACGTCATTGTTCTGGTGAGCGACGGCATGAGTGCCGGTACCCTCACCATGGCGGACCTGATGCGACGGCGTCAGGAAAACCGTCCCTCAAACTGGCTTCAGCTTTACGAGAAGAATGACGCCCGGCGCAGCCTCATGGACATGGCCGCCGCCAATTCGATGATCACCGGATCGGCGGCCGCCGCTTCGGCCTGGGGAAGCGGCCACCGCGTCAACAACCAATCCCTCAACGTCAGTCCGGACGGGACCGAGCACCGAACCATCCTCGAAATTTTTCGGGATGCCGGCAAGGGCACCGGCCTCGTCACGACGACCCGCATCACGCACGCCACCCCGGCGGGCTTCGGCATCAACATGCCCACGCGCAACAGGGAAGACGCCATCGCCGCCCAGTACCGGGACCGTGAATACGATGTGCTGTTGGGCGGTGGGGCCCGGCACTTCGATCCAGACGCGCGCGACGACGGCACGGACCTCTTCGACGAGTTTCAGGCGGCCGGGTACACAGTGGCACGCAGTAAGTCGGCCCTTGCGGACTGGGACCGCACGGGATCGATCCTCGGCACCTTTGCCGACAGCCATCTTCCCTACGTGCTCGACCACAACCACATCGACGCTCATCAACAGCGGATTCCTCGCCTGCCGGCGATGACGGAGGCCGCGCTCACGCGCCTCGACCGCAACGACGACGGCTTCTTGCTCCAAATTGAGGGCGGACGGGTGGACCACGGGGCCCACGCCAACGACACCGGCGGCCTTCTGTACGACCAGATCGAATTTGACAACACCATTGGACGCGTCCTCAACTTCGTCGAGGGGCGCGACGACACGCTCGTGATCATAACGACCGACCACGGCAACGCCAATCCGGGCGTCAATGCGACGGGTCCGCGCTACGAGGACTCGAACCCCATGTTCGACCGCATTGCCGACTTCCAGTACACCAACGACTGGATCCTGTCCGCGCTCGACGCCAAGAGCACAACGCGTCAGATTCGAGACCGCGTCGAAACCGCCTGGGGATTCGGGATTGACCAAACGGAGGCGGAGATGCTCCAGCAGGCCCTCCGGGGCGAGTACCGGGCAGCCTACAAGAAGAAAAGCAAGCCGAAGCTCCTCCTCGGCGCCCTGCAGGCCAACTACACCGCCGTCAACTGGCTCAGCGGCGACCACACGTCCGACTACGTTGAGCTGGCGGCGCTCGGCCCCGGACGCGAGGCGCTGGGGGACTTCACGCGCAACACGGACCTGTTCGAGCTGATGGTGGAGGCCGCGGGCGTCGGTGCGTACACCGACGTGTAAACGGGGGCGGCTCCCCTCGGCTCGTCCGTACTGGAGAGCACGCCGCGGACCGGCTCTATCCCAGCTTCTCGGTCTGGTTGACGGTCTCCAGTTTCTGCTCGTAGGTCCGGAGCAGATCCATGACCGAGCGTTTCGTTTCCGCGTCGAGTTCGTCCCAGCGCTCGAACGCCTCGAAGGCCACGTCGAGGGGCACGCGGTGCACCTTCCAGATCGTTTCCGCCGCATCGTGGTTGCCGGCGTTCTTCTCCTCCTTGTAGCGACGGTGCAACAGATCGGCAAAGCGATCAAAGTCCGGATCCGTACTGCCGAAGAGTGCATCCAGCTGATCCAGAAAGTCCTCGTGTGACGGGGCGTCCTCGTCAGACGATGGAATGGTGGAAGAAGGATCGTCGGATAAGGCAGCCATCAACGAAAAACTTGATGTGACCAGATTCGCGAAACAGTCCGGACAGCCATGCCCAACCCGTCTGAGACACAGACGTGAATCGATGCTCTCGGTGTTTTCTGGTGCCCGAAACCGTTTTTAATGTAAAAACCCAACATGAAAGGGGCAATTCCAGACACAGGGCCGATGCGTCCAACGACGCAGACGGAGCTGGGGCCGTGGAAGCGAACCGTGCTCTTACGAATACGAGCGGTGCTCTCGGAACCGGGGGAGGAACCGCTCACGCCCTGTGTTTCCCATTGAGGACGTGCGGACCCTGCCGCTTCACTACGGATCTCTGACTTCGCGGCCCTGGTAAAAAAATGGGCAAAGCAGCTGTAGAACAATGCACGTTCCATCTGCCATGACCGTTGACGACTCTCAGCTTCGTCCTTGCGTGATCGGCGGACAGGACGCAAAGGGGTTGGCCGTCGCTCGGGACGGAAATGCCACGGCCCCCGCGCAGAAGTGGGCTGAAGGGCGCGCCCGCCTGGTTGAGGTGTCCACGATTCCGTACGGAGAGTGCCTCTACTCCGGCCCGATGCTCTACGAGGGAGAAATCGCCCACGTCGAGATGCCTGTGTGGGTTGAGGCCCAGCCGAGCTTCACGAAGGTATCCGGCGATGCCGACAACGCGTGGCGACGAATGGAGGTGGACGCGGTGGATCTCGTCTTTAAGAGCATGGGCGTTCCCGAAGGCATTGAGCCGGTCGAGCACGCGACGACCGCGGCAACGTAGACGCAGAGCAAGGGGACCGTCCGAACGCGTTCTGACCTCGCATCCCGTGATGCGCTCCCAGAAAGCGGACGGGAAACCCCGCTCGTTCTGATTCCCTCCCTGAAATCAACGTCCCTCGCAACTGACGTGCCCTGACGAAGGCAGGTGAACCGGAGCGTCCCGTCCGGCACGGTCGCTCGCGTCACCTGCCCTTTCTCAATCTATCCCCGTGTGTGCGGGGTCACCTTGGTGGCGTCGACTTCAACGGTCGACTGCTGGGGTCTATCCCCGTGTGTACGGGGTCACCGCCGAATGCGGCGACTATCACCTCTCGGACTTGGGTCTATCCCCGTGTGTACGGGGTCACCGCTTCGGTGCGGGCGTCTACCCGCCGGAGAAGGGGTCTATCCCCGTGTGTACGGGGTCACCTTCAGGAGTTCGCTGTCAACAACGGATACAACAGGTCTATCCCCGTGTGTACGGGGTCACCTCAAGCCTGGAGATGGAGGTAGCCCGAGACGAGGGTCTATCCCCGTGTGTACGGGGTCACCGCCGGTTTGCCACCCGGACCGCCCATAAGAAAAGGTCTATCCCCGTGTGTACGGGGTCACCAAAACCTCAAAGAGTACTGTCTTTGGGTTGAGGGGTCTATCCCCGTGTGTACGGGGTCACCAGGTACGTGTTGTCCTGCGTCGCGTCCGGGCAGGGCAATCGCATCAAATCTGCCGAAGGATCTTTTCGAGATAGTCCAGGTC
>CAYOWD010000103.1:0-13759 GCA_964407535.1 uncultured Salinivenus sp. | reverse complement strand
TCGACTCCCTCCTGTCCATCGTGCAGATGCCGGGCGGCGTCCCCGTCGGCTCGGTCGCCATCAACGCCGCCGACAACGCGGCCCTGCTCGCCGTCCAAATTCTGGGCACGGGCACCCCGGGCCTCCGCGAGAAGATGCTCGACTACAAGGACGACCTCACCGACAAGGTGGCAGAGATGGACGAAGGGGTTCAACAACGGTCCAGTCCTCAGTAACCAGTAGGGACGTCCTTCCCATACGATGACGCAGCGTGTTTGCATCCTCGGCGTGCTGCTAGCGGCAGAGCGTCTATGGATCTCGGTCTCGACGAATGTCCAGTCGCGCTTGTCTCCACCGTGCCAGCGACACGTGTCGCCTCAATTGAGCATACCTGGATAATCCCCGACGACAATTCCCCTGCGGACCGGCTCGTTGTCAAGTAGAACGTACCGTCGTCGCTTTGTCAGCGAGACCGACACAGAGCCCCCAAAAGATGATGGTTCTCAGCTGACGCGTCTCCACCGGCAATCTCGTAGATCACTCCTTCCCGACATGCCCCCGGACTGTCCTCTGTTCGCTATGGGTTCTCGCTCTTTCGTTGCTCTCATCCTCCTTTTGTGTGCAGTCCACGTGTGGGGGGGAACCGCGACGGCCCAACAACGGCCGGTGCTCCCCTCGACCCAGCACTCAACGTTGCAGACTCAATCGGACCTCGCCCCAGCAGTTCTTCCGCCTGTCGATGTGGAAACGCTGAGGGCGGAGGACAAAGATCGGGCAGACGAGATTACGCCCTATCGCTACGGAACGGTCGTCGACACCGACTACCGGCCCGATACGCATGGAACCTGGGAAGAGCTGCCGTCCGGAGACCGACTGTGGCGTCTTCGTATTCGGTCTGAAGACGCGGTGTCGTTAAGCCTCGGCTTTTCCCGCTTCGAGTTGCCGGATGGCGCCTCCCTCTTTGTGTACGACCCCGACGGAGATCTCATTCGCGGTCCCTATACGCAGGCCGACGCCACCAATGGAGAACACTGGACGCCGCTCGTGCGCGGCGAGGAGATTATTGTGGAAGTAGAAGCGCCGGCCGATCAGCGCAGCGCCCTCAATCTCGTCATCGGCTCCGTCGTACACGGCTATCGTCCTCTGTTTCCCGACCGCAATTCTCCGTCTTCGAAGGCGGGCACCTGCAACCTCGACGTAGCGTGTGACGAGGCCGATCCCTGGCGGGATCAGGTGCATTCCGTGGGCCGATATAGTTTCGTACGGGACAATGAAGCGAGCGTATGCAGCGGCTCGTTAGTCAACAACACCGCGAAGGATGGTCGGCCTCTGTTTCTGACGGCCGAACACTGTGTCACCGGTCCGGATGTTGCTACCACCATGACGTTCTACTGGAACTACCAGAACCCGACGTGTCGAACACCGGGAACTGAGGAAAACGGACAGGTGACGAGCGACAACCTCGACGATCAAACCTCCTCCGGGGCTGTTCTGCGAGCACGGTACGGCAGTTTTCATGAAACGAGGACCATCGAAGGAAAGTCGGACTTGTCCCTTGTGGAGATCGACGATTCGATTCCGAAGGAGTACAATCTCTATCTGAGCGGGTGGAACCGGCAAAATCAATCCACACCGGAGGCGACGACCATTCACCATCCCCAGGGCCACGGCAAGCGCATCAGCTTCGACCAAGATCCATCTGAGATTACCGGGTACGCCCAATCGAACGGCGGGAGCACCCATCTCCGCATCGGCAACTGGGAAACGGGAACGACCGAAGGCGGCTCGTCCGGCAGTCCGCTGTATGAGCCGGACCAGCATGTCGTCGGCGTTCTCTCGGGCGGACGCGCCGGATGTATCTCCGGCACTGCGGAAGACAACGACAAATCGGACTGGTACGGACGACTTGCAGACGGCTTCGACAAAGGCGATTATCAGGGACGGCTGATCTCGGAGGTGTTGGATCCCGAGAATACGGGGACCCAAACGCTGGACGGGCAGCCTGTCATTCCGCCTCCTCCCGTATCGAACTTCCGCGTTGCTACCGTTACCGACAACTCTGCCACTCTCCGTTGGGAAGCCCCCGAAGAAGACAACTTGGCTCCCGCGCCTGCGGAATACGACCTGCGGCGCGCGAAACTACCCATTGAAACGTCCTCCGAGTTCGAGAATGCCCGGCGCATCTCCGAGAACGTGCCGTCTCCCAGCCCGGCCGGCACAACACAAGAGGTCACCGTCGACCTCGCCCCGGACACCAGCTACTACTTTGCCATTCGGACCCTGGACCAAAACAAAAATGCCTCCCCGTTTGTCGCTTCAAAAGACGCCTCTCCGGTTTCCAACCTCCGGGTGACTCGCAAACCCGGCCCCAATCCGACCTCCGGGCGCATGAAGGTCGGGTTTTCCGCCGAAGAGGCCCAATCCATTCGGGTCCATCTTTTCGACACTATGGGCCAACGGGTACGCACCCTGTTCGACGACAAGGTACAGCCGTTCCGCCAACGAACCGTAACCGCTCAACTCTCTTCGCTGGCCAGTGGCATGTACTTCCTCCGCATCCGCGGAGAATCGACCGTGCGCACCGCAAAAATCGTCGTGACCCGATAGAACGACTACGACTGCCCGTTCCACACGATGCGCGCGTAGCGGCGCTTGCCCACCTGCAGGGTAAACGGCGCCTCTTCGGACACGTCGATATAGAGGCCGGTATCCTCCACCGTTTCCTCGTCAATGGAGACTGCCCCCTGCTCAATCAACCGTCGTCCCTCGCTATTGGAGTCCGTAAGCCCCGCGTTTCGCATTAGATTGAGAAGTCCGACCTCTTCCCCCGACTCGGCCTCGGGCGAAAACTCCGGAATGTCGTCCGGCGTGCCCCCCTCGACCACCGTCTGCTCGAAGTGCTCCTGTGCCGCGTCGGCCGCGGCCTCGTCGTAATACATCGTTACGATGCGATGGGCCAGCTGCGCCTTGGCGTCGCGCGGATTCTCCTCCGCAAACGTCTTCACCTCCGACAACTGTGCCGTGGGAATGTCGGTAATGAGCTCCGCGTAGCGGTAGATGAGGTCGTCGGCAATCGACATCACCTTGCCGTACATGTCTTCCGGCGCCTCCGTGATGCCGATCGCATTGTCCAGCGACTTCGACATCTTGTCGGTGCCGTCGGTCCCCTCCAGTAGCGGCAGCATCATGCACACCTGCGGGTCTTGCCCCTTGGCCTCCTGCACGTGCCGCCCGAGCAGCAAATTAAACTTCTGATCGGTGCCCCCGAGCTCCACGTCCGCCTCAATGTGCACCGAGTCCTGGGCCTGCGCCAGCGGGTACAAAAACTCGTGGATGCTGATGGGCTGCCCCGCCTCGTAGCGGTTGTTGAAGTCCTCCCGCTCCAGCATCCGCGCCACGGTTTGCTGCGCCGAGAGCTCAATCACGTCGCTGAACGACATCTCGTCGAGCCACTCCGAGTTGTAGAGGATCTCCGTCTTGTCCGGATCCAGAATGCGGGTGGCCTGCTCGTAGTAGGTCTCCCCGTGCTTGCGCGTCTCCTCCAGCGTGAGCTGCGGCCGCGTCTTCGAGCGGCCCGACGGGTCCCCAATCATCCCGGTAAAGTCCCCTACGATGAGCACGGCCCGGTGGCCCAGGTCCTGAAACTGCCGCAGCTTGCGGAGCACCACGGTGTGGCCGAGGTGCAGGTCGGGCCGACTCGGATCGCATCCCAGCTTGACGGTGAGGGGCGTGTCGGTCTCGCGAGATTCCTGCACCTTCTCGACCAGATCATCCTCGGGAACCAGTTCCTCCACCCCGCGGCGGAGAACCTCCATCTGCTCGTCTACCGGTGGAAAGGCCATATCCAACTCAGCTCGTGTCGTGATCAAGAAAATCGAAGTCCAAAAAAATGAGACGCCCCGATCTCCACCGGGCGCCTCAATCTACGTGTCCAAAATCCGCGTTCGTCCCTTCCCAGCACACACCCCTCAACGCATAATGCCCAACCTCCAACGCGCGACACAAAACCCCCAACACCAACGCACAACCCTCAACGCATAACCCACAACACCCAACCCGCAACCCCCAAACCCAGCACGCTACAAGTTGTACTCCCGCTTCGTGTCCTCCATGCGTCGTTCCATCTCCCGCTCCTTGATGGCCTGCCGCTTGTCGTGCTTTTTGCGGCCCTTCGCCAGTCCAATCTCCACCTTCGCCCAACCATCCCGGAAATAGAGCTCCAGCGGCACGATGGTGTAGCGCTTTTTCTCCGCCATGTCGCCCCACTTTCGAATCTCCCGGTCGTGCATGAGCAGCTTCCGGGTCCGACGCGGCTCGTGCCCAAACGGCCCGGCCTCGTCGTACGGCTTGACGTACATCCCGTGGATCTTCATTTCCCCGTCCCGATCTACCTTGCAGTAGGCCCCGTCGAGACTCACCTTGCCCTGCCGTACCGATTTGACCTCGGAGCCCTCCAGCACAATGCCAGCCTCCAGGGTCTCTTCGATGTCGTACTCAAATCGGGCCTTCTTATTGCGCTCAACAACCTCTACACCATCAGCCATAAGGCAGCCATTGATCAATGACTCATTGACTACAATGTCCCATTCCCTCTCTTAACCTCCACGTTGTGACCGTCCCCAAAATTCAGTAGCAGAAAAATACCGTCTTCTGTACAACTACTGCACCATCGATTCAATGACCCAATGCCAAATGACCCAATGCCCGAATGACCCAATGATCATTGTTCTTCTTCCTCTTCTTCATCCTCATCGAGGTAGACCATCGGCAGGTCGGGGACGTCTTCGGTGATGTCGTAGTAAAACAGATACTTCCGAAACTCCGTGAGACTCGCGATCGCGAGACGGTCGAGTCCGGTCCGCAAATCCTCACGATAAAAGGCATTCAGGGTTTGAGACGTCTCCTGCGCCTGCACCCACACGTCCCGATTGTCCTCCGCCGCCTGCGACGATTCAATGAGCGCCTCGATCACCTCGTCGGTGGCCCGGTCGCGCTTCGTGACGTAGAGCCCCCATACCATCGGATAGTTGGAGAGCTCGTACCACTCCTGCCCAATGTCGATGGTAAAGGGCTCCGTCTGTAGCGACGGCACGTTGGGCCCCACAAGCAGCGCCGCATCCTCGTCCGTATCGAGCAGTTCGGACGGCGTGTGGTCGTCGTGGGGGACGAACGCAGGATCCACGCCGTAATGCTCATGCATCACGATGCGTGCCACCACGCGCTCCTGAGCAACGCGCCGATCATAGGCAATGGTCTCCGGAAAGTCGTGCAATCCGCCGCTCCACACCAGTTTGGCGTACGGATAGGCCCAAGATACCAGTCCCACGCTTGGAATTACGTCGATGGCATCGCTCGCCTGCAGGGCCAGCATGGTTGGCAACAGGGCCACGTCCACCGTGTCCTCCACGAGGTGCGCAGCGCACTCTTCCGGGCGGTACCGCTTGATATTGAATGGATTGTCGACCGCTCCGGACGTAAATCCGGATACGAGAAATTCGGCCGGCGGATAATCCCAAATTGCAAGGTCCATACCCGGAGGCGTCTAGTACAGGAAGCAGCGGGAACCGACGAGCACTCTACTCGCCCTGGATGCGCTCCTTCACGCGGGCCGACTTGCCCACCCGGTCACGCAGGTAGCCGATGTTCGAGCGACGGACCTTGCCGCGACGCACGACCTCAATCTTCTCAACGCGCGGAGAGTGCAAGGGGAAAATGCGTTCCACCCCTGTGCCTTCCGTCATCTTCCGCACGGTAAAGGTCTCCCCCGCGCCGGAGCCCTTCCGGTCGAGGCAGATGCCCTCGAACTTCTGGATGCGTTCCTTTTCGCCTTCAACCACGCGCAGGTGGACGTTTACGGTGTCCCCCACGTTGAAATCGGGCACCTCGTCCCGATATTGCGTGGCCTCGACGACACTCATCAAATCAGTAGCCATGGCAGTCAATCAAATCGGTCAGTACAAAAGAAAGTCGAACGATGCGAGCCACCGCACTCGTCTATGACGAATCGGACAACAGGTCCGGCCGGCGCTCGCGGGTTTTCTCAAGTCGTTTCTCATCGTGCCACTCCTCAATGCGCTGGTGATCGCCGGACCGAAGCACCTCCGGCACCGAACGGCCCCGATACTCAGCAGGCCGTGTGTACACCGGCGCGTCGAGCAGGCCGTCCTGGAAGGAATCCGTAAGGGCCGACGACGCATCGCCGAGCACCCCGGGCAGCAACCGCGCCACCGCGTCGATCAGGACGAGGGCCGGCAATTCGCCGCCGCTCAGCACAAAGTCGCCGATCGAAAATTCCCGAGTCACGATCGCGTCGCGCACGCGCTGGTCAATGCCCTTGTAATGCCCGGCAATCAAAATCAAGTGCTCGTTCATCGAAAGCCGGTTTACCATCGGTTGCTTCAGCCGTTCCCCGTCCGGGGTCAGAAAAATCACCTCGTCGGCCTCGCCGTGCTCATCCTCAATGTCTTCAACGGCCCGGAACAAGGGCTCCGGCTTCAGCACCATGCCGGCTCCCCCCCCAAACGGATAGTCGTCAATTTGATTGTGCTTGCCCACGGCGTACGCCCGCAGATCGTGCACACAAATTTCTACCGCATCGCGGTCTTGCGCCCGCCGTACAATGCTGTACTGCAACGGGTCGTCTACGAGATCCGGATGGGCAGTCACAACATCAATACGCATGGGAACGCAGCGACGCTTACCCGAGGGCCATCGAATGCTTTGCTACTCAATAAGGCCGTCAATGGGACGCACCACGAGCCGGTCGTCCTCCAAACTGAGGTCAATGATAAAATCCTCGACGGCCGGGATCATCGCCTCGCTTCCATCGGGGCGGTGGACGACGAATACGTCTTGCGCCGGCATCTCCATGTAGTTGGCCACGGTGCCGAGCGTCTCGCCGTCCTCCGTAACCACGGAAAGCCCCACGAGGTCGTGAATAAACACCTCGTCGTCGTCCAGCGCCAAATCCTCTTCCGCAGCAAAGATTTTCAGCTTACGTACGCGCTCGGCATCCGTGCGCGACGTGATGTCGTCCAGTCCAAGGAGGACAGTCGTCCCCCGCTTCGTGTCCTGATACCGAACCGACGACACCGTGTGTTGCGTTACCGCCCGCGGGCTCTGGCCCACGTACACGGTGTCTAGCTCTTCGTATCGAGCCGGATCGTCCGTAAACTCCGGATTCACCTTGAGCTCCCCGTCCATACCGTGCGCCCGAAAGATAAACCCAATCTGCACCATCGTCTCCGGCGCTACGTCCACATAGTCTGGGGACGAAGACTCCGTTGAGGAATCGGCATCAGGCATTGGGGGCGACTACGATGACGGGAAGCGCGTTACTCGTCGTCTTCGTCCTCGTCGCCGACATCGGCGTCCGCCTCATCCTCCGGCGCTTCTTCTTCACCCTCAATCTCCGAAAGCGAGGTCGCCTGGGCGCGAAGCTCAGCTTCCTCATCCAACTCCTCCGCCCGCTCACGCTCCTTTTCGAGCGCATCTGCGCCGGACGGCTGCACGGCCATCTTCAGGTCATCCCCCTTCTCGGCCATGCGTTCCCGAAACTCTTGCACCTGTTCCTCAATCACGTCGGGCGACTCGCCCTTCTGCTTGAGGTGGTTCTGCAGCATCAGGCCGCGGCGATAGAGGATGGACCGCACCGTATCACTCGGCTGGGCGCCATTGTCGAGCCAGTAGAGCGCTCGCTCCTCGTCGATTTCAACCTCGGCGGGTTCGCGAAGCGGATAGTATCGGCCAATGTCTTCGATGTACCGTCCGTCGCGTGCATTCCGCGAGTCGGTAGCCACAATCGAAAAGACCGGAATGTTTTTGCGCCCAATACGGCGCATACGAAGCTTGACTGACACGTCAGTTTATAGTCGGATGTTCAGAAAAACACGTGATACGCAAGGAAAAAGGGCACGCCCGTCGCCCCTAAGGACCGCGACGAAGCGCAGTGCTACCGCGGACTCGGGCTCGGGCCGCCGCCGCCACCGGTAAGCTTGTCCATGATGTTCGACATGTTGACGTCCCGGCCCTGGCTCGTCATCTTCTGCATGGTCTTCATCATCTTCTTCATCTCGTTGAACTGGCTGATGAGCTGGTTCACGTCCCGAACCTCGACCCCGCTGCCCCGCGCAATACGCCGGCGTCGCATGCCATTCAGGATCTTGGGGTTCTTTCGTTCTTCCGGCGTCATCGACTGGATCATCGCCTCAATGTGCGTAAAAGCCTCCTCGTCGATGTCCAGGTCCTGAATCTTGTTGCCCACGCCCGGGATCATGCCCATCAGGTCCTTGATGGATCCCATATTCTGGATCCGCTGGAGCTGATCGTAAAAGTCCTGCAGGTCGAAGTCGTCCGACCGAATTTTCTTCTGCAGCTTCTCGGCTTCCTTCTCATCGTACTCTTCCTGGGCCCGCTCCACGAACGACACCACGTCGCCCATGCCGAGAATGCGCTGGGCCATGCGGTCGGGATAAAACGGCGTAAGGGCCTCCAGCTTCTCGCCCGTCGAGGCAAACTTGATCGGCTTCTCGACGACGGTTCGGATGGAGAGGGCCGCCCCGCCCCGCGTATCGCCGTCGAGCTTGGTGAGCACGACGCCGTCATAATCAAGCCGCTCGTTGAACTCCTTTGCCGTGTTGACCGCATCCTGCCCCGTCATGCTGTCGACCACGAAGAGCGTCTCGTTCGGGTCGACGGCCGTTTTGATATCGGCCACCTCCTGCATCATCTCTTCGTCGATGTGCATGCGGCCGGCGGTGTCGATAATGACCACGTCTCGGGCCGTCTTCCGGGCCTCTTCCACGGCCTCCTCGGCTACCCGCACCGCATCCTCGACAATCTTCCCATCTTCCTCAATCGAGTAAACAGGCGTGTTGACCTGATCGGCCAGCTTCTTGAGCTGATCGACCGCAGCGGGCCGATACACGTCCGACGCCGCGAGCAGAGGGGCATGGCCCTTTTTCCGAAGATGACGCGCCAGCTTGGCGCTGAACGTCGTCTTGCCGGAGCCCTGCAGGCCCGCAACAAGAATGACGGTCGGCGGGGTGTCCGCCATCTCAATCTCCTCTTGCTCGCCGCCGAGCACGCGGGCCAGCTCGTCGTACACAATCTTGGTGAGCTGCTGCCCCGGCGTGACGGAGTTGAGCACGTCCTCCCCCGTCGCCTCCTCCTTCACGTTCTCCGTAAACTCCTTGGCGACCTGGTAATTCACGTCTGCGTTGAGGAGCGCGCGGCGAATCTCCCGCATCGTCTCCGCCACATTGACCTCGCTGATGCTCCCCTGGCCCGTCACGGATTGCAGGGCGCTTTCCAGCTTTTCGGACAGGTTCTGAAACATAGGCCAACGCTGCGTTCAACAATAATGCAAGACGGCGATCGGTCGACGCGGACGATGCCCCGTCGAGACAAAAGAACCGCTCGCTCCGGCATAGATGCCCGGAAGACGAAGCGGCCCAATCGGTTTCTATACGCGTGTAGGGCCGGAAAACGATCCCGCCCAGCGGGGTGTTCATCCATTATTCGCCAGCATCCGAACCCGCCCGGATTTGGCGTGTCAATTTAGCCATGTGAATAGCGAGAAGAGTGGGCGGATCGTTTCATGCTTTTGAGGCATTTAATTTTTGGATCCTACCGAATTGACTGTCTTCTTCTCATGCCTTTGTCCCTCGCTCCGCCCGACGACGCGGTCCCCACGAAAGACGACTGGCGGGACCGGTTCCGATCGTATCGGCGCTCCCTCTCCGATGCCTCGTACCGGGCCCGAAGCGCCGTCATCTGCTGCCGTGTGTTCGCTCATTCGGTCATCGCCGACGCGTCGACGGTCCACATCTACTGGCCAATGTCCGATGAGCGAGAGGTCGACACCCGCCCCCTCATCCAGGCGCTGCGCGGACTCGGGACGACGATCGTGCTGCCGGTCATTACCAGCTACGATCCGGAGTCCCCCACCATGGAGCACCGACGGTACGACGGCCCCTCGTCCCTCACTCCCAACCGATGGGGCATCCCCGAACCCACCGACACGGAGCGCGTGCCGATAGGCGACCTTGACGCCGTCGTCGTACCCGCCTTAGGGGTCGACCGCAACGGCAATCGCATTGGGCAAGGCGCCGGGTACTACGACGCTTTTCTTCAATCCGTGGAAATTCCCCGCCTCCTGCCAATATATTCGGCCTGCGTGGTGCCGTCCGTCCCCACCGACGACCACGATGTGCCCGTGACGACGATCGTGACGGAGCGGCAGCGGATCAATCCGTAGAGCAGAGTCCCCGTCACCCCCTAATGGCATCAACCCCGGAAGGGGGGAACGGTAGAACAAAGCAGCCTCCATCGACAGACAGCACAGTCCGGATACTCCCGGCATGAAGACCGCCCCCGATACCCCCGTTCCTTCATTCTGCGCTCGTCCCCATGAATCGTCGCAACCCTCCTTCGTCATCGACATCGGACGTCCCACCGCTGGAAGATGCGTTCGAGGCAGGAACCACGACCCTCGACCTCGACGACATTTCTGAGGAGGAGCTCGACTCGCTTTACTTCGACGACGTGGACGGATGCCGTTTCAACCTATATACCGTGTCGGGACTGAGCCTCATTCTCGCGGGCATTGTGTACCTTCTCACGGAGCTCGGCCTGGACTCCGTCGCCCCGCTCGGCCTCAACGCGATCGTTCCCTGGCTCGTGGGTGCGTTTGCGATTTTGCTCGGCGCAGGCCTCCTCGCCCGGCGCTCGTCCCGTTCGTCGCCCGCCTCTTCTGAAATGAATCTTCCCCCGATGACACCGGACCTCGACCCAGCAGACGACCACGAGCAGTCCGCTGCCTCCACCCGCCTTACTCGTTCCCGAACCGACAAGAAGCTCCTGGGCGTCTGCGGCGGCCTTGCCAACTATCTCAACCTCGACCCGACGCTGCTCCGTATCGCCTTCGTCATCGGGACGTTCTTCTTCGGCTCTCTGCTGCTTGCCTACCTTGGACTGGCTTTCGCCATGCCGAAGGCTCCTTCTACGTCGAATTCCCCCCCGCCCCGCCCCTCCCGATTGAAATGATATCGATTTCCGGTGCCCCCCCCGCTCCCGGGGGGGCGTTCGGGCACTACGCTTCCATCGGCTCCGGCGCGACCCCGGCAAGCGCCTTGTGCATCGCGTCGGGGCGGAGGTACGTCCGCACCGCCTCGTTGACCTCCCCAAGCGTGAGGGCGCGAATTTCTTCCGGGAACCGGTCGAGGTAGCTCAGGTCGAACCCGCGCTCAGCGTTTGTGAGAATGGACTGGGCCAGTCGCTGAGTGGTGGCGAGCCCGACCGCGTAGGAGCCCGTTATGGTCGTTTTCTTGTCGTCGAGTTCCTCTTTGGTCGCGCCCTCTTCCACAAACTGACGGATGACGGCGCTCGTGGCGTCGATGCCTTCCTCCAACTGGTCGTGGCTGAGCGTGACGCTGGTCTGCCAGTAGCCGTCGTACCGCGTGTTCACGCCCGAGAGGCCGGAGCGAATGTGGTAGGTGAGCCCCTTCTCGTCCCGCACCGTGTTCATGAGACGGGCCGCAAAGTTGCCGCCGAGGATGTAGTTGCCGACGTAGAGGGCCGGATAGGCGTCGTCGTCGCGTCGGAGCGGGACCGAATGCCCCATGCGCACGTCGACGTTCGACTTGTCCGGCATCGGAATCACGCTGCGCCCCGCCTCCGCGTCGGGCCGTCCCTCCGTCTTATGGACGGGCTCGGCGTCGTGGGCCTCCCAGTCCGCAAAGGCGTCTGCCACCACCGCCTCCACGGCCGAATGATCGAGGTCGCCCACCATGGCCAGCGTCCACTCCGTCGCGCCGAAGTGAGCGTCATGGTAGGCCCGCACGTCGTCGAGCGTGATGTGCTGGAGCTGCTCGATGCGCTGCTCCGGTGCGGGGCTGTAATTCGGGTGTCCCTCTTCGAAGAGACGCCGCGACAATGCCGAGGATGCCTGCGCCCCGGTCTTCTCCATGCGGCGCTGCACCTCGGCCAGGGACTGCGCCCGCGCCTTCTCGAACTCCTGCTCGTCGAACGACGGGACCTGCAGCATCTCCGCGAGCACGTCCATCACCCGGGGCAGATCGTCCACGAGCGCCCGTCCGGACACCTCGACGTAGAGCCCGTCGCTCGACAGATCGAGCTTGGCCCCGCATTCTTCCAGGACCTGCGCCAGCTCAAACCGATCCCGTTTCGTCGTGCCCTTGTCCAGGAGCGACACCGTGAGGTCCTGTACGGGACCGTGCCCCGCGGCCAAATCCGGGTACGCGAGAAACGAGCCCCGCCAGGAGACGACCTCCTCGACCGGCGTCTGAAGGGTGAGCAGGCGTCCGGGGCCGGCCGACCGGTCCTGAATGCGGGACGCGAGATCGGGCGTGGTCCCGTTTTCGACGGACGATGCGAAGGAGGAGGTTGACATGAGCCAAGAATCAGTAGGAAAGGAAAGACGAAGGAATCTGGCAACGCCAAGAAAGCGGCGCCGTCGAAAAACGGCGAGGCGTTGGAGGCACCCCCAGGAGTACAGGTAAAGGCCCTCTCACGCAATACGCATCACGGAATACGCAGTACGAAATGCGTCCACAGGCAACGCGCCGCGAGAAGAGGTCTCCGGTTCATGGACAGCACCATGAAACGAAACATTCCAGACCGGTCATGACGAGGTCGGCACGTACCAGCCGACGGTGCTCGTATCGCTTGTAAGGTAGGTCTGCGCCGCCTCCTGCACGTCCTCGACGGTCACGTCGTCGAGCCGGTCGAGGTACTGGGTGTAGAGCTTCCAGTCGCCGGCCGCCAGGGCTTCGTTGAGCTGCGACGCCACCTTCATGGGGCCATCGCGGTCGAACGCCACTTGAGCGCGAAGCTGACTCCGGGCGCGGTCAAGCTCGTCCTGCGTCACCCCGTCGTCGCGGATCGCGGCAATTTCTTCTTCGATGGCGGTTTCGACGGTTTCGTGGTCCGACTCCGGCGTTAAGTAGGCGAAGACGGAAAACAGGCCGGGGTCGCGAAGGCGGAAGTTCATACCAAACACGTCGCTGGTGAGGCCCTGGTCCGTGCAGCGCTGGAAGAGGCGGCTGCTCTTGCCGGAGGCAAGAATCCGAGCCAGCACGTCGAGGGCGTCGGAGTCCGGATCGACGGCCGGTGGCGACTTATAGCTCATAAGCACCGCCCCGAGCCGTCCGTCCTGCTTCACCTGCACGCGCCGCTGGCCCGTCTGCTCCGGCTCCTCCGTGGTCACCTCCGGGATCTCGTGCGGAGCGGCCTCATGCTCACCAAAGTGATCGGCCACCACGGCCAGAACATCCGCACGGTCGAAGTGCCCCACGATGGAGACCGTGGCGTTGTCCGGCCAGTAGAACGTATCGTAGTATTCGCGAAGGCCGTCGGCGGTGATCGACTCAATATCGCTCTTCCACCCAATGGTGGGGTGGTGGTACGGATGGGCCGTGAAGGCCGCCGCCCACACCTCGTCGAAGAGCCGCGAAACGGGGTCGTTCTGATTGCGATCCCGCTCGTTTAGAATCACCGTCCGTTCCGACTCCACGTCGTCCGGGTCGAGAAGCGCCCCCCGCATGCGATCGGCCTCAATATCGAGCGCCAGCGGCAGGTGTTCGGTGGGCAGCATTTCGAAGTAGTTCGTGCGGTCCAGCCAGGTCGAGGCATTCACCTTGGCCCCCACCCGCTGCAGGGTCTCGAAGATGGAGGTCCCCTTCTTTTTGTGGTACCGCTCGGTGCCCTTGAACATGAGGTGCTCCAGCATGTGCGTGGCGCCGGTATGGCCCGTTCGCTC
>CAYOWD010000102.1:0-13809 GCA_964407535.1 uncultured Salinivenus sp. | reverse complement strand
GCCACATGTACTTCCCGTCCGTCAGCCGACGCCAGAACTCGAAGATCTGCACGTCGATGAACTGGGAGGTCAGGTAGGCAATCATCGAGCCCAGTACGACGCCGGGGAGCAGGCCGAAAACAACGTTGAACGACTCGGCGTCGACCGGCGACTCGGCATAGGTGGGCGCGTTGTTGGCAATCCACACCACCGCGGTGATAAACACGCTCACCGCAAAGCCGGCTGCCACCACCGTGTTGGCCCGCTTGCGCCCGTAGATCTCCGAGATGAGGTCCGTCACCAGAAACGTGACCGGATAGGCAATGATGCCGCATGAGAGCTCTTGTCCAAAAAGTACGAAGAACTTGCCGGCAATGGCGTTGGTGATGACGAGCGCCCCGATGAAGAGGCCGGTGAGCACCGTAAAGGCCCGCTCGGCCCGGGAAGGGCTGGCATTCCGGAGGCGATTCAAATTATCGGCCCGCAGGGTGGCCTCGCGCTCAACGGATTCGGGAGGGGAAGGAGGCACGGACGAACACACAGAATTTGTGGCGCGAAACGCTCTCGTTCCTCCAAAACGGGACACTCAGAGTCGTTTCGTCCTGAAATCCGTTTCAGGCCATTCGTCACCGGACTTTGCCACGTGGAGCTCCAACCGGGGTCGACTCCCAGTCTACTTCTTCCGGACACCCTCGCCCGGTGCACCGTGCTCAGCTCCTCGACCGCCTCCTCCCGGCAGACGAAGGCCTGCCGCTGCCCGTCCTGATCCTTCTGAGGTCTGCACAAGGCCTCGGTCGCGCGCCTCTTTCCACTTGTCGCGCAGCCGGCCCGGTCCTTCCGAGTCTCCCAGTAGCCCACGTGAACCGGCGGATGAGGCTTTCGCTCCGCTCCCCGTCCGGCATCGGGGGGGCGTCCGTCCGGACTGGCCGACTGTGTTGCTCTTTGCCCAGTTTCGCTCCCGCGCCGTTTGTTTGAGAGCGTCTCCGACGCCCCCCCGTCGGAAGCGTGAACGCCTTCTGGACGAACTGCTCGGACTCCTCCTTACTGATCCGTGCGCAGGTAGGTAAACGTTCTCGTTCGTTCGTGGAGATCCTGGAGATCTAGGATCTCCTTTCTCCTAGACCGTGGTATGCTAATGGTCGGAGTTGTCTTTAGAAACCCATTCACGTATCAGTAATTGCCCCCGCCCGCGGTCTGCTTCCGCGTCCGATCGTCCCTGTCGACCGGCCAGTCTCCGACGTGGCTTCCCAGGATCGAGGCCTCGCCGCCTCCCCGTTCGGCAGCGCCACCGGTTGCTTCAGCGCCCACGACCAGCCCTGCTGTTTGCTCCACTCCGGCAAAGACGGCCCCTCTCGGCCCGGTAGGTTCCAACGTCTCCCTTTCGACACCACGCAGTACCGAAAGCCGCCGTCGCTCTTTGCGTAGTGAACTGCACATTCAAGGACGATTGCATATTGCTCTATGCCGCGCACAGGAGGGCGTTGGAGCACAGCAATTCGTGCTTCCATGCACCCAAGCCGCCGTTCATCTCAGGCAGAATGAGGGAACCGAAGGCAAAAAAGCGTCCGCCCCCCGATCAACGTCCGAACTGCGATGGCCCTACATTCCAGGCAGGTCGGTCGACATTGCGTGCCGTAACGGCTACCTTTGAGTCGACATTGATGCTTGCACTTATTCTTCTCTCCCTATGGATCGCGACGCAGCAAAAGAGGCCGCCGGCGAAGAAGCTGCCACGCTGGTGCGCGACGGCATGACCCTCGGACTCGGCACGGGCTCGACCACCGCCTATGCCCTCCGCGCCATCGGGCGCCGCGTGCAGGAGGAAGGCCTGGATGTGCGGGGGGTGCCCACCTCCTTTGGGGCGGAACGACTGGCCCGCCGGCACGGCATTCCGCTTACCTCTCTCGACGATGCCGATTCCATTGACCTCGACATCGACGGCGCCGACGAGGTCGACGAGGATCACAATCTCATCAAGGGCGGCGGGGCGGCCCACGCCCGCGAGAAAGTAGTGGCTTCGCAGGCGGATCGCTTCGTCGTTCTCGTTGACCCCACCAAAACGGTGGACCGGCTCGGGGAAAAGATTGCGCTGCCCATCGAGGTGATGCCGATGGCCGTGTCTACGATCGAAGACACCCTGGACAACCTCGGGGCGGCCCCGGAGCTGCGCGAAGGCGAACAGAAGGACGGCCCGGTGGTGACCGATCAGGGCCTCTGGGTGCTGGACGCGCACTTTCCGGACGGCATCGCGGATGCGGAGGCCGTGGCCCGTACGTTAAGTCCCCATCCCGGCGTGCTTGAGCACGGGCTCTTTCTGGACCTGACGACGGATGTCCTTCTTGGCCATCCGGACGGTACGGTGGAGCACTATTCCTGATACCGAATCCCGTTGACGGATTCGGGAATGTACGTGGGGAGGGGGTAGGCAGGGCGATCGTATGTTGAAAACTCTGGCTAGGCGAAGGAAGCTCTCCTGCTGTTATCGTCCAGTTATGCCGAAAAGCACGGGAGCATGGGGGCATGGAGGGACCTCGGACTGCTAAGAACGCGAGTCATGCCGGTACAGAACCCGAGATGCGATTGCCCTGGGGGGGGGGTAGGTATGTACTTGATAAACACCCGTTTGGGCCCGTATCGCTATTTCTGTAGCCCCGAACTTCATACGGAATCCGTCCGGTGGTGTCGGAACACGGAGGACGGTACTTGTCCCAAATTCGGGTCGTTCTCCGATATCGTATCAACGTAAAACGTTGAACATTAAGACGTTATAGGGGGACAGGACGAACCGCGCGGTGCGAACTTTCGAAGGCCGACCTTCTGAAACGGAAACGGTATTACAAGCGGAGTTGGTGCAACTCCGGCAATACAAGCGTGCTCTGGGGTCGACGGTGGACTTGAACGGGAACGCGCCGCCGCGGGGGGCGAAGGGTTAGCGGAGCTGGAATGAGACGGGGAGGGACATCCGCACCTTCACCGGCTCTCCGCGCTGCATGCCGGGCTGGCAGTTCAGCTGCTTCACGGCCCGGAGGGCTTCCTGGTCCAGCAGCTTGTGGACGCCGCGCTTGACTTCCGGCTGAACCACCTCGCCCTTCTCGTTGACCACAAACTGCACGAAGACGCGGCCCTCGATGCCCGCCTTCCGGGCAAAGTCTGGATAGTCCACCTTGCCTTGGAGCGCTTTCACGCCGCCGCAGTCGGGTTGCTGCTCCACCACCACGAAGATCTCATCTTCTTCCTCCTCTTCCCCTTCCGATTCCGTAGAGGGGGGGCCACTTCCCGTGTCGAGGGACTCATCAAGATCGAGCGACGAGTCGAAATCGACGTCCTCGTTCTCGATGGTTTCGTTGTTGGGGACCTCGACCGGCACCGGAGGCTTGGGCGGGGGCGGCGGCTTGGTTTCTTGTTTCGTCTGCTGAATCTCCTTCATCTCCACTGTCTCCTGCTCTTTCAGATCCACCTTGAAGCTCTGCTCCGACCGGTAGTCGACCTGGACGGCCAGGACGACAATCAGAAGCGAGAGCGCCAATCCGATCTGGATAAACAGCCAGTACTTGTTTCGGAGGTCTGCCCCGTCTTCTTTGCGAAGGGCCATGATGCGGACCGTGGTTGTCGGGGAGAACGGATGGAGAAGCCAGAGCGGGCGTTCCTACCTGACGTCCAACTGCATGTTTCGCGATTGATGGCTTGGTAACATCGGGGGCGTCAGGGTCAAGACGCCCGCTCCCCGGGGGAACGGAGCGGCTCGTCCGTTTGCCGGTGCACGAAGGCAGCGTAGACGAGGAGACCGGCGAGAAGCCCGATGCCGTCGGCAATCGCATCGTACGGATCCGCAAGCCGTCGTACGGGAAGCAGCTGCTGGTATACCTCCGAGGCGACGGCGAAGGCCAGGCCGCCCCCGAAGAGGCGCAGACTGTAGCGGCGCACCTGCTGGGGCAGGGCTGCGGTCGACGGGGGGCACAGGGCCCGCATCCACAACAGACCCATCCCAAAGAACAGGCCGGCGTGGACGAGCTTGTCGATCCCCAGGGGCGATTGGATCTCGGGAATCGACGACGCCGGCAACGAGAAGGCGACGAGCATTCCAAGGGTCCAGAAAATCGCGAGGCCGCGGTAGAAGGCTGTGGAGCGGAGGAACTGTACGCTCATGGAGAGAGGGGACAGAGACGAGAGCGTGATGGATGGGGGCTACTGCCCGAGTCGTTTGTGGAGGACCTGGGGCAGGGCCTCCACGAGGTCGGGGGCCGTCATCGTACGGGAATCGTGGGTGGCGGCGTACTGTTGGGCCGCCGCCCCGCCCAGATGGAGCGCCGTGGCGGCCGCGTCGATCGGGGCAAGGCCCTGAGCGAGCAGGCCCACACACTGTCCGGCCAGCACGTCGCCGGTGCCAGCTGTGGCGAGGGCGGGCGTGCCGGTCCGACCGACGTACGTGCGCCCGTCCGGTGCGGCGACGATGCTGGGGGATCCCTTCAGCAGGAGCACGACGTTCCAACGGCGGGCGTATTGCTGGACCGTCCCGATTCGATCGTCGAGGTCGACGTCGTCGGCCAGGCGGCGAAATTCGCCGGCGTGCGGCGTGAGGATCCAGTGCGGGGCGGCGTAGTCGGTCCAGTCCGCCTCCAGATCGGCAAGCGCATTGAGGCCGTCGGCATCGATGACCAGCGGGGCCTCCACCGTGTTCACGAGCCGGTGTACGAACTGTCGCGTGGCGGCCGTACGGCCCAGGCCCGGCCCCACGAGGATCGCATCGGCCCGGGCCTCCGCAATCCGGTCGACGGCCTCCGGCGTCGGGCCGTCCGTCGTGGCGGGCAGCGGCAGCGTGGGCACCGACGATCGATTTCCGGAGATGGAGGCGTGGGCCGTCTCGGGGCAGGCGCAGGTGACGTAGCCGGCCCCGCTCCGCTCCGCCGCTGTGGACGATAGCACAGGGGCGCCGGAGAAGCGGGGGCTGCCGCCCACGACCATGGCCGTGCCCACGCTGTACTTGTAGGCGTCGGACGAGCGGGCCGGCCAGCATGCCTGCACGGCGGCGTCCGACGTGAGGCGGGCGCAGCCGGGCTGGTCAACCGCCTGTTCGAGCACGAACGGCGGGATGCCAATGTCGACCACCTCGACCGTCCCGGCGTGGCGAGGCCCTTTGCCCACGTACAGGCCTGCCTTTGCCGCGGCCATCGTGACGGTCCGATCCGCCTGCACGGCGCGCCCGAGAAGGGCCCCGGTGTCGCTGTGGAGGCCCGTGGGGACGTCGATGGCGACGGTGGGTGCGGGCCGGTCGTTGACCCACTCCACCAAGCTGTAGATGGGCTCACGGAGGTCGCTGGTGAGGCCCGTCCCGAGCATGGCGTCCACGTAGAAGCGCGGAGCCAACGCGTTGACGGTCTCGGTCAGGGCGTCGAGGCCCTGAAGCGTCTCGATGGTGATCTCGGTGTCGCCGTCGTCGCGCAGCTGCCGGAGCAGGGTGAGGTTGCGGGCGGCATCCTCACTGATCGCGTCCGGCTCGGCCGTAAGGACCACGTGGACGCGGGCGCCGGCTACGGCCAGGCGGCGGGCCACCACGAGGCCGTCGCCGCCGTTGTTGCCCTTGCCGCACAGCACGACGACCGCGCCCCCGTCGAGTGGCCCGTAGGCGGCCTGCATGGCCTCGGCACACCCCCGTCCGGCCGACTCCATCAGCGTGAAGCTTGGGATGCCGTAGTCCGCAATGGTGAACTGATCGGCCGCCTGCATCGCATCGGCAGTGAGGAGGATCGAAGCCGAGTGACGGGACGCGGCCGAAGAGGGATCGTCGTCGGTCATACTCGTCGGGACACCTCCGGTTTTGTATGGGGGGCGTGCGACAGGGTTTTCCGACGGCTCTTCATTGATCCTGCTCTATGCTGAATACTGCAGGATGAACCGTCAATGCATACACGGAGTGGGTTGCCAACGGGACCGACGGCAACACGTGATGCGTGACTCGTGAAGCTGATTCAGCATCTCTCACGCACTAATAACTACGTTACTCGGGACGTGGTATGCAGAGTGAACATTGACACTGCAATACAGGAGAGCGTTGGAGCACAGCGTTTCGTGCTTCCAGGCATCCACGCCGCCGTTCATCTCGGTCAGATTGGTTGGGGAACGGCAAACGTGCGTCCTTCTTGGGAATACTGATCCGTGAATGGGTTTCTAAAGAAAAGACAACTCCGACTATTAGCATACCACGGTCCCTACCAAACGGAAGAGAAAGGTTACCTACCTGTGCACGGATCAGTAAACATGCCACTGCCCCGTGGCTTCGATGCAGATCCCTCCCTTATTCAGTGCCTCTGCGCGGCGGGGCGGATTCCGCGGAGTCGGGAGGCGGGCGGGACGCGGCGCGCAACATGGGGAGACGAAGCGGGGCCGACAGCACGCTCGTCCACCGCAGCCGCGACTCGGTGGCCGACGCGCTCCACGTGATCGGCTCGGCCCGCCGAAACGGACGAAGCCGGCCGCCGTCCCAGCGGCCGTTCTCGTTGCGGTCGAGGAACGCCCGGAACCGAAATGTGCCCTTCGGCAGGTTTGTGAACACGAACGTACTGCCCGGCCGCACCGTCTGCGTGCGGGGATCGAGGGGCACGGCGCTCTCGGTGGGAATCAGTTCCACGACGACGGAGGCGTTCGCCGTCTCCGGATCCGCAATTGTATCGGAAAGAGCGGGCGCTCCGACAGCGGGAGAGGATCGGACAGCGGGGTGGGTGGTATCGGCCCGAACGACGCGCCCCTCCAGGGCGCCGACCTCTTGCTCGGACAGCCGGCGTACGCGCCGCCGGTACGTGGTATCGGGCCCGGCGAGCACGCGTCCATCGACCGTCATCTCCAGCGCGGGATCGGGCCGAAGCGGGGACGCAGGCTGCATGCGGTAGGTCCGCCCGTCGTCGGTGGTGAGCGTGTAGGCCTGCTCTCGGCCCGCCGTATCCCGGAGCGCAAGGGCCGCCCGCAGCGTGCTGCTGTCGGGGGCCTGGTTGAACCGCACGCCCGGCTGCATTCCGGGCGCCAGCGCATACACGTTTGTTGTGTCGGGGGGGTCCCCTTCCGGTACGAAGGCCTGAAAGCGGGTCTGCGTCGTATCGGCACGCGTGGGGGGCTTCAGGCGGGCGGTGTCGGCCACCGCCCCGTTCCCCAGCGTATCCGTCACTAGGTTGGAGTCCAGTGGCAGGTGGTGCCGGGTGGAATCCATGGGGGCGGTGCGCACCACGACGGCGTTGGGGCGGCCTGCGGGACGATACACGGCCCGTACGGGTACCGGGGCGTCGGCGACGGAGTCGCGCAGTGCCCAGTCGCTCGGGGTCCGGGAGCCGAGGCGGATCGGCTCGCTAAAGTTGAGCTGGAGGCGCTCGCGGCTGCGCCCGCGCACCTGCTGGAGCCGGGGCGCCAGGGTGTCCGTCTTGGTGAAGAGCCACGGCACGGGAAGCTCGGTATGTCCACTGTCCGCCGCCAACGCCGGATGCGGAGGGACGGCGAACGCTTCGGACGGATCGGGCCGACGGTTGCGGTTGTTGTCGCGCAGCGCCACGACGTAGTAGCGTTGCTCGCGGAGGTAGTCGAACGAAAACGTTCCCTTCTCGCCGGTCTGCGTGCGGTAATCCGGCTGCTTGGGCAGTGGGGCCGGCGGAGACGAGGCCGTGTCGGACAGCCCGTAGGCGAACACGCTCACTCGCGGCTGAGGCTCGGCCTCTTTCGGGCCCACCACGCGTCCGGCCAATTCGCCCTGGTTGATGCGGGGACCGGTCGAAAAGGCGATCGTGATCGGCCGATTGAGCGCGACCCCTTCCCGGGCATCCTTCAAATTGGTATCGAACGAAAAGATATACGTGGTGCTGTCGCGCAGCGTCGTGGGCAGTTCAATGGCCACGCTGCGCCCGCTCCAGTCGTACCGAAGGCGGCCCTCCAGCTGTGGGGTGATTGAGAGCGACTGCGGCAGGGTGCTCCGCTCGATGTACTCCGAAAACTCGACGCGGATCGACTGCGTCTCCGTGCTCACGTTGACGGTATCCTGTACCGGACGTGTCTTGACGATTGACGGCGGGGTCTGGTCGCGCGGACCACCGCTCGGGGCTTGGGGATTGGCGCAGGCCCCGAGAAGTATTCCCCCCAACAGCAGAATCACCACGCCCCCCATTCCCGACATTTGGACACGCATCGCAGGAGCTCCGTTCGATTCGTCGATTGCCGTTCGTCGCCGCCCGTCCTGCGTCGGTCCCGGAGGGGCGGGTCGCTCACCGCAATGGGACGGGCCTGCACCTGTTCCGCAACCGCAGACTTGATTTCGGGGCGCGCGGTCGAGGCGGCGGGCCAAGCCCCTGCGGACGGAGTCGGGAACGAAAACGAGCCGAACAGGCCTCCGAACATCCGCCTCCCCGACCCGTGCAGACGGTTCCGATTCTTTCTTTCGTTGCTCCGTTGTTCGGATGCCGGATTCCCTCTCCAATCGTCGACGCAAGACCATTGCCACCCTCACTCGCCGGCGGCACCGTCGGCGCCAGAACCAGACGCTTATTGAGAGCCATCGCGCCCTCGAATCGGCCCTCGACGCCGGGGCGCCCCTCGTAGACTGCGTCGTGACGCCCGAGGCCCTCCGCGAGCCGCCGGTGCAGTCGCTCGTCGACCGGCTGTCCGTTCCCGTATATACGACCGACGCCGAGACCCTGGCGCAGCTCACCGACGTGCCGTCCCCGCAGGGCATCGTGGCCACAGTAGAACGCCGTCTCGTGCCGCCCGAGGACCTGCTGGACGGCCTTGCCGCCGACGCCACCCTTCTGGTGCTGGACGGCGTGCAGGACCCCGGCAACGTGGGCACCCTCCTGCGCACGGCGGCGTGGTTTGGGGCCGACGGGGTGAGCGCCGGGCCGGGCACCGCCGGCCTCTACGGGCCCAAGGTGATGCGAGCGGCTGCCGGCAGTCACTGGGCCCTCCAGCTCACACGTACAGACGCCCTCGGCCCCTTCCTCGACGATCTCCGACAGACCGGCTGTGCCCTCTATGGGGCCGACCTGGAGGGCGTGCAGGCCGATGCCTGGACCCCCGACCGTCCCTCTGCCCTTGTGCTTGGCAGCGAGGCCCACGGCCTCAGCCCGGCCGTGCTCGACCGCCTGGACGTGCCCGTCTCGCTCCCCGGCGCCTCCGACCGCCCCGCCGCCGAATCGCTCAACGTGGCCGTGGCCGGGGGCATTCTCGTGTACGAGTGGCTTGGCGGATGAGGGCCGCTGGGAACCGATCCTGTCCGGCTCGGTCTCCCACATCTGAGGCGGCAGAGAGTTCGTCGGAATTCCGTCGGCCCGTTCGTCGCCTGCGGGAAACGGCTACGCCGAACGCGCATTGATCCGCACGGAGAATGCGTTGCTTTTCGCCAACAACCGGTCTCTTCTATGCCCACTTACACCATCATCGGCTTCGAGAAGGACGGCTTCGAAAGCTTCTCAAACGTGGCCACGGCCGACGACCCGTCCCGCGCGGCCGAGAAGGCCATCCAGGATCATTTTATCAAATCCCAGGGCCGCCGCCCGCCCGATGCCGAGGCGCTGGCCCAGCTCGAAAATGAAACCGGCCTCTTCGTGATCGGAATTGTGGAGGGCGACCACGACAACCTCAACGAGATTGTCGACCACTACGAGCAGTGGTAGGGGCAATGGCCCTCGGCACTGCACACGTCTGAGGGCCTGTATTCAAGACACGGAGGAACACTCCAGGCGCACTTTCTCACTCTGTTCGAGGCACCGCAGCTGGCTCTGCCCGTCGCCTTCGACGATGCGCATGCCCGTGCTCCCCTGCTTCTGTGTGCGCCGGTTCCGCCAATTGGTCGGGTTGAGAAGGACAGCCCCGTTTCGGCCCGCTGCTCGTATCCAGCGCCTCAAATAATCGGGCCGGATTGGTCCGTTGCGTTAACGCCGCGCTGAAGAGTAAACCTCAGTGCGCCGTCTTTGCTGAGCTGGACCCGAGCGAGTCGCCATTCGCGGTCGAACGCGTGGTTCAGGTCGGAAAGGGGGCCGCTTTCTGCTTCTTCCTGAGAATACTGGATCGTGCGCTCCGCATCCGAACGCGGGTCCCGCGACGATTCGTCTGCCGGGGGGGCATCTGCAGGGGTGTTGGAAGAGGATGGGTCGGCCGACGCGTCGTCTGCAGCAGAGTCAAAGGTCTCTTGTAAAAGCGGGTCTTCGTCCCGCGAGCCAAAGAGGTCCATCATAATGCAAAGCGAGGTGGGAGAAAGAGAGTGGGAAATGAGGCAGTCGGGAACCGGGATGCCGCGGCGCGTTGCGTGGGCCGAACGGACGGAGAACGGAGCGAACAAACGCCGGGGGAGCAGGCCGAATGTTGTCCAAAGCCGCCTCCTGACTGGAATCCAGGATGGCGGGAACGTCGGCCGCTGCCCCCGTGCCGGTTCCGAAGATTCGTCAGGGACGCGCGGATACGGAAGCCTTCATCTCCGTCTCCCCGGCTGCGTTGCTTGCCCCGTTCCGATCCTGCCCGTTCCGATCCTGTATGTCATCGTAGATCGATCCGTAGCGCTGGAGTCGCTCCTCGACTTCGTCAATGAGCTGTTCGTAATGGCGGGCGCCCGTCGACTCGGGAGCAAACCGGAAGATGTCCATGTTCTGGCCCGGCGCCTCGTCAAGCTTCGGATCGACGCCGATTTCCGTATCGAAGACCTTCCCGCCGTAGTGGTTGCGGAGCTGTTCGATGGCCTCCTCGACCTGTTCGTTGTGCCGATCCACCATCGTAAGCACGATGCCCAGAATCGGGGCCGCCTCTCCGATGTTCTTTCGGACCCGCCGCACGACCTCGCCGAGACTCACGACGCCTTCAAGGGCAAGGTACGACGGCGTGACTGGGATCATGAACGCATCGGCGGCCACCAATGCGTTAATCGATAGGATCGAGGTGGACGGCGCACAGTCAATCAGAATCGACTGATAGTCCGTCTCCACCTCCTCCAGCAACGAGGCAAGGCGATACTGCCCATTCTCTTTTTTCTTCAAGCGCACGTCGGCGTTCGCCAGGTCGAGCGATCCCGTCAACAGGTCGATGTTGTCCACGTCGGTCGACCGAATGCACTCCCGCAGCGACCGTTTTCCAAACAAGACATCTGCGGAGGAGGGCGACAAGTCGTCGTGGGAGACCCCGAGGGACTTCGACGCCGATCCCTGGCTGTCCAGGTCGACGAGCAGCACGTTGCGTCCCCGCCGGGCAAGACCGGCGGCAACGTTGACGGCTGTTGTGGTTTTCCCGACTCCGCCCTTGTTGTTGATAACCGGAATTGTTCGGAGCATAGTGATCGGCGCGAGCTATTTGTCGAAGGGGTTGTGTCTGACCAGCCTATCATAGAGCAAGGGGCGTTCCATCCGTCCCCTGAAAAAGAAGGAATCTCAGCATTCCACCGGTCCGAAGTGCTTTTCGGGGTCGGAGATACATCGATTTCACAACTATCCCGACACACCCAGCTGTATTTCCTCTCGTTTCCGTGTCGATGCCTGCATTTCCGTGCGTTTGTGCTGAGAAGCCGTCTCGCGTTTTCGCTCAGGTCCTCGTCAATTTTTCTACGGCGTTTCCTTTCTGCCCCACACAATCGGGCTCGTCCTACATTAGTATATGTCTCCCGTGCGCTATTTGCTTTCCGTAGTTCCGCTCGTTCCGTATGTCCCTTCTTGTTCTCAATGGGCCTAACCTCAACCTCCTCGGGACGCGCGAGCCCGACACCTACGGCACCGCCTCTCTAGGTGAAATTGAAGAGGACCTCGCGTCGGCCTTCTCGGCCGTCGACCTTTCCTTTTTCCAAAGTAACGGCGAGGGGGCCCTCATCCGCCGTCTGCACACGGCGCACGAGGAAGAGATGGACGGGATTGTGTTCAATCCCGGGGGATACACCCACACCTCCGTTGCCCTTCGCGATGCCGTGGCGGGAATTACTCCGCCCGTCGTCGAAGTGCACCTCTCAAACGTGCACGCGCGCGAGGACTTTCGCCGCACGTCTCGCCTCGCGCCGGAGTGTATCGGGCAGATTAGCGGCTTCGGGGCCACCGGATATCATCTGGCGGTACGCGCTCTCTTGGATCACGTCGAGGCGGACTGATCGTTCGATTTCGGTGTTCACTGTCCTTCATTTCCACGCTTTCTACCTGTATGTCCGGATATAGAGGACACCTCGTCGGGGCGTCTGTGTTTGCCGTAGGCTACCTGGCCCTGTTCGGATACGCGATTTTCGTCGGCCTCGCCCAACGGTACTTCACCCTCCTGGAATGGGGCGAATATCCGCTCTTGGGATACGTCCTGGCGCTCGGGACGCTGGTGATCCTGTTCGGGCTCTGGCCGGACGTCGATATCAACTCGATGGGACAGCGCATCTTCTATTCGATCTTTTTGGTCGCAGATGTCTTCCTCATCGTTACCGAACAGTTTCGAGCGGCCGCCTATCTGGGCCTCGTGGCGATGCTGCCCATTCTGAGTCGCCATCGCGGCTGGACCCACACGTGGTGGGCCATGTTTCTGGTGCCGTTGCCCTTGCTCATTCTGCCGTACCTGCATATGCCGGAGCACCCCCTGGTCGGGCTTCCGTTCTACGGGGCCGCCGTGGTGGGCTACCTGAGCCATCTGGTCGTTGATTACGCTCTGTAGCCTTGGGGGCTGCGGGGCCGCGACGCCCGCTGGTTCTGTCCTGCTGCCGATCCAGGCAAGCGATAACGGGAATTCAAAGGATACGGAGAATGTGATGCGGGGGCTGTTGATTTCGGTTGGCGACAACCGGACGTCATGATTCGGAAACCGTATTGAACAAGGTGTACGCACCGGTATGTCCACGGCCTCGCCCGAGTCTTCGTCCACGGAGGATGTCGACGCGGGAGCGTCCGATTCGGCGTCGGACGCGTCCGATGACAGCGCCGCCGGATCGGTGGCCATCGGCATCTTTTCAAGCCGCCTGCTGGGCCTGCTCCGCGAACGGGCGCAGGCCTACTTCTTTGGGGTGAGCGTGCACGCGGACGTGTTGCAGGTGGCCTTCAAGTCGCCCAATCTGCTGCAGAACCTGCTGGGGGAGGGCACGATCTCGGCGGCGTTCATCCCCATCTACAGTCGGATGATCGAGGAGGATCGGCATGACGACGCCGGGCGCTTTGCGGGGGCGATTTTTGGGCTTCTATTGGCCGTGGCCGGGGGGCTGGCGCTCCTTGGGGTGGTGCTGGCCGAGCCGCTGGTGGCGCTCCTGGCCCCCGGCTACATCGGCGACGCCGGACGGGTGGCCGCGGGCACCCTGTCGGTCAATCGGTTTGATCTCGCCGTGCGGGCAGTGCGCATCATTTTTCCGATGGCGGGGGTGCTGGTGCTCTCGGCCTGGGCCCTGGGGGTCCTCAACAGTCACCGACGCTTCTTCATCCCCTACGTGGCCCCGGCACTCTGGAACGTGGCCATCATTGCCTTCCTCTTCGGCGGGGCCTACTGGGCCACCGGCACGCCCTGGGCCCCGACGGCGCTGGCGAGCAGTACGCTGACGACGCTCCTCATGGCGGCCTGCGTAGGGGCGCTCGCGGGGGGGCTGCTCCAGTTTCTCGTGCAGCTGCCGTTCGTGGTGCGCGAGATGCCGGGCTTCGACTTCTCCCTGTCGACGCGCGTGGAGGGGGTGCGCGAGGCGATCACTGCCTTCGGCCCCGTCGTGGCCGGGCGCGGCGTGGCGCAGCTCTCCAGCTACCTCGACATCTTCTTTGCCTCCTTCCTCGCCGTGGGCGCCCTCAGCGCCCTGCGGTACGCCCAGTTGCTCTATATGCTGCCCATCAGCCTCTTCGGCATGTCGGTGGCGGCGTCGGAGCTGCCGGAGCTCTCGCGCCT
>CAYOWD010000101.1:0-13811 GCA_964407535.1 uncultured Salinivenus sp. | reverse complement strand
AGTCAAGCTCAGAGCGACGACGTAGAATGTTTTGTAGTTGATGCGATTGCCGTGCGGCGTGTGATCTTCGGAAAACCTTAGAGCACACTGGGCCGTAGTAGCCACATGTAGGTCGAGAATCTTCGGCCTGTTTTTTTGATTGGATCCGGTAGGGTTATGAAATTTCTCGACGAGGTCGATTTGAAGGTGCGCAGCGGCGATGGAGGGAAGGGCATTGTTGCCTGGCGCAAAGAGAAGTACGTGCCGAAGGGAGGGCCGTCCGGAGGCGATGGCGGAGATGGCGGCTCCGTGCATGTGGAGGCCGACGAGAATCTGTATACACTCATGGATTTGAGCCACAACAAGAACATCTATGCGGAGGACGGGAAGCCGGGCGGGCGTCGGGAGCAAAAGGGGGCGTCCGGGGATGACGTGGTGATTCGCGTCCCGCCGGGCACGGTGGTGAAAGATCAGCATACGGGACGGGTGCTGGGGGAGGTCGTGGAGTCTGGACAACGGATGACGGTGGCGAAAGGGGGGCAGGGAGGACGGGGGAATGCCTTCTTCAAGTCCAGTACCAACCAGGCGCCCCGTAAGGCGCAGCCGGGCGAGGAGGGAGAAGAACGACATCTCACGTTTGAGCTGAAGCTCATGGCAGACGTGGGACTGGTCGGGTTTCCGAATGCGGGGAAAAGTACCCTCGTTTCCGCCCTATCGGCGGCTGAGCCCGAAGTGGCCGACTATCCGTTTACCACCCTCACGCCCCAGCTGGGGATGGTATACGTAAGCGAGTTTGAGACCTTCGTGATGGCCGACATCCCCGGCATTATCGAGGACGCCCACGAAGGACGGGGACTGGGCATCCAGTTTCTGCGCCACATCGAGCGCACGTCGGTGCTGCTCTTCGTCATTCCCATTACGGCCAGTGATCTCGAAGCCGAATACGAGCAACTCGTCCACGAGCTCGAATCGTACGAGGCCGATCTCATGGACAAGCCGCACGTGATTGCCCTCTCCAAGATTGACGTGCTGGCCCCGGACGAGCGCGAGTTGCTCCCGGAGGTGGTGGCCGATTCCTTTCCGGACGATTCCATAATTTGTCCCATTAGTGCCGCGGCCGACGTTGGGCTTGACGACCTCACGTATACGCTGTTCGATGAGGTCAAGGCGGCGCGGTCGCACTCCTCGACAGAGCCGACACAGGCATGAGACTGCCGCTTGAACACAACGATCCCTCTCCGAATCTCGATCGTTCAGAAGAAAAGCGGGCGTTGATTGGGTTGTCGCTCGTTTCCGGCGTGGGAGCCACGCGCATGCGGGCCCTCCTGGCCCACTTTGAGGCGCCGAGCGCCGTATTTCGGGCGTCGCGGTCGGCCCTTGAACAGGTCGAGGGCGTCGGGCCGCAGACGGCCGAGTCCATCCTCACGTTCGCAGACCGCAGGGCGGTGGAGCAGGAAATTGAGCGTGCCGACGAGCTCGGGGCGGAGCTGTTGTCGCCCTGGGACGATCGGTTTCCGCGACAACTCCGGGAGATTTACGATCCGCCAGGCTTCCTCTGGATGCGGGGCACGCTTCCGGACGGCGGGGCGCCCATGGTCACCATTGTGGGGACCCGTCGCTGTACGGACTACGGCCGGGCGCAGGCCCACCATTTTGCCGCCGAGCTGGCGCGGCGCGGCTTTACGATCGTGAGCGGACTGGCCTACGGCATCGACGCCGCCGCCCACAAGGGGGCTCTTGACGCCGGGGGGCGAACGGTGGCCGTGCTCGGGTCGGGCGTGGGGCACATCTATCCGGCGAAGCATACGTCGCTCGCCGAGCGAATCGTGGAGAACGGGGCGTTGTTGTCGGAGTATGCGGTCGACGCGGAGCCGGATGCCTCCAACTTTCCGGAGCGCAATCGCATCGTGAGCGGATTGTCCCTCGGGACGCTCGTCGTGGAGTCCTATTCGGAAGGCGGGGCGCTTATCACGGCACGCCTGGCGGTGGAGCAGAATCGAGAAGTGTTCGCGGTGCCGGGGGCCGTCACCAAGGATTCGAGTCGTGGCACCAACCGGCTCATCCAGCGCGGCCACGCGAAGCTGGTGATGGCACCGGCGGATTTGCTTGAGGAGCTGCCGGAGGTCACGGTGGAGGAGCCCGAGGCAGTGGATGCGGAACGCGTGGCGAGCGGCGCGACAGCTCCCGACCCCACCGACGAGTTGTCGGACGAGGAGACGATCCTCTACGAGGCCCTTTCCGATACGCCGATCCACATCGATGAGCTGTGCGCGGAGACGGGCTTCGATCCCTCCACGGCCCTCGTGCATCTACTCCAACTGGAGTTTAAGGGCGTCGTGCGGCAACTCGCGGGCAAACAGTTTCGGCGAGCATAGGCGATACGAACCACCGAAGTGTCAGCCGGTGGTGCGCGGAATGAAAATCACGAGATTGAAGGCGAGCCCACCGATCCCGTTCTCTCACTGCACTACGTCACGGAGAGCGGGTCCGAAGACGGGGCTGCCGATACGTCCAGCGTCTGGATCCAGCGGGAATAGCCGAAGGACGATGTTTTCGGGAGCTCCGGGGGCGAGTCCTGGCTGAACAGATAATTGCCCATTTGCTGCAGGGTGCCCGGCAGGGCTTCGGGACGGCCTTCCGCCTCCATACAGATGGTCCAGGCGTGTTCGCCCTCGGCGCGCACCTCCGTGAGTTCGATCTTTGCCTCCGCCGGGTCCGACTCGATCAGGTGATCGAGCAGGTCCGCCTGCTCATCCGGGTCAATCTCAAGGCGCAGGCGCTCTTTGTGGACGGGCACCCACAGGCCCGTCGGGTCATCCTCGAAGAGGTCGTGATGCTGCTCGACGGTCGGGAAGCTCCATTTTACCCAGCGTTCCTGCACGCCCCGGACCGCGTCGTGAAACGAGATTCCCGTGCGGTCGCCGATGCGGTGCTTCGTTTGGACCTTGCCTTCCCGCAGCTTCACGTTCATCCCGGGATCGTTGGAGATCAGGTAGAGGTCCGTACGGGTCGTGTCGGGCTCGGCGCCGAGCGAACGGATCCAGTCGACGGCGGCGTCGGGCGGCGACCCGTCCACAAACCAGCGTACTTCGAGGGTATCGTCCATGAGTATCGGTCGGAAAGCAAGCTCTGGAAAAGGGGCGAAGGGCAATCAGTCGGCGGGAGGGCGCGCGTCGCCGAGGACGCCGGGAAGACAGGCTAGGCTGCGCGACGGCGAGCCTGCTCCATCAATTGCGCCTGAAAGCCGGTGGCATCGTTGGGCGTCTCCGGCCTCCGCTGCACGTAGTGCCCATCGGCGTGCAGATCCCAGGCGGAGACCGGGTCGTTCAGGGCCCGGTTCAACAGCTCCAGGAGGCGCTCCTTGTGCTGGGGCGCCTTTACTTCCACGATGGCTTCCACCCGATCATTCAGATTGCGGCTCATCCAGTCGGCACTCCCAAGATAAATCTCATCGTCTCCGTGATTGCCGAAGTAGTAGATGCGTGTATGTTCCAGGAAGCGGCCGAGAATGCTGATTACACGAATGTTTTCGCTATAGTTTTTTAGACGCGGGCGCAGGAGGCAGTGGCCGCGAACGATAAGGTCAATGTCCACGCCGGCCTGCGACGCCCGGTACAGCTCCTGGATGAGGCCTTCGTCGTTGAGCTGGTTCATTTTGGCAATGATGCGTCCGTCGCCGCCGGCCTCCTCATGGTCGATTTCGCGCTGAATCAACTCCTCAAACCGCCGCCGCATGTTTTGGGGAGCCACCAACAATTCGCGGTAATGCTGTTCGGGGGCGTAGCCCGTAAGGTAGTGGAAGAGATTCGTGATGTCGTAGCCCACGTCCTCGTTGCACGTAAACAGGCCGATGTCGGTGTACTGGCGGGCCGTTTCGGGATTGTAGTTGCCGGTGCCGATGTGGCAGTACGTGCGGGGTTCCCCGTTTTCCTGCCGAATCACCAGCGTCACCTTGGCGTGGGTTTTGAGCCCCACGAGGCCGTACGCGACGTGGACGCCCGACTCTTCGAGGGTGCGTCCCCATTGGATGTTGTTGGCCTCGTCGAATCGGGCCTTCACCTCTACGAGCACGGCGACCTGCTTGCCCTGCTCGGCGGCGTCGACGAGGGCCGCCACGATGGGCGAGTTTTCGGAAGTGCGGTAGAGGGTCTGCTTGATGGCAAGCACCTGCGGGTCGTCGGCGGCCTCCTCGACGAAGCGTTGCACGCTCTCCTGGAACGAGTCGTAGGGGTGGTGCACCAGGATGTCGGACTCCCGGATGGCGGCAAAGATGTTCGGGTAGTCCGCCGTTTTTCCCTTCCGCACGAGCGCCGTCGGATCGCCTTCGCGCTGAAGACGAGGCGGCACGATGGGTTCCCACGGGTCGTACTGGTGCTCCGGAAGGTCGAGGCCGGAGAGGGACATGCAGTCGACGTGGGCAAGGAGGCTGTTCGTCTCGTAGACGTCGCGCACGTCGAGGTTTAGTTCGTTCGACAGCAACTCGCGAACGTCGACCGGCATGCTGGGCGCCACTTCAAGTCGCACGACGGGGGCAAACTGGCGCTCGCGGAGCTCCTCGGAGATCATTTCGAGCAGGTCGTCGGCCTCCTCCTCGTCGCGGCGCACGTCGGCATTCCGCGTGACCCGAAACGGATAGGCCCCGGTAATCTCCATGCCCCGGAACAGATCGTCCAGGTTGTGTGCAATCACCTGCTCCAGGGGCACATAGTGATGCGGCTCGGGAAGGGACACCCATCGATCTCGATTGGAGGGGACCTTGACGCGAGCAAACTGGTCGGTGTCGCGCTTCGGGTTGTGGAGCGTGACGGCCAGCGACAGGCTCAGGTTCGACAGAAAGGGGAACGGGTGGCCGGGGTCCACGGCCAGCGGGGTGAGGACCGGAAAGATGTTTTCCTGAAAGTGGGTGTCGACAGCCTCGCGCTGCGAGGGGGAGAGCGTTTCGTAGTCGAGAATGTGGACGCCGGCGTCCTCGCGGAGACGAGGCACGAGGGTATCGCTCCAGAACGAGGTGAGACGGTCGTAGAGCGGCACGACGGCCTCGTGGATGAGGTGGAGTTGTTCTTCGGGGGTGCGCCCGTCCGGAGAGGGCGTCGTCACGCCGGCGGCCGCCTGTCGCTTGAGTCCCCCCACCCGTTTCCGGAAAAACTCGTCGAGATTGCTGGCCGTGATCGCCGTAAAGAAAACGCGTTCCAGCAGGGGGACGCGGTCATCGAGGGCCTGGTGCAGCACCCGCCAGTTAAAGTCAAGCGTGCTGAGCTCGCGGTTGAAGTAGAGGTGCGGGTGGTCCAACGGCGCATGGTCGGGCACCTCGCGCTGCTCGACCGACGGGGGAAAGGAGGCCCCCGGAGGAGCGGGGGAGGACGACGAATCGGCGTCGGATGCAGCCGGAGGGGCGTCCGGGGGAGGAACCGGAGACTCGTTGCTTGAAGAACACACGGGGCGTGGAGGGATGGTACTGGGGGCGGAACGGTAGAAGACTGAACAGGAACGAGTGAGGGCTGGGTTCCGGGCGAATCGACGCACTATGCGTTTTACAGTTTGATAATGTCTTTCGGACAACGCTACACGGGACGCATGCGACTGGTCGGATGGATGGTTGTGCTGGGACTCCTCGCAGGGGTGGGCAGCAATGTCGTTTGGGCCCAGGACGCGGGACCTGTGGGGGCGGGGGCGTACGGCGGCGTGTATCGCCCCGATGCGGTGGAATACCGGGTGGTGAAGAGCGACCACTTCGATTTGATTTACCAGGAGGGGGCCTGGGACATGGCGCGCCGTACGGCGGCGGCGCTTGAGGGCACGTGGGCCCGCACGAATGACATTGTCGGGCCGACGCCCGAGGACTGGCGCATGCCGGTCGTGATTAACGATTTCAACGACCGGTCCAACGGATTCGTCACGCCCTTCCCATTTCGACAGGAAATTGAGACCCCGAGCATCAAGGCCGACGAGCTGGTGGCGCGCTCCTCGTCCTGGCCCGCGCTGGTCGCGCCTCACGAATTGGTTCACGCGGCGCAGGCAGAGGTGGATGCAGGTTCCGGCGTCGGGGCGGGCATTCGACTGTTTGCTCCGGATCTCGTACGGGGACTCAATCTGCTGGGCCCGGTGGGGCTGATCGAAGGCGTAGCGGTGTATCGAGAAAGCGAGATTGAGCCGGGGGCGGGACGGCTCCACGCGCCGCTCTTTGAGATGAAAATGCAGGCGGCCATGTTGTCGGACGATCCGTGGACCCTGACGCAAATGCTGGAGCCGCCGGCGTACACGCAGCCCACCAATCGGTTCTACATCGGCGGGGCCCACGCGTTCGAGTACCTGGCCGAGCGCGGTGATTCGGTTCGCACCGACTTCTTCCAGTCGATGATGACGTGGCACAATCGATTCCCGTTTGTGGGCGGGGGCGTGTGGCTTGGGGTAGGGACGGGGCAGTTTCCGGAGTCCCTCCGCGACGAACTCCAGTTGCAGCTGGCGGCGGAATACCGGGCCGATCTGAAGCGTCGGGCGCCGTTCACGTCGCTGGAGAACGTAGCGGGGGAGGCGGGACTCAATCACCGGCGGCCGTACTGGCTCAACGACACCACGCTCGTGGCGTACGTGCACGGCTACAGCGTGCGGCCGGGATTCTACCGGATCGATGCGCAGACCGGCGAGCGGACCCCCATACGGGAACAGTCCCTTACGGAAGACCGGCAGTACAGCCTGTCGCCCGATACGTCGGCGCTCTATGCGGGACGATACGTCCAGGACCCGCTGGTGCTGCAGCAGGCCATTGCGGAGGTGGAGCGGGTGTCGCTGTCAGACGGCGAGGCGGTTCGGCTGACCGACGACGGGCGGGCGTTTGCCCCGGCGCCGGGACCGGAGGGGCGCGTGTACGCGATTACCAATGACGGGCCGTTTACCCGATGGTCGGCGATCACGGATCAGCAGTCCACCACCCCGTTAACATCCGGGGGCCCGCGGAGCATCCGGCAAGTTGCGCCGTCTCCGCAGGATACCACGGTCGCCGTGCTTGTAAATGAGGGCGGCAAGCAGCGCCTGTATCGGGCCCGGGCCCCGCAGGCCGCATCGGCCGAACTCGTTCCGTGGCTTGAAATGACGGATGCGGTGATCTATGACATCAGCTGGGGACCGGAAGGTCGGTATTTGTTGTTTGCCGCGGATCCGAACGGCACGGCGAATGTGTTTGCGTACGATACCGAGACGGAGCGCGTCCTCCGGCTGGCAAACGTGCGGTTCGGGGCGCTTGAGCCGACCCTGTCGCCGGATCGCTCCACGGTGGCGTTTGTGAATTACCGACACGAGCGCCACGACCTGGTGCGGATGCCGTTCCGGCCCGACTCGGCCTCCGTGGTGGCGGATTCGCTCGTGCAGCGCGGGGCGTTTGCGGAGGCCCCGAGCGCGCAGCGTGCGTCTCGTCCGTCCTCGAATGAACTCGCCTCCGAAGGACGCGAGTACGCCGCGTGGCGTCATCTCGCGCCCCGCATGGTATACCCGGTCCTCAAGGGAAGTGGGAATGAGGCGTCCCCGTCCAACGTAGAGGCATTGGATTCCGACGGACCGCTCGGGGTTGGCCTCGGAATCGGGGTGCAGGGGGCCGATCCGCTGCAACGCTGGGCGTACCGGGGCACGTCGTACTGGCAAAACGGCCGACTCTGGGGCGAGGCACGCGTTGAGAGCGGGGCGTTTCTGCTCCGGCCGTCCGTTTCCGTCTACGATCGTGCGTTTTCGACATTCCTGCAGGAGGGCGGTCGCCGCCGATCGGTGAAGGTGGAAGAACGAGGCGCAGGACTCGGGCTGCAGCTGCCGGTCGTCCTGGAGGCGAATGTGTATCAGTCGCAGCTCCAGTTTGGGCTGGAGACCGAGGTTCGACAGATCCGCTTCCTCGACGATACGGCGGCTCCCACGGATTACGCCACGCGACTGACGCTGCAACCGGAAGCGACGTTCCAGTATCGGATTCAGCAAAACCCGCGCGACCTCGTCCCCAATACGGGGACCGTGGTGGGCGTACAGGGCGAACTCGATCCCTGGACCGAACGCCGGTCGATGGGGCGCGGGGTTGTAGCTGGGACCGACACGTATCTGCCCCTTCTCACCGCGTCGAATACGGGCATTCGGGTGGGCGTTCGCACCTTGTTGCAGAACCGGCGGTCCGTGTTCAATACCAGCACCTTCGGCCCGCGCGGATACGACGACCTCGCCGACCTTCCGACAGATCCATTTCTCCAATTTGAAACGCAGATCACCCAGCCCCTCTGGTACATCGACGACGGCATGACCCTGCTCCCGATCTATCTGAAGAGCCTAGCGGCCTACGGATTCGGGGAGACGCTCGGGACGGTGAGCGAGGGCACCTGGCGTCGGAGACGCTCGACAGCAGGCGGGGGACTTCAACTCGAAACCCGTATCCTTCACCGCTTCGATCTCAATTTTCGAGTCGGGGCGGCCTATCGGTTTGAGACGGACGATGTGGTGGCGATATACCGATGAGAACGCAAAATGAGGAGCAGAAAGACCGCACTGAACATTTTATTCCATTCTTTATACCAGCTCCGCAGCCGAACTCGTTCGAGTCCCACTAGTGGGACAGCCTAACTAGTTAGGCAGCTCCGTTGGGGTATGTGAGCAATGTCCCGACCACTGTCGGGGTGTGTAGGTATGTGAGTGAGGCCCATATGCTTGCACCCATACCGACATACCTGAAATCCCAAACTTTATAAGCGGATTTGGTATTAGACGCGGGGGCGTGTCGAAAAGCCGAACGGCCCGTTTTAGAACTGGAGGGGAAGCAGAACGGTCCGTGAGCGTAAATTAAGGATGCCGGGCGCAATAGAGATCATATTGCCTTTGGATCCGTGGTCGTCGCGTAGACGCGAGTATCCGGGTCGGATGAACTTCCCTCCGTCCCCTCTCGTTAGCGCACCTCCGTATCTCTAGAACCATCAGGGCTACGCACTCCATGGAGAACGAAAAGTTGACGTGCAAGACCTGCGGATGCGAGAGCCTGCGTCCAATGCAGGTGATGCTCGATGAGGAACAGGACGAGATTCAGAACTTGCTCGGGGAGGAGCAGGAGTCGCGTTTTTACAGCTGCCAGGTCTGTGGGGACAACTGGCTGTCGGTTCGCGAAAAGACGGCGGACGGCGAATGCACGGTCACGTTCGTTCACCAGATGGGCACGTCGCCGGTCCTGAAGCGCATCGCGCACATGGATAATCCCCTTGTCGTATCGGATGAAAATGTGAAAGAGTGGGAGTACTACAAGGGGGATGAGCCGATCGAAGAGACGGAATGGTACGATACGCTCGACGATCGTCGCGAGACGTTGAAGGCCACCTGTATGAACTGACGTTGGGGACTAGGAATTTGGGAGAGGGCAATGGGGCACGTTGGAGAAAAGAAGCGAGGTCTCCGGAGAGCGAGTTGTCTCGTTGGATACAGGAGGAGTTGCGTGCAACGCAGGAATTCCATGTCCCTGAGGAGGCTGTCCCCGGGCGAGTGCGGTGGGGAACCCGTTGTTGGCCCAGACGGAGGAGGGATGGGAAGGCGGGCCGCGTCCATTCGGGGAGCGGCTACAGAATTTCGTCGAGGGCCGTCGTGAGGTCGGATCGCGTGAAGGGCTTACTCACGTACTGATCGAATCCGGCCTCTAAAAAGTCCTCCCGGTCGCCGGGCATGGCGTAGGCCGTGAGGGCAATGGCCGGCACGTTGTCCATGTGGTCCTGTTTCCGCAAGAGGTGGAGCAGATCCGTTCCGGTTCGCTCTTCGCTGAGGTTGATGTCGAGCAGGAGAGCGTCGAAGCCCCGCTCGTCGACCGCATCGAGGGCCTCGTCGACGCCTTCCACCACGGTCACGTCAAACGAGCTCTTGAGCAGATGCTCAAGGAGGAGTTGCGTCTCGGAGTTGTCCTCAACGGCAAGAATGCGCGGCTTCTCGGCTTGGCTCATGAGACCGGAGAGCGTCGTGTGACCGAAACGGAGGCAGACAAGCGAATAATGGCTCACTCACAGGAAAAGTATGAAACGAGGTGCGGTTTCGGGAAAGCAGGACGAGGAACGGGAATGTGATCGCGATTCCTACAATCTGCGTTGAATCGTAGTGAACGCCTGTTGAAAGCAGCAATGACCTTACGCGAAGCCAACAGTGTCTTTGAGAGAATGAGAATGGGACGGAACGGCGGTACGTCCTCGCGTCGGCGGGGGCGATGCCTCTGCTTTCGAGGGGGACCTAAGTGAGATCAATTTTGGAATTCGGAATGGGGAGTGTGGATCGAGGGAGCCAACGGGATCGTAGATCCATTCCCGATCGAAAAAACGCAGCGGAGCGGCTCACGTCCCATTCAGGCACTCTGGTTCGTTGCCCATTCCAAAATCCGAATTCCCAACTCCACACTTGACATCACTTAGAGGGTCCATCGGACCTGAAGCCGAAGGGCGCGTCGCACGTTGCCGTCGACCTCAGTGAGCCCCGACCCGACGGTACGGCGTCGCGGGTACCAGGTGACCCCGTACTTGGCCTCCAGGCGCACCGAAGAGGTGGGCTCGTACCGAGCGAGGACGTAAGAGCGTTGCCCTTCGCCGTGGAGACCGGGCACGGAGAAGCTGTAGAGCAGATCGTGCTCGTAGGCGTAGATGCGAGACGCGTAGTTGTCGGTGTCGAAGACCGAGAGCCGAGCGTCGAGTTGGAGCGACTCAACCGGCCGAAAGCGGACGCCCTGAAAGAGGAGCAGGCCGTAGGCGTCGTCGGTGTCCGGGGCTGTCACGCGGGATAGTTCGAGGCGGGTGCGGAGGGTGACGGCCTCGCTAAAGGTGTATTCCGTGTGCCAGCGGGCCGACTGACGGGTCTGCGTCGTGAGGGCATTGAGGCGGCGTCCCCCGGGACCCGGGACGGTGGTCCCTTCCGCCTCGCGCTCGGCGGTCATTTGTACGTAGGAGGAGAGCCAGGAACGCGGCGTGTATTCGACGACCGCGCGCGTATCGAGCCCTCGGCTTGGACGGGGAACGCCGAAGCGGAGCCACGGGAATTGATACTGGTCGACGTACGCGGCGACCGTCCACTTTTTTTCCACCTGGAGGCGAATGCCGGCGTAGAGTCCCGTCTCGTTCTGGGTCCGGCTGCTTTCGCCGGGGGCCGAGTTGTAGAGCCCCGTAAAGGAGCGAGGATAGTGGCGGCCCATCAGGAGGGCCTGAAGGCGGTCCTCCCGATTGAGCACAGCCCCCGCCACGCCCCCGTAGGGACCGTCCCCGGATCGGGCGATTTCTCCGAACAGGGTGTAGTTGCCGAGCAGCGTGCGGCCGAAGGCCCCGATCATCGAAGCACGGGTGCCAGAGACAGCAAATCGCCGATACGGTTGATCCGGCGGCCGCAGCGGACGGTCGAACTGGCTCCGGTAGCCCGTCACGCCCACGTGGAGGGCGGTGGTCTTGTATTCGAGGGCCCCGCCGATCGTCGTGATGCCGAAATTATTTCGGCGCTCTCGTTCGCTCGGGGTACGATGGAGGCCGCCGGTTGAAAGGGTGCGGGCGGGGAGAGGGCCCTCCACGTCGGCACCGTCGGAGTGTAGCGTCGCATCGCGCTGGCGATACGAGTAGAAGCCCGACACGGAGAGGGGAGAGGCAACGCGGACCGTCGCTCCTGCGCCCCGAAAGAACCGATGCTCGGAGGTGGACTGAAACGGCACGAGTCCGCGTCCGCTGCGGACGAGCGGCGAGACCGGATCCCGTCCCTTCCCGAAGTGGAGCCCTCGCCAGAGCGTAACGCCTTGTCCAAACTGCGCCGAGTAGTCGCCGACGATCAGCGTTTCGACGGGACCGATGTCGCGGAGCGTGACGTTGCCGGCCACGTGGTCGACGCCGTAGTGGTGGGCCTCGGGGGACCAGGCGAAAGGCTCGCCGGGATCCTTGTCGAGGGTGAGGGCGGCTTGTCCGTGTTGGGCGTGCTCCAGCCGGATGCGGGTCGTCAGTCGGCCGGGGGGACCCTGAAACGTCGTCTGGGAGGGGTCGTCCGCGTAGCCGCGTCCCACGTCGAGCCGCCGGGTGCCGCGCTGAAGAATTTCCAGGTCGAGGGCGGAGGGGACGGATCCGAGGGAAACCGCGTTGTCACCCGTGGAAGAGGAGGAGTCGGGGACGCTCCCCGAGGGGGAGACGGAGACGGTGAGGTAGGGACGAAGCCGATTCACACGGGAGCGGCCTATTCCCTCCACCGCCGTGAGGTGGTCTACGGTGGAAAAGGGACCGTTGTGGTCGCGATACGCAACGATGCGTTGGGCAAGGAGGGGCGACACCTGCGGGAGGACACTCAGCTCGGCGGCGGAGGCGTGGTTTAGGGCCAGTGGATGCAGGGCCAGGCGGGTCAAGGCATCGGTGGCGCTCGTCGACGGGGCATCGGCGGAGTCGCGCTCGTCGAGAACGCGTTCAAGGATCTCGTTCCGGTTGCTGGAGGCGGACGCGCCGGAGTCCGGCGCCGGCTGGGCGGTGAGGGCGACGGGGAGGAGCAGAAAGCCGAGGGCATACGGGAGGACGTGGTGCATATCAGAACCGGACGATCAGCGTGAGAGAGCGACCGGACAGAGGGGCGTTACCAGTCGACGGTGCGTTACCAGTCGACCTGAAGCGTGACGGAGGGGGACCACCCGAGTGTTTGATGTTGCTCGGCGGCGAGAGCGGCACTGAGGGGGCCAAGCCGAACGCCCACGCCTCCGGTGAACCGGGCGGGGGTGGTCGTGAGGCCGGCCCGAAGAAACAGCGGATCAACGGGGCGCACCTCAATGCCCCCGCGGACGGTGGCGGGAAACCGAACGTCTTTAAAGAGGTCCGCCGTGACCCGTACGGACGAGAACGCCCGGTAGTATATCCCCACCGCAAGGGTGCGCGGAAGCGGCGTGTCGTCTCCCAGGGAGGCGCCGTTGACGTTGGTCGCATACGCCCCGAGATGCAGGGAGCGCAACAGTTGGACCCCCAGCCCGAGATGCACGCCGACGGTTGAGGCGTTCCCGTAGCCGGGAATGGAGGTATGGTAGTAGCGCAGCGTAACGCCGGTGCGGACGGCGCGGGCGGTGCCAAAGGAAAAGGCGCGGGCGTATCCGGCACTTGCATGAACCTCGCGATAGTCCTCAAACCCGAAACTGCTGAGGCCGGACGAGACCGTCCCCCAGTCGAACGGAAGCGCGATGTGAGCGGCCCCGTAGCGCAGGGCTGCGAGGCCAAATCCCTGTCGGGCGTAAAACGAGGCCGTCGAGGTGCTCAGGGTGGCCAGGGCCGCGGGATTGGCCTGCACGCCAGTGGCAGAGGGGAGAGCCGTGGTGCTGTTCCCAAGTGCGTCGGATCGGGCATGTCCGTAGAGGTCGTAGGTGGACTGCCCGTGAGCAGGCACGCACACACCCCCTATACTCACCACCACAAGCATTGAGAAGCAGATGGATATGCGGATCGAACGGCGTAGTTTGCATTCGCTGTTCCGGTACACTGTGAGTCCCAGTGCCCGGAGCAGTGCTGCGACGGGCAGGATCACGGGCCAAGCAAGTCGTCGATCAAGAAGAGACAGAAGGGGAAATGAGGTAGTAGCCTTTCATTGTAGTAAAACAGATGAAAGAAAAAGTCAAGGCTTGCGGGGTCCGGGAGCCACGGGAGTCGCATCGTGCTGTTGGACGGGGACGCAGTGACACCGTGAAGCACATCGGGCGATGCCTCCACGTACATACGTGCCGGCTCGGTCGGGAAACCGCGGGCAGGCCAAAGAGGCCATTTGCAACGAGATCCACGAGATCGCAGGGGATAGAACACTTGCCAAACAGCTTCTGCATGTTGCTCGCTGAGGACGTTTAGAGCACAGGGGCAATG
>CAYOWD010000100.1:0-13871 GCA_964407535.1 uncultured Salinivenus sp. | reverse complement strand
CGGAGCAGACGCCCGCCGCCCCGCCGCCGGAGGGGCTTCGCGGCCACGTCATCGTTGTGGGCATGAACACCCTCGGGCGCTGCATCGTCGACCGGCTCACGGACGCGGGCGAACCCGTCGTGGCCGTCGACACGGATCCCGAAAAGCTGGCGCCCCTCTCGGTACGCACCGTGCACGGGAACGCCGTCCACGACGCCACGCGCGAGGAGGCTCACTGGAATGGGGCCCGACTGGTGGTCTCGACCCTCAGCATCGAGGGGACCAACAACCTGATTGCCTACCACGCCAAACAGGCCGGGGTCCCCTGCAGCATCCACGCGTTCGATCGCACCAGTGAAAACAGCCTCCGTGCCCTCGACGTCGACTACCTGATTCGGTCGAAGCACGAGGGCGCCCGCCGCCTGCTCCACGAACTGGAATCGATGGAGGTGCTGTCATGACGGAGATTGCGATTCTGCTCGGGGTTGCGGCCGTCGGCTTCGGGGTGTCTCGATGGACCCAGTTTCCCGCCATTCCGCTGTTGCTCATGGGCAGTCTCGGGCTCGGGGCCGTCGGTGGGGTGGGCGACGCCGAGTTCATCGAGAGCGTACTGTTTCTGAGCGTCTCCGTGTTGCTGTTTGTGGCAGGAACGGACCTGAGTCTCGATCGGGTGGGGCCGTTTGCGAAGACGGCGATCCCGATTGGGCTTCTTCAGTTCGGGGGATTGGCCGCGGCCGGCCTGGGCATCGCCTACGGGCTCGGCTATGGCCTGACCGACGCCCTCTACCTGAGTCTGGCCCTGGCGGCCAGTTCGACGATCATCGGGGTGCGCCTCCTGCAGCAGCGACAACAGATGTTCGAACCGTTCGGGCGCACGGTGCTCGGCGTGCTGCTCCTGCAGGACGTTATTGTCGTGCTGCTCCTGCCGGTGCTTATCCGGTTTCCGGAGGGGACGGGAGCCATGCTCGAAAGCCTGGGCGGTACGGCGCTGCTTCTCGCGGGGGCCGCGGTCGTGATGAAGGGAGTCGTGCCCCTGCTGCTCCGATGGGACCCGGATGCCGAGACGCAACTCTTGGTCGTACTCGGCATTCTTTTCGGCTTTATGGCAGTGGCTCACTGGATCCACGTGCCCCTCTTCGCCGCAGCGTTTCTGGCGGGCGTCGCCCTGTCGGGCTTCCCTTTCAGCGGCATCGTGCACAGCGAGATGCAGCCGCTCTACGACTTCTTTTCGGCCGTCTTTTTCGCGTCCCTGGGCCTGGCGGCCGCCCAGCCGGCGCCCGCATTGCTGGGGCATGCCGCGCTGTTCGGCGGGGCGGTGCTGGTGTTCACGCCCCTGCTCGTCGCCGTCGTCGGGGAATGGACCGGCCTTGTGGCCCGATCCGCCCTGGAAAGCGGCCTGTTGCTGTCGCAGACGAGCGAGTTTTCGCTGGTGGTGGGCCTGCAGGCGCTCGTGGTCGGACAGATCGGGAGCGAGGTGTTTTCGGTAATCGTCCTCACGACGGTGTGTACCATGATGGCAACGCCGCTGCTGACGAGCGAGACGGTGGTGTGGGAGCTGCTGCGGTGGCACCCGTCCCGCCGGTCCGATTCGTTGCCCGAGGTGCCGAGCAATCATGTGCTGGTGCTGGGCGGGGGGCAGAGCGCACGGTCCCTGCTTCGCCTTCTGCGGGAGTCCGACTACGAGCCCGTCGTCGTGGACGAGGACCCGGCCGTGGTGAGTCGTCTCCGCGACCGGGGCGTGCGCTGTGTGCGGGGCGACGGGGCCGACCTGTCGGTGCTGCTGGAGGCGGGGGCCGCCCAGGCCCGCGTCATCGTCTCGACCCTGCGGCAGCCGACCGTCCTCGGTGAGCTGCTCGCCTACGTGGGCGACACCATTCCCATTCTCGTCCGCGTCTTCGAAGACGCGGAGGCCGACTGGGTGGAGGCCCGCGGCGGCACTTCCGTCCGGTTTGCGGACGCAGCGGCGGACGCGTTTGCAGAGTGGTTCGCCCAATGGGAGGACCGGGCACCGGATCGAGCCGAGTCGCCAACCTGAGCAGCGGGACTACCGCCGCCAGAAGGCCGGCGTCAGCAGGATCAGAAGGGTAAACACCTCCAATCGTCCCGCCACCATGAGAAAGGAAAGCACCCACTTGCCCAGAACCGGAATGTGAGCGTAGTTCTTGGTCGGCCCCACGGTCCCGTACGCCGGGCCGATGTTGCCGACACACGAGAGGGCGGCCGTAAAGGCGCTCCAGAGGTCCAGCCCCATCGCACTTACGACCAGCGTCCCGGCAAAGAGCAGACCGAGGTACAGCACAATGAAGGACAGCACGTTGCGCATCACGTCGCGAGACACGACATCCTCGTTCAGCCGAACGGGAAGGACCGCCTTCGGGTGCACGAGTTGCCGGAGCTCCCGGTAGGAGTTTTTGAACAGGAGAATGTGCCGGACCACCTTGACGCCCCCGCCGGTGGATCCGGCCATGCCCCCACAGAAGAAAAACAGAAAGATCATGCCCATCGCCAAAGGGTGCCACAGCTCGTAGTCCGCCGTACCGAAACCGGTCGTCGTCACGATGGCGACGACCTGGAAGGCGGCGTAGCGGAGCGATTCCAGGAACGAACTATATTCCAGTGGGGATGTCTCGGCGGCGGGGAGGAGTCCCACCGTTGGGGTCCACGTGGCAAAGACGATGACCGTCGTGCCCACGGCGACGATGCCCGCATAAACCCGAAATTCCGTGTCCTCCCAGGCCACGAGCGGCTTGCCGCGCAGCATCCGGTAGTGTAGTGCAAAGTTCATCCCGGCCAGAAACATAAAGAGCGTGATGACCCAGTCCACGTAGGCCGAGCCGAAATCCCCGACCGAGCCGCCCTCCGGCGAGAAGCCGCCGGTGGCCATCGTCGCGAAGGCGTGGTTGACAGCGTCGAAGAGGCTCATGGCCGGGAGCAGCGCAAACACCTCCAGGACCGTAATGCCCACGTAGAGCAGCCAAAGACGCTTGGCGGTTTCGCGCACGCGCGGCGTCAGCTTGTCGGCCGACGGGCCGGGCACCTCGGCCTGAAAGAGCTGCATGCCGCCGACGCCCAGGATGGGCAGGATGGCAAGGGTGAGCACGATGATCCCCATCCCCCCCATCCAGTGCGCGAGGCTTCGCCAGAAGTGGAAGGCCCGCGGGATCGCCTCAATGCCGGGCGTGTGGGTGCCGCCGAGAATGGTGGCCCCGGTGGTGGTGAGGCCGCTGATTGTCTCGAAAAACGCATTGGTGTACGACGGCAACACGCCGCCGAACACGAAGGGCAGCGCCCCGACGAGCCCGATGACAATCCAGGAAAGCCCCACGATCAAAAACCCCTCGCGCGCGCCTAGGTCGTCTTCCCGTCCGGGAACGCCGAGAGCGGCCCATGCCGTGCCGCCGAGGCCCAGTGCCAGGGCCGCGGCCCAGACGAAGCCCCAGGCTTCCGGCTCGGCGTAGATCCAGCCCACGAGGGCCGGCATGAGCAGGGCCACCCCGAGAAAAAGGAGGAGGCCTCCGAGCGTACGGGCAACGACGCGGATGTTTACAGCCACGGCAGAGTCGTGTGGACGTGTGTGCAAAAGCGTGGACGTTCCGAATCGACACGCGCCCCGATCGGAAACCGGCGGTCGATTCAGAACAAAGCAAGGGGAAGCGACTCGTACAAAATCGTCGCGGGCTAGGCTTCAAAAAGTGCCTCGGCCGCCTGGACCGATCCAGGGAGGACGAACACAATGGCTCGGTCTCCGGCCTCGATTGTTGTATTTCCGGTCGCAATCTCCGCGGCCTCGTCGTGGTCCACCGCCCCGACCAGCAAGCCATCGGGCAAGTCGAGCGACCGGAGCGGCCCGGTCGTGATTGGGGCCCGCGGCGACGCCTCAATTTCCAAAATCTCGGCGTCGAGGTCGTGCACCGTCGCGACACTTTTGACGTGCGTGCCGCGGAGGTACCGGCGCACCTCGCGGGCTACGGCCAGTTTCTTGCTCACGGCGGCGTCGAGCCCAATCTGTTGACTGATGGGAATATAGGCGGCCTTCGAAAGCTGCGCGACCGTCTTGTAGACGCCGAGATTCTTGGCCATGAGGCACGTGATGAGATTCGACTCTTGATCCTCCGTGACGGCGGCAAAGGCATCCATCTCCGCCAGCCCCTCCCCCTTGAGCAGGTCGATGTCGGTGGGGTCGCCGTTGAGGACGAGGGTTCCCGACAACTCCTCGGCCAACTCCTGTGCGCGATCGGGATCCGGCTCGATGAGCTTGATGCGCTTCCCGTTCTGCTTCGATAGGCGTCGGGCGATGCCCGCCCCCACACGCGTCCCTCCGAGGATCATGACCTGCTCCATCGTGACGGCCTCCTTCCCCAGAATGCGGATGACGGGCGTCACGTATTTTGGTCGCGTGAGCACGAAGATCTGATCGCCGGGCCGCAACACCTCGTCCCCGTCCGGGAGGTAGCTCTCGCCGTTGCGCACAAGTGCCTTAACCCGAAACTCAACATTCGAATGTTCGGCCACCACTTCCCGAAGGGGATGCCCGACCACCGGCGCATCGTCGTCGAGACGCACCCCGATCAGTTGGATGCTGTCGTCACAGAAGGAAAGCACGTCGGTGGCCCCGGCGCGCTGGATGAGATGCGTCACCTCCACCGCTGCACTCTCCTCCGGGTGGATGACGAGATCGATGCCGAAATCTTCGGCTTCGAGCACCGAATGGGCGCGCTCCAACTCGTCGGTGCGGGTGCGGGCGATCGTCGTCTCTACTCCCAACCGGTCGGCCATCATGCAGGCAATGATGTTGACCTCGTCGATCGCCGTGACGGCGATGAGCAGATCGGCGTCGCGGATCCCCGCCTCTTCGAGTACACTCGCCGACGTGCCGCTGCCTTCCACCGTCAGGACATCATAGGTATTCTCAATGGCTCGCAACACCTCGTCGTCGTTGTCAACGACCGTCACGTCGTGTTCTTCCAGGGCCAGAATCCGGGCCACGTCGGAGCCGACCTCCCCGGCTCCTACCACTACGGTACGCATGAGTATAAAAGGAATGTCGCGACAGAAAAGAGCGGTTACAACGTATGCGTACTCAGACCCGAAGGCAATTTCTACGAATCCTTTGAACGAGGTCAGAGCACGGCCGTTCGTGCTCGTGCCGCGCATCCTCCCCGAATTGCGTCGACGGCTTTCCGCCCCCGCAGATGACAAACACCGTTTCCTGCCGCCCCTCAGTCCTCCTTTTCGCGTTGGGACTATTGGCTCCATTGGGGATTGCGTGTCAACAGTCCGGCTCCCCCGAGCCGAATACCGGTCCGCCCTCCTCCCACCTCGATAGTCTATCGGTCACGTCCGCCGCGTCGGCAGATCGGGGCGCCCCCACGAAACGGGTCCGGAGCCAGACGCTCTACGTCCCGGCCTACTCCCACATCTACATTCGGGACGCGCAGCGGTCGATGAACCTGGCCACGACGCTCAGCATCCGCAACACGAGCCCGGACGCGCCTCTTACTCTCACGACGATCGACTACTACGACAGCAACGGCGCTCCCGTACGCACCTACCTGGACACGACCCGCACCCTCGGCCCCCTAGCCTCTACCTACGTCGTCGTGGAAACGGACGACATTCGGGGCGGGGTGGGCGCGAACTTCCTCGTCCGGTGGCACGCAGACACAGCGGTACCGCCGCCCGTGGTCGAGACTGTTATGATCACCACCGAGTCGACACAGGGCATCTCGTTTCGGTCCACCGCCCGTGTACTGTACGAAGACGCCTCGTCCGAGCGCCCCTCCCCGGACACGACGACCCCGTAATACCGAATCCGGTTGAAGGATTCGGGTATGTACGTGCGTAGGTGTGTAGGTATGTACGTGAGGCCCATCCGTTTGTGCTTGCGCCGACATTTCTGCAAACCCGAACTTTGCAGGCGGATTTGGTATAAATTCCGTACCATGACGGCGGGTGAAACGATGTCCGTCGTTCCGCTTCTATCGACGACGTCCCCCCCATCCCTTTCCCCCACGCACGCTACCCGCCGTTTGCCGCCGTCGCGCTGGCCAGGGCCGCCACCGCGTCGATCGCCTCGTCGGTCCCCGCCAGGATGAGGGTGTCGGTGTGGACCAGCGTGTCGTCCGGATCGGGAGGCACGATCATCTCGTCGGTCGCGGTATCGTGGATGCCCACCACCGACACGCCGTACTCGGCCCGCACCGACAGCTCGCGGAGCGAGTGGCCGCGCCAGTCCTCCGGGACCACCAGCTCCTGCACGCTCAGGTTGCGGCCCATCCGGACGTAGTCGATGACGCCCTTTTCCGAAATGCGACTGGCCAGGTTATAGCCGGAGTCCTGCTCCGGGAAGACCGTCTCGGTCGCCCCGAGCTGGCGCATAATGCGGGCATGGTCGTCGGAGATGACCTTTACGTAGACGCGGTCCACGCCCAGATCCTTGAGCGCCATCGTCGCCAGAATGCTGGCCGTGATGTCGTCGCCGGTGCTCACGACGGCGGCGTCGGCCGCCTCCGCCCCCACCTCTTCCAGCAGGGCGTCCTCCCGGCCGTCGCCCACCGCGGCCCGGGAGCAGTGGGACGCAATGTCGTCGACGGCCGTCTCGTCGGTGTCGACGGCGATCACGTCGTGCCCGTGGCTGTAGAGCGTTTCGGCCACGCTCGATCCAAAGTTGCCGAGGCCCACGATGACGAATCGATCCATAGGAAATGTTTGGGGTGAATGCGGGTGTGGAACGATGAATTACCCAATCGAGACATCCTCGTAGGCGTACCGGAAGCCGCCCTTGATGCGCTTGGGCTCGCGCGCCATCGCCGCCACGAACGTAAGCGTGCCCACGCGCCCGATGAACATGAGGACGACCGTGAACAGGCGCCCCGGCGTGGTCAGTTCGCCCGTCGCCCCCATGGACAGGCCCACGGTGTTGAAGGCACTCACCACTTCGAACATGTAGGTGAGAAAGGGCGACGCCGAGGCTGCAACACCGTCGGCAAATTCAGTAATGCTGAAGAGGAAAATCCCGAGGGTCACGATGCCGAAGGCCACGATGAAGAGGCTCATGGCTTTCTGAATCGTCGCCTCCGGAATGGTGCGCCCCGAGATGCTTGTGGTGGGTGTTCCCTGCAGGCGCGACCACGCCAGAAGGCCCAGCAGCGCAAACGTGGTTGTCTTGAGGCCGCCTGCCGTGGACCCGGGCGAGCCGCCGATCATCATGAGGACAATCGTCAGGAAGTTCGTCTCCGTCTCCACCTGCGCGTAGTCAATCGTATTGAACCCGGCGGTGCGGGGCGTGATGCTGGCAAAAAGCCCGTTGAGGAGCTTCTCGCCGAGCGACAGGTTCGCCAGCGTGTTGTGCCACTCAAACGCCGTGAAGGCAATCCAGCCGCCCACAATGAGCAACGCGGTGGTGCCGAGCACGATCTGCGAGTGGACCGACAGCCGAAAGCGGCCTTCGTTCCCTCGCTTTCGCCGCCAGAGGTTGAGCTCTTCAATCGTCAGGAAGCCGAGCCCGCCCATGACGATCAGGCCCATTACGACACACAGAAGCGGCAGGTTGGATTGAGCGCCGACCAGAGACGTCGTGAACGTCGAAAAGCCGGCGTTGCAGAAGGCGCTCACCGTGTGGAAGACGGAGGGCCACACGGCCCCCGCCCACCCGAAGCGGGGCACCCAGCAGACGTAGAGCAGAATGGCCCCAATCAGCTCGGCCGCAAAGGTAAATCGAACAATCGCCCACGTGAGGGCCCGGTAATCGATGTCGTCGACCACACTCGCCCCCCGGCCCGCCAAGCGCTCGTGTCGCACCGACAGGCGTTGCCCGAGCGCCGTGAGAATCACCGAGGTAAACGAGATGATGCCGAGGCCGCCGAGCTGGATGAGGAGAAGAATGTAGGCCTGCCCCCAGGTCGTAAAGTATTCGGCGGTGTCGACGACGATAAGCCCAGTGACGCAGACGGCACTCGTGGACGTAAACAGGGCGTCCACCCAGTTGAGCGGCGGGCCGGTGTAGAGCCCCGGCATGCTCATGAAGCCGACCGTACCCAGCAGGATGAGCGTCAGAAACGACCCCACGAACAATTGCGGCGGCGAGATGCTTTGCCACCACGACCGTAGCACGCCTGCGGCGCCCCCGCGTTCATATTCTTTGGATACATGGACCATCGATGCCGGAGCAAAATGAGAGGGACGTGCGCGGACCTCGCCGCTTTTTCAATCAGAACCGTGAGAACCGGTATGATGGACGTGCCTCACGAAGACGTGTTCACCGGTACGGACGGAACGCGAAGGCCGGAGCCCTCCTCGTCGTGTTTGTGAATATGGAGGGGGCCGATGCGGTATTGGAGGCTGTGTAGTCTCCGCACGCGTCGTTGGGAACACGGGCGTCCGTAAACAGGGGGACAGTCGTGTCCCATTTCAGATCCGCATCGTATTCCCTGCTTTGGACTCCCTTGTCCCCCTTGCCCATACGTTTACCACCATCCCGTCCGGCGGCTTCTCGCCGGAGGCCCGGAGCATGGAGGCCTTCTCTCCCATGGTGCAGTGGCTCATCATTCCATTCATGTTCGTGGCCGCGATGAACTTCACGCTGCTGTGGCAGGCCCTCTTCTCCACCCCCGCGGCGCTCGGCCGCAATACGGAGTTCAAGGTCTACCTTGCTATGTTCGGCGGCGGCAGCCTGCTGGTCAGCCTGATGCTGTGGAGCGACGGGCAGTTCGCCGGGCTCGAAGAGACGCTCCGGCAGGGGACGTTTCAAACGGCGACGCTCCTCACCACCACGGGCTACGCCAGCACCGACTTTGCCGTGTGGGGCGAGGAGGTCCTGGCCGTGCTGTTTCTGCTCATGCTGGCGAGCGGGTGCGTGGGGAGCACCTCCGGCGGCCTCAAGCTCATGCGGTGGATCGTCGGGGTCAAGGTGATCGGGCGCGAGCTCTTTCAAATGATTCATCCGTCGTCGGTGCGTCCCATGTGGCTCGGGCGCCGGGCGGTGAAGGAGCCGGTGGTGCGCGGCATTCTGATTGTGAGCCTGACCTACCTCCTGCTCGTCGTCGGGGGAACGGGATTCGTGGCCATTGATGCCCACCGGGTGGGCCTCGACCTGACGTTCAGCGAGGCGCTGTCGGGCACCCTGGTCGTGCTGGGCAACATCGGGCCGGGGTTCGGGACGCTGGGGCCGATGGGGGGCTTCGAGGCCCTGCCCCCCGAGCGTTGCAGTCATGTGCAGCCGCGAGCGAGAAACGAACACTCAAGTGGGAGTTGACAGCGGGGCAGGGAGAGCGCGTTCGCAGTTGGACGTCCAAACGGGGCTTCCCCTCCGGGAATGCCGTGTGTCCCGTGGACTCGGATCGGCTACCCGACTGGGCGCACAACCCTCAGCTCGCACGACGTACAACTCACAACCTGCGTTATAGCCGGCATTCGTGCGGACCCTGCCATTCCTGAGCGGACCGGCGCTGCTGTAGTGGGGACCGACCTCTTCCCCCTGCGGATAACGGACGGCAGCGGCGCAGGAATTGAATAATTCGCGACGCGGAACGGATCAGAACTGATGTTGAACGAAACCCCCCTGGGGACAAGTCGGTCTCCGTGGTCCGGACGACCTCCGGATCGCATCGATGACTGTTTCACAGGTGTTGTGTTCTCAGTGACCTTTTTATTTGGCGTCGCCCTCATTCTGGTGCTGGGCGTAGGGGCACAGTGGCTAGCGTGGCAGACGCGACTGCCGTCCATCTTGCTCCTCCTGCTTGCAGGATTTCTGGCCGGGCCCGTCTTCGGGATCATCGACCCGACGGTGCTGCAGGGGAAGTGGGTGTATCCGTTCGTGTCGATCTCGATCGGCGTCATTCTATTTGAAGGGGGGCTCAACCTTCGCCTTTCGGAGCTGCAGGAGGAAAGCGGGCCGATCCTGAATCTGATTACAGTCGGGGTGCTTGCGACGTGGATCCTGGGAGGGGGGGCCATTTATTTAATCGAAGGATTCGGAGCGCAATTGTCGATGCTGACAGGGGCAATCCTGGTGGTCACGGGCCCGACCGTGGTGATGCCCATCCTTCGGGAAATTCGGCCCAAGGGACGGATCGGGGCCGTCGCGAAGTGGGAAGGCATCACGATCGATCCGGTGGGAGCCATGCTGGCGACCCTCGTGCTGGAGATCATTCTGCTGTTGAACGAGCCGGGCGTCTCGACGAGCATCGTCGACGCAACCCTGCATGTAGTCAAAGGCATTGGACTGGCCCTCGGAGCGAGTGTGATCATTGGCGGGGCGGCCGCGGCGCTCATCGTGTACACGCTACATCGGCGCCTCGTGCCAGGCTACCTGCACAATCCGCTCACGCTGACGCTGGTGGTGGTGGCGTTTGTGGGGGCCGAGGCGATTCAGCACGAGGCCGGATTGCTCACGACAACCCTGATGGGACTGGCCCTGGCCAACCAATCATACGTGCCGGTCAATCGGATTACGGAGTTCAAGGAGAACCTGCAGGTGCTGCTCATCGGGGTGCTGTTCATCGTACTGAGCGCGCGCCTCGATTTTGCAACGTTTCAGTACGTGGGCGGCCGCACGCTTCTGCTGATCGGAATCCTCATTCTGGTGGTACGCCCACTGGCTGTGTTCGCCTCCTGCGTCGGCACGAGTTTGTCCTGGCGCGAGCAGGCCTTTCTCGCGTGGCTGGCACCGCGGGGCATCGTGGCCGCGGCGGTGGCCTCCCTGTTTGCCTTTGACCTTCAGGACATTTTCCCGGAAGCGGCCGATGCCCTGGTGCCCGTCGTCTTTCTTGTCATTGTGGGCACGGTGGCCGTCTACGGGCTTACCATTCCGTACGTGGCCCGGGCGCTGGATCTGGCGGACCCCAATCCCGAAGGGGTCCTGTTTGTGGGGGCGGACATCTGGGTGCAACGCATCGCGGAAACGCTGCAGGACCTGGGCATTACGGTGCAGCTCATTGACTCGAATCCCGACCACGTGAAACGGGCCTGCGAACGAGGGCTCCATGCTGAGCGGGCCGATGTGCTCTCGGAGTCGGTGCTGGAGGACCTGGACCTCAGTGGCATCGGCCGCCTTCTCATCACCATTCCCAACGATGAGGTCGCGTCCCTGGCCGCCCTCCACCTGTCCGAGATTTTCGATGTCAACGACATTTTCCAACTGCCGGCCCGATCGGCGCGGGAACACGCGGACGGAGAGGTGCCCGACCATTTGAGAGGCCACCTGCTGTTCGGCGGCACCACCAGCTGCGAGCGCATCCGCGACTGCTTCGATCATGACCACGAGGTGCTCGTCATTGAGGCCGACGATGCGCTCTCGCGGGCGTCGGTGAACGAGCGCTACGGCCCGGAGGCATTTCCCATGTTCCTCGTACGCGGCAATCAGCTCATCGTGCTTTCCGAGGAGCGGTCCAAACAACCCCGCCCCGGGGATCGCGTCGTGCTTCTGGCTCCTGAGGCACAGGTGCAGGCCACGGACGATGAGGCCGTGCGACCGATCCGTGAATGAGGATCTCCCGATTTGATCCCAAGTGCCAAGGGGATTGGGCAGTTTTCCTCAACGAACTCGGACCCAAAACGTCGCGCGATGCATCTCGGGTACCTCTAACGACTATTCGTGGACTTGCTCGGCGACCGTAAGAAGAATATTGCCCTCGGGAGCCTCTTCACAGGCTTCTGCGGGATCGTCCCCTCTCCGATTGGAATCCGTATCCCAGCCAATGCAGCGGCAGTTGTCCGCAACTGCTCGGTCTGACGAAAGCCGGTGTCCTCAGTTCGGCGAAACGCCCCCAAATCGGTCATTGCGTCTCTTCCCCTTCTCGTCTTTTTGCGTTCCGTCACTGCCAATGCGACAGATCCGCCCTCCTTATTTCCGAACGGGATCTAACCAAGAAAGAAGGGAGCTGCCCTATAGCCCCCGCCTGTACAAAAAGATTTAACAAATATTTACTTTTTGGACGTTTTGGTTTTACAACTTTTTATGCTCACGGATACGTCAACCCTACGTGAGTCCCTAAGAAGAACGTATCGGGTCGGGGATCGTCGTCCGTTACTGCGTGGGCCCGGATGGTTCCGTCTACGCTCCGTATCATTTCGCAATCTGCTCGCTCCTTATGAGTCGTATTCTTCGTCACGGCATCGGCCTTTTCGCACTTGCATGTCTTCTCGTCCCTGCGGTCGTCTCTGCACAACAGCCATCCCACGATGACATCTCCTCCGACGAAATTACCAAATTCGCCGAAATTCTCCCAGAGGTCAAGCGCGTCAAGAAGAAGTACGACAAAAAGATGCGCAATACGTACGATCGAGAAAAGGTACGCGCCCTCCGGCGTGAGATGCTGATGGAAATTGACCGAAAGATCGTTCGGATGGACGGACTCTCGCCCGAGCGATACGAGGAAATCACGGAAGCCATCCAATACGACGAGAAGCTCGAGAAGAAGCTCAGGAGGAGGATCGACTCATTACACTGACCCCGATTCAGAGGAATCGCGTTTCCCCTCGGCACAGGCAATGGCGGCTCGTCTGTCCGCGATTGTCTCCATTGCGCCAACGTGGCCTATCGTCGACAGAAGGCCGGCATCAACAGAATCAGAATGGTAAAGACCTCCGGCCGGCCCGCAACCATGAGGAACGAGAACACCCATTTGCCTAAGACCGGGATGTGGGCACGGTTCTTCGCAGATCCTACGGTCCCGAATGCCGCCCTCCGTTTCAGTATATTTTTCTACCCATTATACGCCCCCATTCGCTCCACGAAGTGGGTGAATTTTGCATACTAGGCCCGGGCGTAAATATATTACCCATACGTTCTCAGCAGAACTACCCCCCCATATATTTTTTATTTTCAAATACTTATGGGATAGAGATGGACAAGAGACAGGTGCCTCTGGGGAGTCCGGTACGTTTTCTGCAGCGAAAGAGAAGTGACGCATTGGATTGCTTGCCGGACTGGTGTCCTGCGAACTGATTGGCCCACTTTCTTCAAAAACCTATTTGATGCCCATGATTCGGACCCTGCTTCAGCGCGCAAGCATTGTGACGCTCGCCTTTCTCCTCATCAGCCCAATGGCACTGGCCCAGTCCCAGAACGACAGCCCCAACGAAATGATTTCCCCGGAGGAGATTGAAAACGTCGCCGAGGTGCTTATGCAGATTAAGGCTGTTCGGAAGAAGTATAAGAAAAAGATTCGGAATGCGGAGGACCAGAGTGAGATTTTGTCGTATCAGCGGCAAATGACCATCAAGATGGACCGGACCATTGAGCAGCATGAAGGCATCTCGCTTGAACGATACGAAGAGATCACCAACGCTGCTCAGTCCGACGGCCGGCTCAAAAAGAAAATCTTGACGCTGACGCAGAAGCAAAAGGACAAAAAGAAGACCGCGAAGACGAGGGGACGGTAAGTTCCGGGGAGCGACGTCAGTGTATGGACGGAGGCGCCCCGGCCCTGCAGTCCGTTGGCCCAGAACGCCCATTGCAGCTCCGGCCCCATGGATTCTCCCAGGACCGTGCGTGGACTGCCCGTCTTCAGCAGCCAGATGCTGGGGACGGGATTTCTTCTGGAAGCGAGAACGGTCCCTCTTTCCTCTCCGAACGGATTGCGCTATATGCGAATTGTATGGTTGCTCGTTTCCAGGTGCCAGAAACGGCTATCATCGTTGCTCCAAGACAAGCTTGGTGCGACGAAAGGTGCCTTTTTCGAACCATAATACCAACGCTTAGAGCTCGGGGTTGCAGGTGTGTCGGTATGGACGCAAGCATATGGGCTTCAGTCACATACCTACCCCCCCACTCCCATCCGACACACGAGCAACGGTGTTGATTGTCAGGCGAACTAGTTCCCCACCAACGGAGCTGCCTAATACCAAATCCGGTAGATTCATTCCGGTCTTCGAACCGGATTTGTAGCGCC
>CAYOWD010000099.1:0-13896 GCA_964407535.1 uncultured Salinivenus sp. | reverse complement strand
TGCAGGAGAGCGACCTGAAGATCGAAACCTTCAAGGCCACGGGGCCGGGCGGGCAGTCCGTGAACACGACCGACTCGGCGGTGCGCATCAAGCACATTCCGTCGGGGGTCGAGGTCTCGTGCCAGGACGAGAAGAGCCAGCACAAGAACCGGGCGAAGGCCATGCGCGTGCTGCGGTCCCGCGTCTACGAACAGAAGTTGCAGGAGCAGCGCGAGGAACGGGAGGAGGCGCGCCGATCCATGGTGGGCAGCGGCGACCGGTCGGCCAAGGTGCGCACCTACAACTTTCCGCAGGATCGGGTGACCGACCACCGGCTGGAGGGCGATCAGAAGAACCACTCGCTCCAGACCATCATGGACGGCAATCTCGACCCGATCATCGACGCCCTCCGGGCCGAAGAGAACGCGGAGAAGCTGGCCAACCTGTAGCGATTTTGGATTGGCGATTTTCGGTTGGCGATTTTCGGCTTTCGATTTGCGACTTTCGGCTTTCGATTTGCGACTTCGGATTGGCGATTTCGGAGTGGAAGTTGATGGAGGGGGGGAGTGTCGCAATCCTCATCCCGTTTTCAAGGCGGGCGTGCGACCACGTCGACGGGCCGCCGTACATACGTCTTGGACTTTTCCCTGCTCCTCTGCATGCCGACGGGGTCGGCATCCTACGAGGGGCATGATGCGCTTTCCATTCCAAAGGGACATTGTGTTATGGCAACGAATAAGTATCAGTATGAACTGACCTACGTGATCAGCGGGGTCGTTCAGCAGAATCAAGTGGACGACATCGTCCGCAAGGTAAACCATCTCGTGGAGAGCAACGATGGCGACGTGCTTGAAGTCGACGAGTGGGGCAACCAGCGCCTCGCCTACGAAATCGACCGCAAGCGCAGCGGCTACTACGTCAACATGTATTTCAAGGCCCCCGGGGCGCTCATCGAGCGGCTGGAGCGGGAGCTGCAGATCAACGACGACGTGCTGCGCTACCTCACGCTCCGCATGGACGCGAAGATGCAGCGTCACTACGAGAAGCGGAAGAAGCGAGAGGCCCGAGAAGCGGAAGAAGAAAAGCAGGCGGCCGAGGAAGACGCGGCTGAGGAGGAGGCCGACGACGGCGATGAGGCAGAGGGAGACGACGAGTAACCTCCTTCTCCGGTTTGCACCAACGCGACTTTGTACCACGAATTTGGTTCTTGACCCATGGCTGACAACGACATTGACTACGAGCACATTGAGTACGTCGACTACAAGGACACGGAGTTCTTGGAGCAGTTCATCAACAATCAGGGCAAGATTCTGCCCCGGCGCGTCACCGGCGTGCCGGCCCGCGTGCAGCGGCAGGTAACCACGGCCATCAAGCGGGCGCGCCACCTGGCGCTGCTTCCCTACGTCTCGGAGTCCATCCGGTAGGGAGGTGGACCCGCGCGTTTCTTTCTCTCATTTGATTGGGTAATACGACATGGACGTTATCTTGCTTGACGATGTGGAGCACCTGGGGGAGAAAGGGGAGGTCCACGAGGTGGCCGACGGCTACGGGCGCAATTATCTCATCCCGCAGGGCCTGGCCCGCGTCGCGACCGACGGCGCTGTGCGCCAGCTTCGCGAAGAGGAGCGGCAGCAGGCCCGGAAGCAGGCCGCCAAGAAGGACGAGGCCGAGAAGATCAAGAAGGAGCTCGAAGACATGCAGGTGGTCTTCTCCGCGAAGGTGGGGGAGGAGAACCGCATCTTCGGCACGGTGACCACCCAGCAGGTCGCCGTGGAGCTCGACAACCGCGGCTTCGACGTGGACCGTCGCGACATTGAGCTCGACGAAGAGATTCGCTACGTCGGGGCCTATACGGCGACCATCGACCTCCATCCCGAGGTGAGCGCCACGCTCGACATTCAGGTGATCCCGGAATCTGGATGACGACTATTCCGGTCGTTGCTTGGTGGATGCGGAGGGGGACGGATTCGTCCGTCCCCCTTTCGTGTTTGGGGGCTCACGGGACATTGTGTCCCCCCAACGCAACGTGTGAAGGTGGATTGGACCGTTTGAGGCCGAATCTGCTTGCGCAGTCTAGAGTGGGCAAGAGACGCTGCGGAAAGAGGCATATGGGGAGCACTTCGGAGATATGCTTGTGATACGTGCACTTTCAGGAATTGAGAAGCTGTTTGGCGGACGTTCTGTGGCCACCCCAAGAGTACTTGAGCGTTTCACGCTCAGCGCTGCGACTTCGTGGAGCTTGTGCAAAATGGCTTCTGCGTGCGCCCGGTAGCTCCGCTACAGGGGCTCATTTGGGCACCATTTTGCAGCTTCGTCCACTGTGTTTCGGCTGAACATCAATCCACCAAACAGCTTCTGAAGGCGGGAAAGCCCGTTACTTCGGGTTGACGTTCTCAGGAGGCAAGTCTAGCATACGGTTGCTACTCTACCGATCCGTGAGAGCGTACGCAAAAAATCTCACGCGGTGGAGGAGATTAGCCGGACTCGTCTGAGCCGGACTCGTCCGGCAAGATCCTGGAAATCTGAGATTTCCAACATCGGTGGAAACCCATTCACGTATCAGTAAGGCACATGTAGCGTGCACGGCGGCGGTCGCTCCCGTGCCCTTGGGAACCTTCTTTTGCACTTGGAAGCTTGGAGAACGGACGGCAGCAATCCTCTTTTCTTTTGCCGTCCAGGATTGATTTCGGCCCCTGGATCGTGCAGGTCCGGCCGACACTGCTCTCCATTTCCTGATGTCCAAACAATCCGTTCCTCCATCATGAGTACGTTCGCGTCTGACGCCCTCAGAAGATCCTTCGAGGTTCTGCTCCACGTCTTGATCGGCGCGTCGGTTCTGCTCACGCTGCCGAAGGCGAGCCTGGCGGATCGCCCCACACCGACCGATCCGGTTCCGGGCGATCTACGACGGGTCGAGGCTCCGGCCCCCGACACGACCGACCCGGCGCACGCTCTTCTTACGCGGGTCCTGGGAGATGGCCGATCGACGACGGTCATGTTGGAAACGATTCCCGACTCCCTCACTGAGGTCATTCCGCTTCCCCCGAAAACGCACGTCTACGGATCCGTCCAGCGCGCCGAACCGTCCGGGTCCCGGCGCCCGTCCCATCTGCAGATCTACGCCGACGTGCCGGGAGCTCCGAGCACGGTGTACCGGTTTTTCAGTCGGCAACTCCCCGACCGCGGGTGGGAGGGCCAAGATCGATCAAGGCATCGGTCCGGGTTTACGGAGGCCAAAGAACAGTACCCGAGGCGGTACTGCCGGGACAAAGAGGTTCTTGAAGTGCAGGCTGCTCGTCCAGGCGACGGGGCCGATACCACCGCGCTCGAAATCCGCTACGTGCACTTTCCAGAGAAGCGAGGCGCGCCCTGCAATCAGGAAGAGCGTCACCGACGGCGACGCTCAGACCGGACCGATCCCCTAATTCCGCAAATCAATCTCCCGGATTTTGCCCGGGAGAGCCGCCGCTTGCGGGCGGCTCCCGAGACCGACATGTCGCAGACGATGCTCAAGGCCGACACGACGGCCAAAGCCCTCCACGATGCCTTTGCGTCGTCGCTGCGAGCCGACGATTGGCGCTTGGAGGCACGCGGGGGAAGCGATCGCAACCGCTGGAGCGAGTGGCAGGTCCCGCGCCCGGAAACGTCGCCCGCCCAGGGCCGACTGATCGTGATCCGTCTCACGGAGGACGGCCTCTTCGGGGCCACGGTTCTAACCCTGCCCGGTGGAAACCGGCAGTAGGGGCCCTACGGGTCGACGTGTGAGACTGCACGTTCCACCGGCCCGTCCAGGCAGCCGGCATGCGACCCACATGGCAGCGTTCACACAGTGTGCAGAATCCAGCGGCGGTCGGATGGAGCCGACAGGGGTGGACGGAGTGATCGATAACGGGGATCTCCGTGCCGGATTGAAGACGGCCGTTTGCGTACGTGCTCACGGATCGGCAAAAGCGGGCTGCCAGAATCAGACGGTGTGGTCACTTCCGGAGGGTTCCAATAAGCGCATCATCCGGACTGAGTTGCCCGGTGTGATAGTCGATTCGTTTCTTTTCCCGGAGGAGATTATAGCGAGCCCGCACCTGTTGGCTCGCGGCCTCGACGAAGTCCCGCCGCGCGTTTTGCAGCTCCACGATGGAGGCCGATCCGAGCTTGTACCGCTCCTGGGCCGAGGTAAGGGCCTGCTTGGCAGCGCGCAGGCGCTTGTCGGACGCCTCCAGTTGTTGGACGGCGTTTCGGTAGTTGAAGTAAGACTGTCGTACCTGCAGCGCAATCCGTTGGCGTTGGTCGTCGAGCCGATACTTTGCATTTTGGGCCTCCACCTGCGCACGTTCGACGCGCGTTTCTCGCTGAAAGCGATCGAAAATCGGAATGCGCAGGGACAGTCCAATCTCGCCCCCGCGATTGTTGTCGAGCTGGTCCCAAAAGCTGGGGGTGATCCCCTCATTTGGGTTGTTTGGGTTCGGAAGGCGTTGTCGGCTCGTCCAGTCGGTGCTGTAGCGTCCGCTAAGCGTGATCCGCGGATAGTAGGCGGACTGTGCCGTGGTCACCCCGTGCTCGGCGGCACGCCGTTCGGCCTCCCTCGCGCGCAGATCAAGACGATTCTGAAAGGCTTGGGTCATGAGCGCCGACACATCGTACGAGGGCGTCGTGAGCGTGTCGGATCCCAGGCCAGGCGTCACGAAGCGATAGAGACGGCGGGGATTCAGTTGAAGCGTTTGGATAAGGCGGGTTCTGCTCACCTCGCGTTCCCGTTCCGCTTTCAGCAGGCGTTGCTCGGCCTCTGCCACGTTCGCTTCTTCCTGATAGCGGTCCGAAACGGGCCGCGACCCGGCCTCTACGAACGCCTCGATTTGTTGCAATTGCTGCCGGCGGGCCGTCAGTTCTTCGCGGCGCACCCGGACGATTTCCCGGGTTTCAATCAGGGTAATGTACTGGTCCACGACGGTGAAGACGACTTCTCGGCGCGTCCGCTTGAGACGGGTCTCGTCGGCTTCGGCCTGTCGGCGGGCCCGTTTGAGCGAGGCGACGTTTTCGAACCCATTGAAGAGGGTGAGGCTGGACTGCCCGTTCGCAGAGAAAAAGTCCGTCGACCGCGTCGTGAAGTCCCCGGTTACCTGGCTAAAATTGCGTCCGATGCGACGGGTGCCCGTCGTGGAGACGGTGAGGTTCGGGGCAAAGTCCAGCCACTCGGCTCGGGCCTCCGTGTGAGACTGCCGCGCGCTCGATTGGGCTCGCTTGATGTCGGTATTGCGGTCGAGGGCTGTGCGCACGGCCTCCTTGAACGAAAGGCGGATGGTGTCGGGGGGCGTCGTGCCCTGGGCCGGAGGCGCCGGGAACGGGCCGAAGCCGATCCCAAAGCCGAGGAGCACCGAGACGACGATGCGTACAGCCCAACGACGGGGGGGCAAGCGAAAAGCCAACATGATGCACGTGATCGAGCGACGATTTTGTGAGAGGGAGGCGGAGCCTTCTGAATGGGGCGTCTCAGAGATCCGGGGCGTCCGTTGCTGTGCGGAATGGGGGAGGGCAGCGGGAGGGGCCCGCATCCACGTTCGCCGGGCGGCGATGGGTGGGCCCGTCCTGAGCTTCGGACCGGCCGCTCCTCCTGCCGTTTTTGCATCGGCGAGCGCGAAGGCGGGGGGACCCGTCAGCCCTGCTCAAACTGTTGCAGGATGTACCGGAGGGCGTACGCGTACATGGGCATCTCCTGGCGAATAATATCTGCGCTGGCCTCGTATCCCGGCTTGATCGTGATGCCCTCCGGCACGGTGTGGATCGACGCGATGGCATAGAACGGCTCCTGCGGTCCCCCCGGCGCCTCCAGTCGTTGGATGCGCCCCTTCACGACCCCGTACTTGTAGTGGTTGTACGGATCGATCTTCAAGTGGACCGTTTGTCCGACGCGTACCTTATCAATGCTGGACTGCTGCAGCTGCAGGCGGACATGGAGGCTGTCTTCGACGGGCGTGACGACGGCGAGGACATCGCCTGCCTGAAGGTGTTCGACCTGCTCCTCTGAATCGTACAGCGTCTGCACGACCCCATTGAGGTCGGCCGTGACGATGCGCTGTTCATACTGGTGTTGTTGGGCCTCAAGCGTATTCTTTTGGCGTCTCAGATCCGTTTTGAGGTCCTGGCGCGTCTGGCGAAGCTGAAGCAGTTCCGCCCGGGTGTTGAGCACCTCTTCCTGCAGGCGCAATTTCCGGTTCTTCCAGTCGAGCGTCGCCCGGTTGCGTTCCACCTGCGTCGTCTCCAGTTCGCTTCGGAGCTGGGCAACGGTCTGTTTGGTTTTGAGCCAGGACCGTCGGCTGTTTTCGTAGGCGGCTTCTTCGAGCAGATCCTTTTCGTACAGCAGGGAGTCCCGTCGAAATTCATTCCGAGCGAGCTGCTCTTGCATACGGGCGGCGTCGAGACGCGCCTCCAGGCCGCGCAGGGAGCGTTTTTTGATCAACGTGTCGGAATGCACCAGTTTGGCACGCGCGTCCATCTGGGCCTGGACGGCCTCCAGCCGGTCTCGCGTGTTTTGGAGGCGATCGTTGATGATTTGCAGGCGGGACTGCAGGCCCTCGTACCGTTCGCGGGCGGAGCGGTACTCGGATTCGACCGTCGGACTGGCCAGCTTGAGCAGGGTGTCGGTCGGGTGGACGCGATCGCCCTCCGTCACGCGCACCTCGGCCACCGTGGCGGGGTACGGGGCCTCGTGCACCACCCGCTGCGGCTTGGTGACGATCGTTGCGTTCTGCACGCTGACGGTGTCGTTCACCTCCAGCAGCAAGAACAGGAGGAGGCTCACGGCAAAGACGGCCGCGAGGCCGCGGCTCACATTTTGAATCAGCCCGGGCCGGCGCGTCGGGTCTCGCCATCGGGCCTGGGGCAGTGCAGATCGGCCGTTCACGTCGTACTCACCTCCGTCAGTTCTCCGTATTGCATCTGATAGTGGCGGTCCACGACCAAGGTGTCCAGGTCGCTGTGGGTGATGAAGATGAAGGTCCGATCCTCCATCTCATTGATGACCTCCTGGATACGCGTTCTCGCCGTGTCGTCGATACTTCTGAGGACCTCGTCGAAAATGAGGACCTCAGCGTCCGAGAGAAGCGCGCGCAGGACGATCACTTTCTGTTTCTGTCCCGCCGACAGATTCTGTCCGCCTTCGTGAATCGGACGATCGAGGCGGTCGGGATGGTCGACGATGAAGTCGTACAGGCCGACCGCCCGCGCAAGCCGGATGACGCGCTCCGTGTCGACGGGACGACCGAGCGTCAGGTTGAACCGCAGCGGCTCGTTGAACAGCACGTCGTCGCCCGCCGTGAACGAAATTTTTCGGCGAAGCGCCGGCTCTGCGTAGAGCGAATGGTCGGTCCCGTTGATCTTCAGCGTGCCTTCCGTCGGCACGTACAGGAGGCCGAGAATGTGTCCGAGCGTCGACTTCCCGGACCCGTTCGGACCGGTGATGCAGGCCGTCTCCCCCCGCTCAATGTGGAACGTGGCATCGTCCAGCACCCGGTTGCCGTCTTCGTACTCGAAAGCCACGTTCTCCGCGTCGAAGGTGTCAATCGTAAACGACTCGATGCCCTGAGCGGACCGGTCGGGGGCATCGTCGCTGGGGAGCGCGTCCGGATCCGACTCCTCCTCCGTCTCGTCGAGGCCGAAGTTGAAGAACCGGCGCAGGATCACTCGGTGCCGCTGCAGGGACAGGTTTTCTTTGAGCAGTTGCCGAAATGCCTTCAAAACCCTCGCCGAGAGAGAAACGAAGGCAATGAGCTGTCCCAGGGTGAGGGCCTTTTGGGTGATGAGCAGGTGCGCACAGAGCACGAGCACCCCGAAGCGAGCCGCCGTCGTCGTAAATTTTGAGAGGCCCCTGTTCAGGAGATTCCAGTACTCCCCCCGGGTCTTAATGCGGATGTATTCGGTACTGCTGGCCTCAATGTCGCGGGAGGATCGTTCTTCGAGTCCGAAAGACCGAATTGGAATCAGGCCCTCAATTTTTTCGACGACCCGAGAAAACAGGTCCGCCTTCTGTCGAAATCGTTCCCGCTCGACCTGGCGCAGCCGCGGAACGAGCCCGAGAAAAATGCCCGTGAAGCACAAGAGCGCGGCGACGATGATGAGGGTGCCCTGCCAACTGAGCCACAGGAGGATCAGCAGATTGACGACCGAGATGACCACCCGAACGAAGATGTTCGAGAAGAATCGGGTAAAGAACTTTCGGATTTTAAAGCTATCGCTGAGCCGTTCGACGAGGTCGCCTTTGCGAAATCCCGAGAGATAGGAAACGGGCTGACTGGACAGCTTCCGATCGAATTGCGACAGGAAGTAGAGGTCGATTTCGTTTCCCAGGTGAATCGCCACGTATTGGACAAACAAACTGAGCGCCAACTCGAACAGCCGAAAGACGCCCACGCCGATGGCGAACAAGGTAAGAACATGGAGGTCGTAGGTGGGGAGGACCTCGTCGATCAGCAGTTGACTGATGAAGACCGACAGCTGGGACATGAGGGCGGCGATCAGGGCCGTCCCGATAAAAATGTACCACAGCCGACGCGTGCTCCCAATCGACTTCAGCAGCGTGACGTATACGCTTTCCGCCTCGGAGGGAAAGGTGATCTCGGTGTCGTTCCGCTCCGTGGAGTGAACGGTCAGGATGACCGGGGCTCGGATCGCGAGTTGATCGTCGTAGGCCGCGAGGCTCCGAAAGTGCTTCGGAACGGCGGAGAGGTCCTGGTTTTCGATCAGGTCCTCCAAAAAGGCGCGGGCCGCTGCATCATCTTCGAAGCCGAACTCCTCTTCGACGTAGGTAAAGTAACTGAGCTTGTTGTAGAGGACCGTCAGTTCTTCGTCGGAGTAGTCGCACGAAAAGTACTCGACGTCGCCTCCGAGCTCGCGCATCTCGACCATGTTGAGCGCCGAGTCGTTCATGTACACGCGCCGACGCAACTCGGCAAGGGACCACTCTGCGCGGCGTCCCTCCGAAGGATCGAGAATGTGAAAGGTGCCCTGCTCGACCGATTCAATGACCACGTAGTGAAGGGCCTGTCCCCGCTCGATGGCGACGATGCAGGGAATGCGCTCGGCGATCCGTTCGTCCACCTCGGTCGGATCGTTGACATCGAGGAGATGGAATTCCGCCTCGAAGGGCTGATGATCGTCGAAGAACCGTTTGAGGCTGTCGAGGGAACTCCCGCGTTCGCTGACCGCGACCTCCTTCTCGATGTAGGAGCGGTCGATGTCCACGTCGAGAAGATTGCAAACGGTCTTGGCGGCACTAATGCCGCAGTCGTTCCGGCGGAGTTGCTGATCGATAGGATCGCGTCCGAGCAGTTGTCCGAGCACGAGGGGAGGTAGCAGCAATGAGCCTTTTGCGAAGGGGAGGGCCAGACAGGGGGCGGGGAAGGCCCCTCCCAGGTAGAAAGCGTTTGATGAAGCGAGTATTTACATAAGGTTTTATTAAGATTTAAGCCGTTGGCGGTCAACCCTCCAATTGTTAAGTAACAATTAATTAAAGTCAGTATAATGTATTTTTAACTTTATCAGCTGATGCAGAAGATCCTCATCCCAGTGCAGCGCTAGTCCGGGGAAGGCGCGCAAAACCGCAAGTGCGACTGCAAGAACGCCCCATCGTTGCTCTGCTTGGCGTAAGCGGTTTCCACCGAAGATCAGTATGAAGGTCTGGCAAGCCGGGTCGATGGTTTTCAATAATCAACGGTGAGTAAAACGCACTCATTTAAGATCAAATTTAAGGTTATAGTCATCTGCATCGGTTCAGCACCGGTTCTATAAGGAATTGGTTGTATGGAGCGAAAACCATAGGGGCTGGTCCGTCGCCGAGCGGGCGACGAATAATATGGCTTTACGTTTTGCGAGACCGGGGCAAGGCGCTGCTTGTGCCGGGCCCGCACACTTTGACAGGCTGTTCTGCGACTCCACCTTCTCTGTTGGAAATCGCGTTACGTAATTTTCAATATTCGACGGTTGAAAAAGAAATGATGCGCCTGTACCTAAAGTAATGACTCAGGTAAAACTGAGCTTAAAGGAGCATTATCTTTTTCATAAGCACCACTCTTCTTTATGCTTAGCGTAAATGATCTTACCGAAGACCTGTCTGAAGACCGGGTCGACTCCTCAGTTGTCGCCGGTGACGGTGCCGATGTGGATATTGGCAACAATGTTATCACCGATGTCGACAGTACTGTTGGCAACGAGGTAAACATTGAGCAGCCTGACGTTGATATCCTCTAGAGGGCAGTTCTGGGTGAAAACGCAATAGGCCGTAGGGACCAATCCGTCTTCCAGGCGGACGGCCCCTACGGCCTTTGTTTTTGAGCACGTTTTGCGCAAGCGGCCAAGGCGCCGGCTGAGTTGTGTGCAGCCGCAGGCATCGTGCCGTTCAATATTCCTCGCAAAAACTCGCGTTACATTATTTTCAATATTCGGTAGTTGAAAAAGAAGTGATGTGCCTGTACCTAAAGTAACGGCTTGGGTAAAACTAAGCTAAAACAAATATTATCTTTTTCATAAGCGTAACTCGTCTTTATGCTTAGCGTAAATGATCTTACCGAGGACCTGTCTGATGGTCAGATGGACACGGCCGTCGGTTCTTCAGTTGTCGCCGGCGCTCAAGAGGATAATGACAACGTGGATATTGATCTTACTATTGGTATCGAAAATGAGATCGAGAACAATATCATAAACGATATCGATATAATCATAGGAGGCGGATTGGTATAAGAAAACGATGAGCCGTGGGGGACGATTCGTCCGAAGCCGAATCGTCCCTGCGGCCTCGCTTTCTCAGAGGACGGTTCGGAGCAGTGCTTGTGCTGCAACCGATTTCCCTCCGCGAACGCGTCTCGCTTCGGCGTTACCGATCCGTGAATACGGTTCCACCGATTTAGTGGACTGTTACGAATGGATTGACGAGTCCCGACTTCGGATATGTCCTCATGATCCGGAGTCGGCCGCCGTACGTGGAGCGACCACAAGGACTGATCCCGACTTGCTCCTCTCGGCGGATGTTGGAGACTCCCCGTCTCCTCCACACATGAGGTGTAACAGTTCACTAGACCGAGCCAATCTGAGGATGGCAGCGTCCGGTTTCGCTCACAACGGAGCACGAGCTTGGAAATCTGAGAGCTCCGGACATTGTCACGTCGAGAAGGCGTCTCGGGACGAATCCAACGACGTTGCCCCTTCTATGACGAGTCGGATTGAGGGATGACGGTCGAGTCGTTGAGGGCAGACTTCAAGCCAGCGTTTGCATGCCGGCACTCGAAGATGGACGGACCACGAAGTGAGTTCACCTGGGACCCTGTGGATGGGTGCTTCTAAATACGATCTGTAAATGCCGTCGGCGTCAATTCCAAGCAGGGCAACGACGAATGCCGCGCTTGATTGCACTTGGGCGTCCGACGTTACGAAGGATCCAACACCTCGATAAGAATGTGTCCGGACTCGACACGTCGTCGACTGTTGGAGCGGTTGTTCTTCTTTCCGCAGTCGATGGGAACTGGCTCAGGGAGGCCTCCACATGGAGACATGTCGGCAATTTCTTTTGCGGTCGCCCCCGTTACTGCGATGCTCGAACGACGGGTCGGTGAGAACGGATGTGAAGGAGGCCGCCGAACGCGGTCTCCGGTATGACTGTCGTACAGGTCCAGAGACGCCGAGGGAGAGGGTACGCGTCGACTAAATTCTAGCAGTGGTCGAAGAATCGGGAGGCCCTCCATAGAAGGGAGGGGGCCCATAGAAGGGAGGGGGGCCGAGGCGTCTGGAGTGGGCAGTGAAGGAGACTGACCTCCGAACATCACTCAGGCCATCTACGATCCTGCGATGGGAGCTCGTCGCGTCGAAGGCGAGGTGCGAATGATTATGGAACCCCACCGTCGAACTGTATGGAAAACACGGAGCAGAAATTTACCGTCCCGAATCATATCACCGTACAAAAAACTCTTGATGCCAACGATTTCAGGGAGGTGAACCGGGAGGAAGCGGAGTGGGAATCCGACTACGTTGCAGTAAATTCTCGCAGCGGAAGGGTATATGCCGTAGATGAGTCCAGCTACTTATTGTTATCGACACTGAGCGACGCCTCGCTTACCCCTCGTGCACTCGTCGAGGAAATCGCCGCCTACACGAACGGCTCTCCGTCTGAGGTCCGGGAGGTCGTGTTTTCCGTTCTGGAGCGCATACAGGAACAGGGATTGGTTCTTCCCACGAAAACCGCCGAATCCGTCTCGGCGGACGTTGGCTTTGAACCCGGTGATACAGTGGGGCCCTACCGCATTGAAGAAATCCTACATCATCGAACGTGGAGAACGGTTGTTCGAGCCCAGCTTAAAGGGGATCCCTCCGTGAACGAGGCGAATGTGCTTTTGAAACTCCTTCGTCTCCCGTCCTCCGCCTCCGAAGAGGCCTGCCGTTCACGCAACGGTCGCTTCGAGAAGGAATTCGAGTGCATGGCGGCCGTGGCCGATCATCCAAATGTCTGCTCTCTTTATCACGTGGAAATAGCGGGCGATGTCTCTTCGTCTCCGTCCTACGCTGCGATTGAATACATTGACGACGGGGTCTTCGTTCGTGAGATGATTGAGGAGGAGGGATACGACCATGCCACCCGGTTCGACATTGCCGGACAGGTTCTCGGCGTCATGGCGCATTTGCACGACGAAGGGCTCCTTCACGGCGATATTCACGCCCGTAATTTCGTCGTTGATGCAGACAGCACCGTCAATCTCGTCGACTTTGGGCGTGCCAAGCGCAGGGATCTAAAGAAAAACGAGGTCGTCCCGAAGGGAGGGGCTGCGCACTACATTCCGCCGGAGCGCATCAGGGACGATACCTTCGAGGTGTCTGAGCAAGATGGAACGCCCCGGGCGGAGGTTTTCCAGGTCGGCGTTCTTCTCTACGGACTATTCCGGGGCGAGCTTCCGTTTCAAGCACCGGTGTGGGAAGACCTTGTTCAGGCCATCCGGGAGGAAGAGCCGGCGCCGCTCACCGAGACCCCAACAGGAACGTCCATTCCCGACCCGGTCAAACGGATCGTGGAGCGCGCCCTCTCGAAAGATCCGGACGATCGCTACGCCTCGGCCATCGATATGCGGGAGGATTGGACCCGGCGTGTAGGGGTCGAGGCCTAACCGGGAAACGCGAGGGCTCTGATCACGGCGGAGTTGCGTCTTGTCCAAACACACAGCCGGTCGACGGGTGCAATGAGGGGAAATCGGTGTGTAGAGAGCCGAAGTTGAAGTGGCGTTTGATTCCCCCGTATTCGATGAGCAACATGATCCCTCGCTGGAGTCTTTGCCTTCTCGTGTTGACCCTGAGTGTTGCCGGTCAGGGACGGGCCCAGCCCGGACCCGGCGGGTCGGCCTCGAAGGTGGACTGGAGGGTGCAGGGCGATACGCTGGAGTCGGGGGAGCAAGGCGTTGTTACCCTTCGCGCTGTCGTAGCGGAGGGGTGGAAGATGTACGCGCCCGATTCGCCGCCGCCGACGCGGGGCGTGGACGTGGCGGTTGAGTCGGCGAGCCCCGGCCTTGCAGTCGACTCTCTGGAGCACACCGAATCGGAATCGGGACACGATCCCAACTTCGGGATTACGGTTCGGTACTTTCAGGGGACGGCGGAACTTCGGCTTCCCGTGTCGGCCGAGTCGACCGTCCAATCGGGACGCCACTCCGTTGACGGAGACATCACGTTCATGGTGTGCACGGATGAGATTTGTTTGCCGCCCACCACCGAATCGTTTTCGGCGGCCGTGCAGGTACGGCAAAAGCGCGATTCCTGAATTAAATCACGGCCGGAGCGGAGGTTTGGTGCGGAGCTGGGATTATACGGATGACGGAAAGGCCGGCGCCAGTTGAGATTGATCCAACGGCTCGTCGGCGAAGAAGTGAACGGTGCCGTCCTCGTCCACAATCCACA
>CAYOWD010000098.1:8118-14062 GCA_964407535.1 uncultured Salinivenus sp. | reverse complement strand
GGGCGGTCCCGGAGAAGGTTCTTGCGGTGGGGGGGGGGGGGGGGGGCGGGGCGGGGCGGGCCGGCCGGGCGGGTGTTCTCGGCCGTCGTTTCCGTCTCCACCGGTGGGGACACGACGATATTGCCGCCGCCGTCGGTTTGATCCCACGGCGATCCAGCCCCCTTTCCAGCGATGCCGTTGAAGACGAACATCCCGTCCCCGTCGTCTGCGTCCGGCATTTCCCGTCTCACAAAATTCATGAGGGAGCCGGGCCGTTTGCAGTGCAGCACCACATTGACGGCCCGATCGCCGGGGGCGCTGCAGTAGCCGATCTTCATCTGGTCCTGGGTCCACGGGTCTTGATATCGGGTGCCGTTGATGAGATACATCGTGTCCGGGCTCAGCAGGCACTCCTCGTGGGCGGTGTCGGGGGAGAGGTCGATCGGGCATCGGTCATCAGACGCGCTCCGGTTCCGCGGCCCGCTTGCGGGAAAGGGACGGTCGAAATTGCGGTCAAAGGGACCGGGGGGGCCGAAGGCCGACCAGCAGGCCTCCATGACATCGTACACGAAGTTGTGGTTTGCCCGCAGGGAGGTGACGTAGAGGCGGCGGACGGGGTCGAGGGGGCTTTGTAGCAGCAACGGGGCAATCTGAAACAGCGCGAGGTCGTCCCTCGATGGCTGATCGGTGCCGTCCTGTCGGTGCCGGAGGCGAAGCCAGACCTCACCGGCGCTGATTGTGTCATGGGGGGACTCGTCTTGTTCCAGCGGAGAAGGGGTGCCGACGGAGCCGGGCGAGCGGGGATCGCCGGCCAGTGTGGCGGCGTACATCCAGAAGCGCTTGCCTTCCGGGGGGAGGGGCAACGGGACCGCCGCCTCTCCCGACTTGCCCCCAAGCACCGGCTCCAACCCGTCTGGATTGGTGGGGCTCTGCGTGTAGCCGCACACGCGCTTCCGTTCCGCGGGATGCACGAACTGTAGTCGGAGGGCGTCGGCCTGCACATCGCCCTTCGGCGCACGGACGTCGACCCCCGTCAGGTGGATGGGCGAGACGGAGATTGTGCGTTCCGCCGTCGGGAGGGGAAGCAGGATGGTCCCCGTGCGCCGGTGCCGTCGTCTCCGTTCCGCGTCGGAATAGTCGACGTCCCCCGTATGGTTGGCGTCGCTGTGGATCTCGGCGTCGGGGCCGAGAAGAACGAACTCCTCAAGTTGGCCCGATCGTCCGCCGAGCCCGAGGGGGGGCTGTTCCGCTGTATCCATATCTGGTGCTCGCTTCAGATGAGGGGGATCGGACCGGGGGCGAGTAAGGCGCGGCGTTTGGGGGAGGCGATTTTGTCACTGAGCCATCTCAAGCGGGTCGTAGCGCGTGTCGGCGGTGGCCAGGGTGGGATAGGTGTCCCACCAAGAGGGATGCGCGGGATGCTCCGGCGAATCGGCGGAGGGGACCTTGTGGAGCAGGTTGGTTCCGCAGTGGACGCCTCCGCCCCCGGTGTGATAGAACCAGGCATCGACGAAGTGGACCGTGCAGCCCGTTTCCCGGAGTACCGACGCGGTGTAGGCCTCAACGACGTCGACGGTGTCTTCCGGAATGAAGAGGCGGTGCCATTCGGGGAGGGTTTCCAGGTCGGGGGGGAGGTTGTTGGCATCGAGGATGTCCGTCCGGGTGGTCTGAACGGCCTGTTGGAGCGTCCTCGGAAGGGCATCGAAGGCCTTCTCCCGTCTGAGGACCTCGATCATCTTGGCGCGTCCGTCGCGGTCGATGAACGCCGGGTTGCCGCGTTTCGTGCGCTTCGTGCGGGTAAAGAACAGGGCCAGTTCCCGGGTCTTCAGGTTCGGCCACGCCCAGAATGGGAAGCCCCTCCGTCCGTTGTTCTTGTCCTGTGGCAGATGCACGGGGATGCCGTTCTGCCCAAATGCGTTCAGCACGGAACGAACGATCGGTTCTGCGTCCTCGGGCGGGAGGCGGGGGCCGCACGGACGCGGCACCAGCAGGTGCGTCACCCGGCCCGTATTCAGGGGCTGCATGTTGACGACGTTCGGCGTGCGGGACTCGGCCCGTTTCCGCCCCCACGGGGCGGTTCGTTGGGCGTCGTTTGCGTAGCAGAAGTAGACCGGGAGAGGGAGCACGTCCTCGCGACTCAATCCCGTACAGTGACAGAGCCGATGTTGGATGGGATTCAGAAAGCGGTTGCAGATTTTCTTGTTGGGGAGCGCGTATTCCCGACGGATCTGCTCGACGCTCGTCTCATCGTAGGACCGGGCGAAGCCCATCCCGTCGGAGAGTTGATCGATGATGTCCTCGATCTTTTCGAAATGCTCGGTGTGTCGCCCGCGGTGGAAATGGGTGCGTCCTTCCTTCACGTCCACCTGTTCCGTTTCGGTCAGGAGCATCCGCATGACGTCGGGCCGCGCCATGGCCAGCCTCGGGCCGTCCCGGCTCGGCACGAACGCCATGATCTCGTCCACGTGCCCCACGGACAGCCACGACGTGTTGATGGGCACGATCGGCTGGACCTGCTGCGCCTGCAGGAAGCGGCGCGTCTGTTTGTGGACGAGGCCGAAAGAGTCGGACCGGTTTCTGTTGAAGCAGTCGCCGAGAATAATCTTTCCGTGCGGGGCCGGGGGGTGTGCCGGGACGCGCGGCCCGGCCCGGCCGGCGTCCTGGGAGGGCGTTTCCGCCCGCACCGGCGGGGACACCGCGATGTTGCCGCCGTCGTCGCCCCCACTGTAGGAGGAGCCGGATACCTGGGCCGAAAGGCCGTCGAAGAGGAACACCTGCTCGTCCGGGGCCGCCATCTCCTGGGTCACAAACGTGCTGAGCGGGGGCACTTCAGTCTCCGAGTCGAGGGATTCTCGCTTGCAGTGCAGCACGACGTTGAAGGCGCGACCGCCGGGGGCCCTGCAGTAGCCGGTCTCCACTTCGTCCTGGATCCAGTAATCTGTGTATATGTTCTTTCCGACGGACACCGAATACTGGAGCCCGGAAATCAGATACATCTTGTCCGGGCTCAGTACGGGGCGGAGGGTCCGCCCCTGGTCGCCGGATTCGGCAACGGCCACTGCGGACGCACATATTCGGCGCCTCTCCGGCGTGCTACCGGGGAATTTGCGGCCGTACTCGCGGGAAAACGCCCCCTCCGCCCCGAAGGCGTCCCAGCAGGCCTCCATCGCGTCGTACACGAAGTTGTGGTTTGCAATGCTGGTGACGACGTAGAGGCGGCGGGCGGGCGCAAGGTCGCTTTGGAGCAGCAAGGGGGCCATCTGAAACAGCGCGAGGTCGTCCTTTTCCGGCTGGTCGGCGCCGTTCTGTTGGTGGCGGAGGCGCATCCAGATCTCGCCGGGGCGGACCGAATCGGAAGCGTCAACCGGGGAGGGCCGGCCGCCGGCGTCGGGCACGCGGGGGTCGCCGGGCAGCGTGGCGGCGCACATCCCGAAGCGTCGGCCGTTCCGGATCGGCTTCGGCACCTCGGCCTCTCTGAGGGCGTTCCCCAGCACCGTACGCAGCGTGCCCGATTCTGCCCTGTAGCCGTACACGCGCGTCCGGTCGTCGGGGTGCACGAACTGGAGCACGGCGCGCTCGTCGGCCTGCAGGTCGCCCGGCGCCGACGGGAGAACGTCGACCATCGTCAAGTAGTATGCACCGATCCGTTCGCTTCCCCTGAAGAGCGGCAGCAGGATGCTGCCCGTTCGCCGGTGCCGCTCGGTGCGCTCCGCGTCGGAATGGTCGACGGCGCCCGTGTGGGTAAAGTCGCTGTGGAGCTCGGCCTTGAGTCCGCACACGAACGCGTGGGCGGGATCCGTACGCAACCCCGAGAAGGAGGCGGCGTCGGACGATTCGGGGTCCATGTCGGGTCCTCGTTTGTCGTGGGTCGTGACGGGGGCGGCTCCGGGGGAGGACGATTCGTCAACGGCGCTTCCTGTTCGGGGTATAGCTGGTGTCGGCAGCGGCCATCGTGGGATAGGTCCTCCACCAGGGCGGACGGTCCGGGGCGGTGCCCGCGGCCCCGGGCGGCGTGCGGAGCACCTTGGTGGCGCAGTGGGTCGTCCCTCCATGGGTATGGTAGGACCAGGCGTCCACGAAGTGCACCGTACACCCAATTCCTTCGAGCACCGACTTGGTATAGGCTTCGACGACGTCGACGGTGTCTTCCGGAATGAAGAGCCGGTGCCAGTCGGTGAACTTCCGTTCGTTGTTGAGGAGCCGATTCGGCCCGCCGTTGGCACTGAGGATGTTATGCTCGGTGTGGGAAACCGCCTGCTGGAGCTCGGACCGGAGGGAATCGAAGTCCTTTTTTTGTTTGATGACATCGATGATCTCTTGGCGGTCGGCCCTCGTTATGAAGGTCCCATCGGGCATCTCCCGGGTAAAAAACAGGGCCAGGGTTCGGGACTCGAGGTTCCTCCAGGCCCAGAATGGGAACCCCGGCTTCCTGTCGTTCTCGTCCTGGGGCAGTTGCACGGTGGAGGGGTTCTGCCCAAACGCCTCCAGCGCCGAACGCACCACCGTCTCGGCCCGGTTGGGCGGGAGGCGCGGGCCGCAGGGGCGGGGTACCAGTAGGTGCGTGCCCTGATCGTTGGTCTTCAGGACCTGCATGTTGACGACGTTGGGGGTGCGGGCTTCGACGAGGACCTTTTCGTACGTTTTGGACTGCACGAAGTACACTGGAAGGGGGAGGAAGTCCCCACGCGGCAGCCCTGTACAATGGCGAAGCCGTTTTTCGATGGGGTCCAAGCGATCGGTGCAAATCTGATGGTTCACCCCGCGATGGTCTCCGAGAACGTCCTCGACGCTCGTCTCGTCGTTGAAGGAGAGGAAGGTGTCTATTGCATTGGAATTTCCATTAATGAATCCATTTAGAAACCTATTGTGATGCCGATGTCGCCCCCGGTGGAGGTGGGTGCGCCCCTGTTGCAGGGAATATCGGCGCGTGCGGTCCAGGAGCGTAATCATGACATCGGGACGCGCCATGGCCAGCTTCGGGCGGGCGGCGCCCGGAACGACCGCCGTAATCTCGTCCACGTGCGCCACGGCCAGCCACGACGTGTCGATGGGGACGATCGGTTGGACCTGCTGGGACTGGAGAAAGGTCCGCGTCTCCTCGTGGACGGTGCCAGTGTCCTTGGTCTTATTCAGTTGTATTCTCCGGGCTTGGTTGTGGCAGTCGCCGAGGATGATCTTGCCGTGCGGAGTCGGGGGGTGGGCGGGAACGCGCGGGCCGGCCGGACCGGCGGCCTCGGCCGTTGTTTTTTTCTCCACGGGCGGAGAGACCGCGATGTTGCCGCCGAAGTCGGGTTGGGTCCCCGGTGCCGTGTTCGTTGCGGAAAGGCCGTCGAAGACGAACAACCGGGAGCTTGCGTCTCTCAGTTCCTGTCGCACGAACTCAGTGAGGATCCGGGGTCGTTTGCAGTTCAGCACGACGTGGACGGCGCGCCCGCCGGGCGCGCTGCAGTAGCCGATTGCCATCTGGTCCTGGATCCAAGGATCGGGATATCGTTCTCCGTCGATCAGATACATCTTGTTCGGACTCAGTAGGGACTGAGGCTGTTGTCCCGCCCCTCCGGACTCCGAAGTGGTGATCTCATCGGCGTTGGCGGCCGCTCTGCAGGAATCAGGCGTACTCGCGGGAAAGGGATGTCCGAATTCGCGGTCGAACGTTTCGGGTCCGCCGAAGGCCTTCCAGCAGGCCTCCATGATGTCGTACACGAAGTTGTGGTTTTGCGAGTGGGAGGAGGCGACGTAGAGACGGTGGGCGGGGTCCAGGTTGCTTTGCAGTACCAGGGGAGCGATCTGAAACAGCGCGAGGTCGTCCTTGGCCGGTTGGTCAGTGCGCCCCCGGTGGCGAAGGCGAACCCAGACCTCGCCGGGACGGACCCGATCGGAGGCATTCACCGGCGATCGTCGGTCGTCGGGACTGGGCACGCGGGGATCGCCGGCCAGCGGGGTGGCGCACATCCGGAAGCGCTTC
>CAYOWD010000098.1:0-8108 GCA_964407535.1 uncultured Salinivenus sp. | reverse complement strand
TCCCACTCGGGGAAAGAGGAAGAACCGCTGCCTCGCTCACGTTATCCCCGAGCACCTGCTCCGGGGGCGTTTCTCCGTAGCCGGCCACTCGCCGTCGGTCGTCGGGGTGCACGAACTGGAGCACGACCCGCTCGTCGGCCTGCCAGTCGCCCTGGCCCGCCGGGCGGACGTCCACCGGCGTCAGGTCGTTGATGCCGTCGTTGGGATCGAGGAGCTCAGGAGCTGCGCCTCGGTCGAGGAGGGGCAGCAGGATGCTGCCCGGCCGGTTGTGGCGCTCGTTGCGCTCCACATCGGAATAGTCGACCTGTCCCGTGTGGTTGAAGTCGCTGTGGAGCACGGCCCGGGCCCCGCGCACGAACCCGTGGCGGGCGCCCGTCATCAGATTCGAAAAGTCGACCGGTTTGGACGATTTGGACGGTTGGTTGCCCATGTCGGGGTCTCGTCTATTGAGAATTGTAAATCTGTAGGACGCCGAGCCGGGGAGGGACGACGCTGTGATCGTACTGATCCGTGCACAGGGAGGTAAATTTTCGCTTTCGTTCGTGGAGATCCTGGAGATCTTGGAGATCCTAGATCTCCTCTCTCCTTTCTCCTGGAAATCTCAGATTTCCTAGACCGTGGTAGGCAAATAGTCGGAGTCGCCTTTAAGAACCCATTCACGTATCGGTATGTTGAAACGGATTGCTCCACGGTTTCCGAGCGCGCCGATTGGTGAAACCGGTTCCGAGACCCGGAAAGTCGTTTTGGCGATCTCGGGGGCTCTCATACCAAATCCGTCTGCAAAGTTCAGGGAGACAGAAAAATTGGTATAGGCACAAGCGATTGGGGCTCACGTACATACCTTCACCCCGATTCGGAACGCGTTCCGATTAGTCGGGACGGGCTACCTACACACTTTCAAATCCGAATCCCTCAACCGGATTCGGTATCATTCGTGTGTCCGGATCGGGATCTGTGTGCCTGCGGGGACGCGAGGCCGGGGCTCTGTCGTCGTGGGGCCCGGACATGCGAACCGGGAATCGTGTGCGAATGGCATGGGGACAGTGCCTTTCCCCGACCCGATCAGTCATCCCCCCACGTCGGGTTCATCGACCGGAGCAACAGCGCCCCGCAGTGATTCCCGGAATTCCCAATGATCGGGGGCCGACCCTCGCTCGCGTTCGGGCCACGTACGTGGTCACGGATTGGGGGCGTCGCCCATCTGGAGAGGCCGGCATACTATGCATATGTTTTGTTTTCTGAAACTGTTCTAAATCAAGAGGGTGGCGGGCGGGCCGTCAGGGCGATGCGTGCTGTTGCGCGCGCTCGACATGCGCCGTATTGTGCGGGTCGTAGATGGTGTTTGCATCGGCGAGGTCGGGGTAGGTGGCCCACCAGGGAGGACGGCCCTCCCGCTCCGGCGCATCGGTAGCGGGCGGCCGGTGGCGCACGTTGGTTGCGCAGTGGAGGCCCCCGTGCCCCGAATGGTAGTACCAGGCATCCACGAAGTGGACGTGGCACCCAATCGCCTCAAGCACCGACTGGGTGTAGGCTTCGAGGACGTCGACGGTGTCCTCCGGAATGAAGAGCCGGTGCCACCTGGTAAATCGACCGTTTTGGAGAAGAGCGGGCGGAAGGTCGTTGGCGTCGAGGATCTTTCGCCGGGTCGCCTCGACGGCCTTTCGTAGATCCCCTCGAAGGTGATGGACCGCATGGCCCTGTTTGATGAGCCTGATCAGCTGGTCCCGTTCGATGTCCGTTATAAACGCTCCCCCCTGCTTCCGGCGGGTGAAGAACAGGGCGAGCGTGTCGATCGTCAGGTTCGGCCACACCCAAAACGGAAATCCAGGCTGGTTGTCCCTCTTGTCCTGAGGACGGCATACGTGGGGGACGCCCCGGCCGATCTCCTCCAGCACGGAGCGCACGACATCTTCGGTCTGTTCCGGCGGGAGGCGGGGGCCGCAGGGACGGGGCACCAGCAGGTGCGGGTCCGGGTCGGTATTGAGGACCTGCATGTTGACGAGGTTGGAGGTGCAGGAGTCGGCGAGGGCCTGTCCCCAGGACTGGGTCCTTTGGGTGGGATTGTAGTAATCAAAGTATACCGGAAGGCGCACGACGTCGTCCGGGGACGTCAGCCCGGTACACTGGCAGATCCGCCGCTCGATGGGGCGCAGAAACCGCGTGCGAAGACGCCGGCTCACCGTCCGCGCCCGTCCGTCGTAGAGGGTTTCGAGGCGCGTCTCCGCGTAGCTCTCTACGAAAAGCTCCCGAACAGACTTGTCCCTTCCCTCCACGACACGTTCTGGATTGTCGCCGATGACGTGCTTGAGGAGCGTGTGGTGTTCGTTGTGGCGCCCACGGTGGAAGTGGGTGCGTCCCTCCTCCATGGGCACCTTCTTCGTCTCCCGCAACAGCTGGTCCATGACGCGGGGACTGGCCATGGCCAGTTGCGCGGACCGGGTAGAGGGGGGGGGCGGTCGGCACGAATCCCATGATTTCGTCCACGTGCCCGACGGCCAGCCACGACGTGTCGATGGGGACGATCGGCTGGATGGTCTGCGACTGCAGGAAGTGACGCGTCTCGTTGTGGACGAGGCCGCTTCGGGACCGGTCCGGGTTGTCGCAGTCACCGAGGATAATCTTTCCGTGGGGAGCCGGCGGGTGCGCCGGGACGGGCGGCCCGGCCCGGCGTTTGGGATCAGATTCTGTGCCCTGGTGCACCGGCGGGGACACCGCGATGTTGCCGCCGTAGTCGGTGGTGTCCCGTTCCGGGCCGGACTCAAAGAGGGCGTCGAAGACGAAGAGCCGGTCGTCCGGGTCTCTCATTTCATCGGCCACGAAGTTGCTGAGGCCGCCTCTCCGCTTACAGTGGAGTGCGACGTTGAAGGCCCGCTGATCGCCGGGGGCGCTGCAATAGCCGATTGCCATGGAGTCCTGCACCCAGGCGTCTCCCAAATATTTGTCGCCGTTGATGAGATACATCGTGTCCGGGCTCAACAGGGCGTTCCCGGGAGCATCGACAGTGGGGGTGTCGATCGTCGGGCCCTCGGGCTGGGACCGGCGCCGAGGCAGGCTCGCGGGAAATTCGAGGCCGAAATTGCGGTCGAATGGGCCCGTTTCGAAGGCCGTCCAGCAGGCCTCCATGATGTCGTACACGCTATTGTGGTTGACCCGCCGGGAGATGAGGTAGAGCCGATCGGCGAGGGCCAGGTTGCTTTGCAGGAGAAACGGAGCAATGAGAAAGAGGGCGATGTCGTCGTTTTCGGTGTGGTCGGGGCCGTCGTGTCGGGGATGGAGGCGAATCCAAACCTCGCCGGGCTCGATCGTATCGTAAATGGGCGTGGACGGATCGAGGGGAGACCGGGGCGATGGGTCACTGGGGGACGGCCGTCTGGGATCGCCGGCCAGCGTGAGGGCGTGCAACAAGAAGTGCTCGCCGGTCCAATTGGGCGACACTGGGATCTGTACGGTGTCCAGCTGGGGGTTGAGACCAAGCACCCGCTTCCGGTTCTCCTCGGTGTAGACGACCACGCGCTTGCGGTCGTTCACATGCTCGAACTGTAGCACGAACTCGCTGCCCTCCGGAGGAGGCTGGCCCAGCGGGCGGACGTGCACCGGGGTTAAGTATTCGTCCCGAAGGGAAGAGGCCCTGAAGACCGGAAGGAGGATGCTGCCGGGCCGCTTGGCGTGGGCGGCACGCTCCTCGGGGGAGTCTTCAACTCGTCCCTTGTGGTCGAAGTCGCTGTACAGGGCGGCGCCGGGACCGCAAAGCACAAGCCGGTGCGAACTGCCTGTATTCAGGGTAGGCCTAGACGAGTCTGCTTGATCTCCATCCATATTCGAGAACTCGGTCGGTGGGGCAAATCTCCTGTTGAGGACTACCTGGGCATGTGCCAGGAGGGAGGAGGGGGGCGTGCAACGTGCGAACGCTCCACAACTGGGGCAGGGACATGCCCGGGAGCATCGTGCGCAGCTTATCTTGTAGTTAAACAAAGGTAGAAAAAAGTATGGCGCTAAGAAAGATCGTCGTAGGAATTGTTTATTCCCGGACAATTTCGATTCGCGCCGTGCGGCCCCGCACCCTCGTGACGAAATTTCGCCTGGCTGACGTGGAATGGACCGGGACGGTAGGGGCGGGGCCGGTGGCGTCGCGGGCAGTTCGTCAGGATGCTGGGTCTGACGAATGGTAGACCGTGTCTGCCGGGTCGTAGGCGGTGTTCACGTCGTCGGCGGCGAGGGCAGGGTAGTGCTCCCACCAGGGGCGGCGTCCGGCCTCGCTCAGCGACTGGGCGGTGGGCGGCGTGTGGAGGACGTTGGTTGCGCAGTGGACGTCCCCGCCCCCGCAGTGGTAGAACCAGGCATCGACGAAGTGCACCGTGCAGCCAACCTCTTTGAGCACCGACGCGGTGTAGGCTTCGACAATGTCGACGGTGTCTTCCGGAATGAAGAGGCGGTGCCAGTTGGTGAATTTCCCCTTGTCGTTGAGGAGCGTCGCCTTGTTGCCGTCGGGCCCGACGATCGGTCGGTCCGGGCCCCCGTTGGCCGCGAGGATGGTGTCCCGCGTGTCGCGAACGGCCTGCCGGAGAGGAGCGTCCGCAAGGGCATCGGGGGACTCGTTTTGTTTGATGACGTCGATCATCTGTTTGCGTTCGGCTTCGTTTACGCACTGCCCACTGGGCTTCCGGTGGGTAAAAAACAGGGCCAGCGTGTCGGCGTCCAGGGTCGGCCACGCCCAGAACGGGAATCCCGGCTGGTGGTCTTGGGATTCCTTCGGAAGACACACCTCTGTTCCCTCCTGCCCGGTGTCGTTCAGCACGGACCGAACGACCGTTTCAGCCTTGTCGGTCGGGAGGCGGGGGCCGCAGGGACGGGGCATCAGCAGGTGGGTCTCCTCCGGGCCGGTCGTCAGGACCTGCATGTTGACGAGGTTGGGCATGCGGGCTTTGGCAAGGGCCTCTCCCCATGGATTGCCGAGCTGGGTGGCGTCGGCAAGCTCGAAGTACATCGGGAGGCGGAGCACGTCCTCCGATTTGCTCAGCCCGGTACACTGGCAGAGCCGGTCTTCGATGGGGTCGAGAAACCGGTTGCGAATGGTGTCGTTGAGCGTTTTCGTATCGGGCTCGCAGAACATCTCGACGCTCGTCTCGGCGTAGCTCGCGGCAAAGAGGGACCGAGTGTCCTCGTTATCCTTCTCGATGATTGTCTTCAGGAGCCGATTGTGTCCCGTGTGCCGCCCACGGTGGAAATGCGTGCGCCCCTCTGCCACGTCAACCGCCGTCGTGCGATCCAGGAGCGTGTCCATGAGGGCGAGGCCGGGCATGACCAGTTTCGCGGGGCGGTCGCTCGGCGCGTTCGGGGCCGGCACAAACGTCATGATCTCGTCCACGTGCCCCACGTCCAGCCAGGAGGTGTCGATGGGAATGATCGGCTGGACGATCTGCGACTGCAGGAAGGTGCGCGTCTGATCGTGAACGACGCCGGTGCCCTGCTCGGCACTGTCCTCACGGGCCGGGTTGGCGCAGTCGCCGAGGACCAGCTTGCCGTGGGGCGCAGCGGGATGTGCGGGGACGGGGGGACCGGCCTCCGGCGTGTTCTCGGGATCCGTTTCCGTCGGCACCGGCGGCGTCACCGCGATGTTGCCGCCGTAGTCGGTCATCTTCCCCTCCCCCTCGGATTTCAAGAGGCTGTCGAACACGAACAGCGGCGCCTCGTCACTTGGGTCTTCCATCTCGTTGCTCACGAATTTGCCGAGGCCGTTCTCCCGTTTGCAGTGGAGGGCGACGTTGAAGGCCCGATCCTCGCCGGGGGCGCTGCAGTAGCCGATCGCCATCTGGTCCTGCGCCCAGAAGTCCCGATACTGGGTGCCGTCGATGAGGTACATTGTGTCCGGGCTCAACAGACAGTTTCCCGACTGGACGGTGGGGTCCTCTCCGAGCGAATCCGGCGTGCTTGCGGGGATGGGGCGGCCGAAATCGCGATCGAACGCCCCGGGGGCCCCGAACGCCTTCCAGCAGGCCTCGATGAGGTCGTACACGCAGTTGTGGTTTTCCGGCTTGGAGACGGCGTACAGGCGGTGAGCGGGCTCCAGGTTGCTTTGCAGCAGAAACGGAGCAATCTGGAACAGCGCGAGGTCGTCCGTGGAGGGGGCCTCTGCCGGGGGGGCCGTTCGTCTCCGTTTCGGGGAGGGGGCGTCGGTCGGCGCGGAACGGAGGCGCATCCAGACCTCGCCGGGGCGGAGCGTCTCATGGGAGAACCCGGCTGGGGCCGGCGGAGGGGGATTCTCTTCGAGCGGCCCGAGCGTGTAGGGATCGCCGGCCAGCGTGGTGGCACACATCAGGAAGTCCTCGCCGGTCCAGTCGGCAGGCACCTCAATCGGCACGTGTTCCTCATCCGGCCCCACTGCATCCCCGGAGGTCCCCACCGCATAGATGCCGAGCACATGGTTCCACCCGCCCGGGGCGTCGTCCGCCTGCCGGTAGAGCGCCACGCGCGGCTGATCGCCGCCGTGCACGTACTCCAGTTCAAGCGTATCGCCGGGCTGCACGGAGTGGGGCGCTGCCGGGCGAATGTGGACCGGCGTGAGGTATTCGTCATACAACCTCGTTTCGTCATGGACGAGGGTCGACTTGAAGAACGGCAACAGGATGCTGCCGGCCCGCCGGCCGAGGAGCGCACGCTCCTCGACATACTCGATCTGCCCCGTGTGATTGAAGTCGCTGTAGATCTCGGCGCTGGGTTCGGACAGCACGAACGTTTGGGGAGTATCCGTCCGCAAACTCGAAAACGAGGCGGGGGGAGACGGTTCGGGGTCCATGTCGGAAGCGGCTCGTCAGGAGGAAGAAGGGTAGGCGGTGTCGTACGGGTTGTAGGAGGTGTCGGGGGGGACCAGGGAGGAATAGTTCTCCCACCAGGGGGACCGGTCGGACGTCGCCGACGAATCGGCGGAGGGCGGTTTGTGGAGCACACTGGTCCCGCAGTGGACGCCGCCCGCGCCGGTGTGGTAGAACCAGGCGTCGACAAAATGGACCGTACAGCCGAGCCGGGCGAGCACCGACTGGGTGTAGGCGGCCACGACGTCGACGGTGTCTTCCGGGATGAACAGCCGGTACCAGGCCGTGAAGATCCCTTCGTCGTCGAGGAGCGCCGCCGCGCCGTCGTTGATGCGGAGGAGCGTTTTCCGGGTGTCGTGAACGGCCTGTTGGAGAACGGGCCGAAGGGCACTGAATGCCTGCTCCCGTTTGATGACGCTGATGATCTGCCGGCGTTCGGTGTCCGTGAGGAGGCGTCCCTCGGACGTCTCGCGGGTAAAAAACAGGGCCACCGTTTGGATCTTCAGAAACGGCCACGCCCAAAACTGAAATCCCCGCTCCCCGTCCTGCTTGGTTTGCGGCAGGTGCACGGGGGTCTTCGGGCGTCCGATGCTGTCCAGCACGGAGCGGACCACCTCGTGCGCCGCGGGGCGGGGCAGACGCGGGCCGCAGGGATCGGGCACCAGCAGGTGCGGGTCCGGGTCGGTATTGAGGACCTGCATGTTGACGACGTTGGGCGTGCGGGTTTCGGCAAGCGCCTTGCCCCACGGGTCGGTGAGGGTGGTGGAATTGGGGACATGGAAGTAGACCGGGAGGGGAAGAATGTCCGTGCGGCTTCGTCCTGTACAGCGGCAGAGCCGGTGTTGAATTGGGTCCAGACGCTGGGTGCGAATGCACTCATTGATCTGATACTGGTTCTCGAAGAGCGTCTCGACACTCGTCTCGTCGTAGCTCCTGACAAGGATATCCTCGGGATTGCCAAGGAGATTGCACATTCGACGAATGGCTGCGGCGTCCAGGTCGGAGTATTGAGTGTCGCCTCTTTCCAGGCGTTTCGCATTAAAGAAGAGGTGGAGGAATTGACAGTGTGCTTTGTGTCGCCCGCGGTGGAAGTGAGTGCGTCCGTCCTGCACGCCGATCTCTGTTACTGCAAGCAGGAGACGGGTCATGATGTCAGGGGAGGGCATGGCCAGCTTCGGGCCGTCGGCGCCCGGCACAACCGCTGTGATCTCGTCCACGTGCGCCACGGCCAGCCACGACGTGTCGATGGGGACGATGGGTTGGACCCCCTGCGACTGCAGAAGGGTGCGCGTCTCGTCG
>CAYOWD010000097.1:0-14109 GCA_964407535.1 uncultured Salinivenus sp. | reverse complement strand
CGCAGTGGGTGTGCACCGTCCCCTTCGGCGGCCCGGTGGTGCCGCTGGTGTAGATGATCATGACCGGATCCTCCGCCGCGGTCCGTTCGGTGTAGGCGTCGTCGTCGCGGCCCGCCAGGGCATCGGCCCAGAAGACATCGCGGCCGTCGGTCATCGACACGTCGTCCGCCTTAAGGTGGCGGTGCACAATCACATGCTCCACCGACGGGCACTGTGCCACCGCCTCGTCGGCCGTGTCCTTTATGCGGATGGACCGACCGCGACGCGTGAAGCCGTCCGCGGTGAACAGCGCCTTTGCCTGGGCCCCTTGCAGTCGCGTTACGAGGGCGCCGACCCCGTATCCGCTGAAGAGGGGAAGCAGCACGCCCCCCACCTTGACGATGGCGAGAAACGCCACCACAATTTCCGGCGTCATCGGCATGTAGAGCCCAACGCGATCTCCGGGACCGATGCCCATCTCGCGGAGCGCATTGGCACAGCGGCACACGCGCCGGTGGAGTGCCCCGTACGTGAGCGTCTCGGTGGCGCCGTCCTCTCCCTCCCATCGGAGCGCCGTCCGCTGTTCGACCGGCGTGCCCTGCCACTTGTCGAGGAGGTTGTGGACAATGTTCATCGTCCCGCCGACGCACCACTGCGGACGCTGAGGCCCGTCGGTACGGTCGATGATGGCATCGTAGTCCCGGTAAAACTCAATGCCCAGATCCTCCATCACCGCGTCCCAGAACCAGGCAATGTCGTCGGTCGCGCGGGCCCGCAGGCGGTCGAGGTCCGGAAGGTCATGGGTGTCCATGAACCGGGTCAGATTTGCGTCCGTCACGACCTCCGGGTCCGGGGTCCACACGACCTCCTGGTCGAATGGAAATGCATCATTGGGGGGAGAAACGGGTCCAGACATGGGAGGGGGAGTTCAGGAACGAGAGTGCGAGGCGAGGCAGGGACGGCGGACATGAGACTCTCCACCGTTTTCGGAGAACGTGTTAAGCGGTATCCATCGATATGATAACCGACGGCACCGGTCAGAGGCAAGTGGAGGGGGAGGGCAGGCAGGACAGTTGCATACCGGACATATTTTTTCGAGGAGGAGGCGTTTTGTGCCATTGGGGGGGGCTCGGCGGCCCGGAAGGAGCGGAGGGCAGTGGAGGGACTGAACGAATTTCGGACGAAGGTAGGGACCGACTTGCCGACAAAGTCCTATAACAGGACCTTCTCCCAAATGAAGACACAATCCTTGCGGGGGCATGTACAACGGAGTATAGAGAGGGGGCTCGGCGTTGAGATGAGCCATTACGGCCGCCGGGCCCCGACGACATTTGATTATAAGGACCAAGCAGTTTACCTGACGTGGCTAACCGAACTCCTGACACGGACGAAAATGAGGGCGGGGGTGTCCCGGGACAGTCGCCTAGCGGCGGCCGATGGCGTCTCATTATCTGGGTTGTACTGGCAACGCTGTTTGCGCTTTGGGCCTACGGCTACTGGGGACAGGGAGCCTCCGGCGGCGAGCGCATTAGCTACAGCGAGTTCCGGAAGCAGCTCCAGAGCGGAAATGTGGAGCGTGTTGTCGTGGAGGGCAACAATGTCAATGGCAAATTGAAGTCGACGGCGACGCGGACGGAGCAGGGCAATACGGTTCAGTACGACAATTTTGTGACGTACCTGCCCTCGTTCGGGGATGAGGAGCTGATGACGCTCCTGGAGTCGAAGGAGGTGGAGGTCGTGACCGAACCGGAAAGTTCGTTCCCGTGGAGCCTCGTCATTATGGGGCTTCTGCCGGTGTTGCTGCTCTTTGGGGTGGGCTACATTTTCCTCCGCCGCATGCAGGCGCAGGGACAAGGCCTCTTTTCCGTCCGGAAGAGCAAGGCCAAGCTCTTTGACAAAGGCGAAGAAGATACGACCTTCGACGACGTGGCCGGTGCGGACAGCGCGAAGGAAGAGTTGCGGGAGATCATCAAGTTCTTGAAGACGCCGGAGCGGTTTGAGCGCCTCGGCGGCAAGGTGCCGAAAGGCGTCCTGCTGGTGGGGCCGCCGGGGACGGGAAAGACCCTCCTGGCACGGGCCGTGGCCGGCGAGGCCGAGGTGCCCTTCTTTAGCGTCTCCGGATCCGACTTCATGGAGATGTTCGTCGGCGTGGGGGCGTCTCGGGTCCGCGACATGTTTAGCGAGGCCAAGGAGACTTCCCCTGCCATCATCTTCATCGATGAGCTCGACTCGATTGGCCGGAAACGAGGGGCCGGACTCGGGGGCGGAAACGATGAGCGGGAGCAGACCCTCAACCAGTTGCTCTCGGAGCTGGACGGCTTCGAGGAGAATGAGGGCATCGTCGTGATGGCGGCCACCAACCGGCCCGACATTCTCGACTCGGCGCTCACGCGACCGGGGCGGTTCGACCGGCAGATTACCGTGGATCTTCCGACCAAGCAGGCACGGTACGAGATTCTGAAGATCCACGCCGAGAACAAGCCGATGAGCGAGGAGGTGGATCTGGAAGAGATTGCTCGAAGCACGCCCGGCTTTAGTGGGGCGGACCTCGAAAATCTGCTAAACGAGGCGGCGCTCCTGGCAGGTCGGTACGAGCACGAGTCGATTGAGGAAAGTGACATCGAGGAGGCCCGCGACAAGGTCATTATGGGCCTGAAGCGAGAGGGACTCGCGCTAGACGCAGAAGAGAAAAAGCTGCTGGCCTACCACGAGGCGGGTCACGCGATTGTGGCTGCCGTGCTGGCCAACGCCGATCCGGTGCATAAGGTGACGATTGTGCCCCGGGGACAGGCCATGGGGGTTACCCAGCAGCTTCCGGAGAAGGACAAGTACCTGTACCGGCTCGATTACATCCTGGACCGACTGGCCGTCATTATGGGGGGGCGGGCCGCGGAGGACGTCATCTTCGATACGGCCACCAGCGGGGCCGAGAACGACCTCAAGCAGGTGCGCCAGATGGCCCGCAAGATGGTGCTGGACTGGGGCATGGGCGAGCGCTTCAAGCACATTGCCCTCGGCGAGGATCAGGGCAACGTCTTCCTCGGCGAGGAGCTCGCCAAGGGCCGCGATTACAGCGATGAGACGGCCCGGGAGGTCGACGAGGAAATCCAGCGCATCACCGCCAATGCGTTCCAGCGAGCAGTCGATACCCTCGTGGAGAACCGGGAGGCGTTTGACCGGCTGGCCGAGTTGTTGATTGAGCGGGAGGAGGTGCCCGGCAGCGAGGTGCTGCGGCTGGTGAACGGCGAAGCGGACTCGATGGAAGAGATTTCGACCAACGGGGCGCCGGTGGAGCAAGATGAGGCATCGCGGGACGGGACCTCCGACGAGGTCGAAGAAGGCGAGTCGCCAACGGACGACCGTTCGTCGTAAATGACGCCCTCCGTGCACAGTACGCGCGCTTTATTTCGAAAGTGATGAGACCCATGGCTCAGACCGATAATCGACCGTCGGACGAGGAGCTCCGGCGGCAGCTTTCCGATCAGCAGTACCACGTCACCCAGGAGGCGGGAACGGAGCGCGCGTTTTCCGGAAAGTACTGGGACCACGATGAGGACGGGCGGTACTGTTGCGTCGTCTGCGACACGCCGTTGTTTGATTCGGACACCAAGTTCAAGTCGGGGAGCGGATGGCCGAGTTTTTACGACGTGCTCGAAGAGGGCAACGTTGAATTGAAGCCCGATCACAGTCACGGCATGACGCGCACAGAGGTTGTTTGTGCCGAGTGCGACGCTCATCTCGGACATGTGTTTGAGGATGGGCCGGATCCGACGGGCAAGCGGTATTGCATCAATTCGGCTGCACTCGACTTCGACGACGTGGAGAGTTGAGATCGAGGAGGGCCGTTTTTTTGTTGTTAAAAATACTTGGTCCTATTCGTCCCAATGAACTTGGCGGTCCGATGCCAAACGACGAGCACTGTTGCTGAACATCCAGTGGGGTCTTTTTCCTTGGTCCTTGAATACATCGCTCGGGTGTGATGACTGAACTGCAGAGAGCCAAGCAGGTCCACTTTTTCAACGTGCTCGATTACAATGGAGACGGGGTCCTGGAACGGCAGGACTTCATCGACGTGGCCGACCGACTGTCCGACTTGCGGGACTACAAAGAAGGCTCCTCGAAGCGAGAGGCCGTCCGAGAGGAAATTCTGCGCATGTGGACGAACGCCCAATCTCTGTCCGGAACTGAGGACGAAGACCAGCTCACGCTTGAAGACTGGCTGGCCCACGAGCAAGAGGTCATCGACTCCGACGTACTGATCAATTCGTACATTCAGGGACTTGCCCGGGCCATCTTCGATACCCTCGATGAGGACAACGACGGGGTAATCTCGGAAGACGAGTACCTACGGTTCTTCCAATCCTTCCGCGGAGAGGACGGGGACGGGACGGTGGCTTTTCAAAAGCTCGATGTGGATGAAAAAGGCTACCTCACCCGCAAGGAGTTTCTCGACGTAGTCACTGAATTCCATCTCAGTGACGATCCCGAGGCGCCGGGCAACTGGTTGTTTGGTTCCTATCAGGAGGCAGAGTCGGCTTAGCGGAAGGGGCGTACGTCAGATCGAGAACGGCCGGTATCGGGGGACGAACCTTCGTTTCTTATGAGCGACGTTCTGAAAAACTCTGGACGCGTCCCGGGCCCGTTTTCTCTTCGTCAACTTTAATTACTGTGTATTAAATAAGAAGCCATTGTTTGGGGCCGCCGAAATTGGTCGGACCGCGTTCTTCCCTCACGTCTATTGCTTTTCCCCGTCCGTCTTGGCTTTTCTGGAGCTGAAAATACGTTGGTGCTGAGCACATTTCCGTTTTCGCGAGCCAACGGCTATTGTTTGGACGCGGGGACGTTGATTCGGTATTTCCCCCTCACGCACATCGAGCGTGGATGGGGGCGTTTCATTATGATTGTCTTTTCACTGGACCGTCGCTTCTTATGTTTGATGCGCTTATTCTCGATCGAGAGAATGGCACCCTTACCGTTGACGTTCGGGAGCTCACTGTTGATGATTTGCCGGCTGCGGGTCCCGATGAAGTTCGGCTGGAGGTCCTCTATTCGAGTTTGAACTACAAAGATGCGCTCGCGGTGACGGGGGCCGGCAAGATTGTGCGGGGAGGGTACCCCATTGTCCCGGGCATTGATCTCGTGGGGCGGGTCCAGGAAAGCAATGTGGATCATCTGTCGGCGGGTGACTATGCCATCGGTACCGGCTGGGAGTTGGGCGAGGTGGATTGGGGCGGCTATTCTCAACAGGCGAAGGTGGATGGCAATAAGCTGGTGCGGCTACCCAAGCACCTGACCCCCAAGCAGTCGATGGTGGCCGGAACGGCGGGATTTACAGCGATGCTTTCGGTGCTTGCGCTTGAGGAGCACGACGTAACGCCGCAGGAGGGGGAGATCGTCGTGACGGGGGCGTCCGGGGGGGTGGGCAGCATGGCGGTAACCCTTCTCGACATTCTCGATTACGAGGTGGTGGCGGCGAGTGGAAGTGGAGACGCACACGACTATCTGCGGGAGCGCGGGGCCGACCGCATTATCTCGCGCGGGGCTCTTGAGGACGGGCCGAAACGCCCGATGGAAACGGGCAAGTGGGCCGGGGCGATCGATGCCGTCGGCGGGCGCACGCTTGCGACGCTGCTCGCGCAGCTCAAGCGGCATGGTAGTGTGGCCTCGTTTGGCAATGCGGCGGGGCATGAGCTGAGCACGTCGGTCTTTCCGTTTATTCTGCGCGGCATCAACTTGCTCGGCATCGACTCCAACACGTGCCCTACGCCGCGGCGACAGACGGCGTGGCGTCGGATCGCGTCGGCCTTGTCGGATGAGGACTTCGAGCAAATGACGGCCCGCACGATTGCGCTCGACGAGGTGCCGAAGGCAAGTCAGGCGCTTCTTGACGGCGGCGTGCGTGGACGCATTGTCGTTGAAGTGGGAGCGGAGGAGACATAGGGGAGAGGGCGAGGGCGGTTGAATGCTTCTGGGGGCAGGAGGTGCTCTTGCCATCGGTCGATTCCTGTCGGAAGAAGTGGGGCGGTAGAGGCATGGAGGCCGTAATACCGACGCCACAGGCTCCGTTGGAAGCTGTGAGTGTCCCCCATATGCTTGCGTCTATATCGGTGCTTCTGCAATCCCGAATTTTATAAGCGGATTTGGCATAACGCTGTTCTTGAATCGCCCTCCCGGGCACCGCAGAGAGCACGATGTTGTTGCCGTTAAGGACGGACTGTCCTGAACCGTGGGGGCGGTCCATCCGTAGAACCTACTCCATTGCACGTAGGGGACCGATGCTGTTCCCGACAGGGCTGTTGCGGCTTTCGAGCAGACGGGAACCCGGAGTGGGGTGGGAGCGGGTTCTACGGAAGGAGGTTTGTTGGACGTTTGGAAGGGGGCGGCGTAAGCGAAGTGGTTAGCGACCTCCGCACAGGTTCGGGACGTAGTATGTCGATCTCGTTTTGGCAGCAAGCACACCGTAAGCACACCCATGCCTACGACGTTGTCGTGGTTGGGGGCGGCGTGGTGGGGGCCTCTACGGTCTACTGGCTTGGGCGTCGCGATCCGTCGTTGGACGTGGCGTTGGTGGAGGCGCATTCGTTGGGGGCTGGAGCAAGCGGGCAGAGTGCGGGATTCGTGCTGCAGGAAACGGCGTACGACTATCTCTCAACGATTGAGCGGTACGGCGAGCGGACGGCTCGTCGTCTGTGGGACTTTACGCGGGAAAATCGGGATCTCATGGCATCGGAGCTGCCAGCCCCCATTGTGGATTGGGTCTCGGACGGGAGTCTAACCGTTGCCGGTGATAAGCAGGAAGAGAAGCATTTGAAAGACGGGGTCGGACGGCTGCGGACCGCCGGGGCCCCGGTGGTCTACCTCAATGGGAACGAAACCAACGACCGACTAAGTGCGACGGGGCTGCACGGCGGACTGTATGTCACGACGGACGCCGTGGTCGATCCGCTGGGGCTCGTGCAGTATCTGACTGATGCGAGTGATGCCGATCTCCATCTTCACCTGCCGGTCGAGAACATCCACTGGGACGGGAGGGAGGTGCTGTTGGACACCCCGGATCTTCGATTCAGCGGGCGGCGGACGGTGCTGGCCATGGGGGCGTCGCTCCCTTCGCTCGTGCCGTCGCTCTCGTCCTACGTGCGTCCAGTCCGCGGCCAGATGTTGGCGACGGCGTCGACCGGCGCCCGGGTCATTCCAATGCCGGTCTATTCCCATTGGGGCGACTTCTACGTGCGGCAGCTGGACAGTGGAGAGGTCCTTGCAGGAGGGGGACGGCATCAGCATCGCGACGCGGAAGAGGGCCGATCGACGTCGACAACCCCCGCCGTGCAGGCCACCATCGAACGGTATCTGCACACCCATTTTCCGTGGACGCAGGACCTAAATATTCGGCGGCGATGGGCGGGAACGATGGGCTTCTCGCCGGACGGACGGCCCGTGGTGGGGAGCGTGCCGGAGCATCCGGACAGTGTGTTTGCGACCGGCTTCACCGGGCACGGCCTGGGGTACGGGTTCCGGATGGGGCGGCTTCTTGCCGCTCGGGTGTGTGGGGCGACGCGTCCCGACGGCTACGACCTCTTTTCGGCTGCGCGCTTTCAGCGCAACCTCGGCTCGTCGGGAAACGGAACTCTCCGTACGCAATCGCACCCCCACTAGGCGCCGCTGGACGGGGGGACCACTCGAAACGGACTTTGTTCATCCGGATCAACGATCCGTATGCGGTTTCTTGTCGTGTGGGGGCTCGTCATGACACCGTGTATCGCCATGGCTCAGTCTCCCTCCGACTCCGTTGATTTTCGGCTCGACGACCATCAGTGGGAGCATCGCCTCCTGTTCGTTTTTGCCCCGTCAAATGGAGATGAGCGGCTCGTCAATCAAGACGATCAGTTTGAAGGACGCGACGAGGGCTTCCGGGACCGCGCGCTTTTGCTTCTTACCGTCGTAGGGGGGACCAGCGGCACGCTGCGGACGGGGCCGGGGGCAGATCGGCACCCGCTAACCGACGCCGCCGTGGAGCGGCTATACAACCGCTTCGATGTGCCCCCGGACGCCTTCCGTGTAATTCTCGTGGGGAAGGACGGCACCGAAAAGCGCCGCGACGCCGAACCGGTCCGCACGCGCTCCGTCTTCGACACGATCGACGCGATGCCCATGCGACAGCGGGAAATGCGGGAGTCCGATGAGTAGAGTGTGTACGTTTGGACGTGTGTACGTATGTATGTGTCGCATCGGATTTGCTCTACGTACACACCTACAATTCTTAGAGCTCGATGCCGATGAGCCAGCGGAAGGCGAATTCGTCATTGCCGTTCGGCAAGAGCTGCGGATCGCTGGCCCAGATCGGGAATTTGGCAACCACGTCCAGGTTGCTGAGCACATCGGACTGAGCGGTCCAGCGGTCGAGGTGGGGAATGGACGACACACGGTAGCGAGCGCCGAAGCCGGCGTCGCCCACCACCTTGTCGGAGTCGAGTCCTGCAAAAAAGGCTCCCTCATTCCACACGGTGCCGACGCCGGAAAAGAGCGACAGGTCGAGGGGCGAAAGCGGATTGAGGGTCGGAAACGGTGTGCCCCCGATTGAGAGACGCCCCGAGAGGACGTTTTCCCCGGTCAGTCCAAACGACTTGGCGCGCAGGTAGGCCACCGGCCCCGATGGACCGAAGCCCACGAGGTGGGCGTCCTGGGTCGGGGATTCGAAAATGCCCGCGGCCTGTCGGTAGGCGTCGGCGCGCCATTGCTGCTCAAAGGCGCGGCCGCCGAGCACGAATTGCTTGAAGTCGACGAGGTCGTTGGCGCCGAGCCCCGTGTGCAGCGCGGCGGTGCCGGTGAGGGGACCGAGCGAGGTCGCATGCTGGGCCCGGAGGGACACCCGGGTTGCCCGCAGGGGCGGGGGAGACCTCCGGGGGGGCTGGGAGGAGCGGAAGTTGTCGGCGAGGGCGCTGCCGACATCGGTTGTAAGCGACACGCGATCCGCGCCGTCCGCAATCTCGTAGTGCAGGCGCGTGGAGAGGACGTGGGAGCGGGTCCACGGGACGACCAGCGGAGAGAAGCAGGCGCCTCCAGTAGTGGTGTCGAAGCAGGTGATGCGGGTTGCGGGCAGGCCGAAGGCGCGGTCGCTTCGGGCATATTGATGAACCAGGGAGAGGTCGAGGGTTTCCTCTACGTCCGTGCGGGGTGAGCGAAGTGGGACATGGACCGACAGCGCATTTTCGAGGACGCCGAGGTGCTTCGCGGCCTGTGCCTCGATCGTGGAGCGCGGGCCGAACGGGGGAAACGTGTGCTGATAGCGGAGCTCGTAGTCAAGGCCGCTGAACCAGTCGCCGTCGTCGAGGCTTTGAAAGGATGAACCGAGAGTGGGAGCGTCTCCGTTCGACGCGAGCACCCGAGGCCAGAGGGTGAGGGTGGCGCGGGCGGTGCGGTCGCCCAGGAAGTACTGCCCGCGGGCCTGCACGCCGCCGCCGGGGCCGAAGTGATTCGCATATCCGGCCAGAGGGCGAATGCCGAGCTCGTACTGGGACCAGTTCGACTCCGGCGCGTGGAGGAAGCGTGTTTTGAGGGGAAAATCGGTGCTGTTGTTGAGGCGGTTCAGGTCCGGCGTCCGCTCGTTGGGGTCGAGTGTGGCCGTTTCGACGGGGGTGGGGACCTCGATCGTAATTGTCTTTCCGGGCTGGACCCACGGCCAGGGCGAAGTCACGATCCAGTCGTCCGGCACCGGCTTGTGGCCGTGCATACTGGCAAGGGGCACGTTCACCCACTGCGTCGATCCGTCGGCCAGGGTCAGTTTGAGGTCGTGGGGCAGGGCGGCCTCGCCCTTTCGTTCGAGCGTGAGGGTGGCCTCGTAGCCGGTGTCGGTTGGGGTCTGATCCAGGTCCGTAATGGCGTCGTCGAGTGTGCGCGTGGATCCCGTAAACTGGTGGAAGTACCAGTCGAGCATGAGGCCGCTCTCCTGCTCGGCAAACAGTTCGAGGTCGAAGGGATCAGGGTGCTGAAACTTACGCTCGCGGAACAGGCGCTTGAACCACTGGTCGCGCGTCTCGTCGCCGATGACGTAGCCGAGCATGTCGACCACCATTTCGCCGCCGGGGTAGGATGCAACGCCGTAGCCAATGTTCGTTTCAAACCAGTCTGCAGGGGTATTCAGCGATTCGAAGAGACCCAGCTTCTGAAAACGGGCAATGACGGCGGGCGAGTGGGAGGCGGACCCGCCGGTGAGATGGGCCATCCCTTCCGAGGTGGCGTAGCTCGTGAAGCCCTCGTCGATCCAGGCGTAATCGGCCTCGTTGCTGCCGAGGGCGGCGTAGTACCACATGTGCGCAAACTCGTGCACCGTGGTGCCGAGCACGGACAGCCGTCCGCGCTTCGTGTCGAAGTCGGGACGATTGTAGCTGCTGACGACGGTGAACATGGGATACTCCATGCCCCCGTCCCCGCCTTGGGCCACCGTCATCTGCGGGTACGGATACTCGCCGTACTCCCGGCTGAAGAACGCCGTGAGTTTCGGCATGTCCGACGTGAGCGGTTCCCACTGCTCGGCCACCTCGGGCTTGTAGAGGATATGGTGCGTGGTGCCGTCGGCCGTCACCTTGTCGTGGACGTAGTCGGGATCGGCCGACCAGGCGAAATTGTGTACGTTTTCCGCCGTGAAGTGCCAGGTGAGAGAGTCTTGGTTCGGTGTCCCATCGGGGGGGCGCCACGTGCCGTTGCCCTCGATGTCGTAGCCGTGGCCCACCTCATTTGGATTTTGGAGGACCCCGGTGGCCCCCACCGTGTATTCGGCTGGTAGGGTGAGTTCGACATCGAAGGACCCGAACGGGGCGTAGTATTCCCGGTTGACGTAATAATTGGCATGCCAGCCCCGTTCATCGTATTCGGCCATCTTGGGGTACCACTGCGTCATCGTGTAGTCGATGCTATCGCCCCGGCTGTCCCGCCCACTGCGGCGCGTCTGGAGGGGCACCTGGGCGGTCCAGTCCAGTTCGAAGGTGCTGGAGTCGCCCGGCGGGATTGGGGTGGCAAGGTCCACACGCATGACGGTGTCGTGGATGTCGTAGGACACCGACTGTCCGTCCTGCGTGAGCGACTGGATGCGGTGCCGGCCCTGCTCGTCGGGCGTCAGGTGAAAAACACGGGGCACCACTCGTCCATCGGGGTCGGGCAGTTGCCGGTTGCGCTCGGCCATCATCGATTCGGGATGGAAGGCGTTGAAGTACAGGTGATAGTACACCGTGCGCAGTGTGTCCGGAGCGTGGTTGGCGTACGTGAGCACCTGATGCCCGGTATACCGATGGGCGTCGGCGTGAAGCGTGATGTCCATCTCGTAGTGTACCTCCTGGGCCCATCCGGACGGCGACTGACCCACAGCCGGAGCGAACGGAAGGGCAGCAAGCACGAGGAGCAAGACGGCACGTAGCATAGACGGACCGATTCCTACAAAGAAAAAGCGGACAGAAGCCAAAGATGAGAAGGTCCTTCGGGGCACGTCGGAGATTGTTTCTTCCAGAACCCCGTAGAAAACGCTATAATCGAAAAAAGACCCGTCGATTTGTGGAAAAGTCGGAATCACCGGCCTAGAGGCCGTCGTTTCACCCAGCGTATCGATTACTCTTCCTTCACGCACCGTTTGGGGCGCTATTATGACGAAAGCAGACATCGTAGATCGCATTGCTGAAGGGACAGGCCTCACAAAAATCGAGACCAAAGCCGTCGTGGAGGGGTTTATGTCGACGGTGAAGGATGCAATGGAAGAGGGGAAGCGGATTGAACTCCGCGGATTTGGGGTCTTTGAGGTGGAGCATCGAGCCCCCCGAACTGGACGCAATCCCCAGACGAATGAGCCTGTCCCGATTGAGGCTCGGTTTGAGCCGGTCTTTCGGCCGTCCGATAAATTTCAGGAGGCCGTCGACGACGCGCAGAAGGAAGACCAAAACGACACGCAGGCCTCCTGATGAGAACGGGATCTTGGCTTCCTACGGGAGGGGGGCGATTACGGGGGATGCGTCTCCCCGCGGATGCCCCGGGCCGACGAGCGTAGGCTGGTGTCGTATGATCTGACGATTTTTTGAATCGCTTGCGCACTACCCGTATGTCCGACGACGACCGTTCTTGTCCCTCTTGTGGTGCTCGTGTCCCCGACGACGCTGAGCAGTGCACGTTCTGTGGTACGTCGGTGGGGGACGAGGAGGCATCTGGCGTGTCTGATGAGTCCCCCGAGGCACCGCCCCCGCCCGAGGACGAAGCAGCCTCCGCGCCGGAGGCAGCGCGGGAAGAGGCCGAGACGCCCGCGCCGGCGTCTGTGTACTGTCATCAGTGTGGCTTCGAGAACCCGGTCGAGGCCAATTACTGCAGTCAGTGCGGAACGGAGCTGCAGGACCTGGATGTGCCAGAGAATGCGCGTCCCGTGACGGCGGATCTACCGGAAGGGGAAGCAGATGGGGCAGACGATGAGGGGGACGCGTCGTCCGCCGAGGCGGGAGCGGCGGGCTCGCGGGCCGAGATGCAATCCCAACTCCTCTGGATGGTCGGCATCGGGGTGGCGATCGTGCTGGGATTCTTCTTCGTTACGCAGTGGAGTCAGCAGTATGAGTGGAGCGAGGAGAGCACGGACGCGTCCGCCCCGGCGGCGTCCGACAACGGACCGCGGACCTCCGGCCCGAGCGCGTCCGGAGGAGGCCCGAATGCGCCCGGACGGGCCGGGCCGGCCTCGGGAGGCGCCTCCAATCGGGGTACGTCCGCCGGCGGAGACGCGGCGGATCTCGAATCGCTCGTCGAGGAACTGGGCAGTTCCCTGGACGGGGCGGATACCGGCTCGATTGACTCGCTGCGTGCCGAGATAGACAAGGCAACCGGCGATCGGAAGCAGGAGGTGCAAGCCGAGCTCGTGCAGCGCTATACGGGCATCGGGGCCACCGGCCGCGCCGCACTCGTGCAGCAGCAACTGGCCGACGCCACGGAGTCGGTGGAGGATCGCCGTCGGGCCGCCGACCTGCTCTACCGATGGATGCAGAAGGTGGCCCAGCAGCAGAACCGGGCGCAGAGCGCTCGGGTGGCGCGGCACGTCGCATCGGCCTACGAGGCGGTGGTCGAGAAGCAGCCGGACGACCTGGACGCGCGGACCCGTATGGGGGAGGCCTATCTGCTCACCAACAGTCCGATGAAGGGGATCCGTGCCATCAACGGGGTGCTCGAAGAGGACTCCACCTTTGTGCCGGCGCGGTTCCAGAAGGGACTGGCCCTGCTGCAAATCAGCCGGTTGGACGAGGCCATTCAGGAGTTTGAGAAGGTGAAGACGTTTTCGGAGCCGACGGAGCCGTTTTATCAGCAGGCGGAGCGGGCCGTTAAGGTGATCCGAGAACGTCGGTCGAGCGGGGGAGGAGAGTAGGAATCGTACGGAGAATACGGATCCCGGTCAATGGGGGAGCAGACACGGGGATCCGTCGATCCGAGCAGTCATCCCCAGAAGGAGGGATATTGAAGGGGGGCGGGACGGTGGTCCTGAGACGGTGCTTCGATCGCAGGACAGAAGGCAACGTAGTTCCGAAACGCAAATTGGTCTCGCATCTTCGGTCCTGTTCGTCTAAAGCCTATTCGTCTAAAGCAGGGCCCTATCATACCAATTCATTTCCACGAACCCGGTCGTAATCCCTCGTCTCTAGACGAGCCGATTTACACCAACTCCGCAAGCTTCGTTGGGGTATGAAAGCGTGTGAAGCTGTTTGGCGAGACGCTTACTGCCTGCGACTTCGTGGATCTCGTGCCATGGGGCTTCTGCATTCGCCTGTACCGAAAGCGTTCGGTATACAAGGCTCATTTGGGCGCTCCATGGCCCTTCGCCCACTGTGTCTCGGCGAGGTACCCGCTCACAAAACAGCTTCTGTATGTTTGTAAGCAATGCAACGTCAACCGTCAATCTACACACAGACGGGCCGCCCGTTTCAGTATAGATGCCAAGGCGGAAGATGTGATTCGTACCCTCCGATGTGGGCAGCCTACGCAGTGCGCAGGCAACTCCGCAAAGCGCAGGCACCTACGCAGTGCGCAGGCAGCTCCGCAGCGGGCAGGCAGATCCGCAGTGCGAGGCAGCCTCTGCAAAGCACAGGCGGCCTCTGCAAAGCACAGGCGGCCTCTGCAAAGCAC
>CAYOWD010000096.1:0-14228 GCA_964407535.1 uncultured Salinivenus sp. | reverse complement strand
GCTCGGAAACGGCATTGTGGATGCCACGAAAGTGTTCGGCCCCTACGGCCTTCTTGCAGGCCTCATCTTTGCGACGGCGATCCTCACAAATATTGTCACGAACAATGGGGCGGTGGCCCTCATGTTTCCCATTGCGATGTCGGTTGCCGAAAGTCAGGGGATCGCCCCTCGGGCTCTCATGGTCAGCATTGCCATTGTCGCCTCTATGGCCTTTATCACCCCAATTGGCTACCAGACCAACCTCATGGTGTACGGGCCCGGCAACTACCGCTTTCTCGACTTTGCTCGCGTGGGCGGACTTCTGCAAGTGCTGCTTTGGATCACTGTTCTGATCGTCGCCCCGATCGTCTGGCCGCTGTAAAAGGCCGACTCGCAGGGCGAGTCTCCGTTGTCTTTCCTTCAAATGCGTGTTGGCGCCATGCTTTTATTCTACAGTCTGCCTGATGCCGACGCTCTCGATACGGTCCGTCGAAATGGACTGCCGGCCGTCTCGGGATCCGACCTGCGTCTGCAGTCCTCGCTGACGGCGGGGGAGAAGATGGCCGCCGGCCCGACCCTCGTCATCGATTCCGCGGCGCTCCCGTCGGCTCCCAGCGGAGATGCGCCGGTCCAGGTGGCGTCGGTGCCCGCCGCCGCCATCTGCAACCTCGATCCGTACCGTCCCCCGATGCCCGTTGCGGCCGGCGGGGGATACGTGGCCTGTTCGCTCTCCGACGCGATCGCCCTTCTGCTCATCTACCGACGGGGGGTTTGGGACCTTCCCAAGGGGAAACAGGATCCTGGGGAAGACATCGAGACGTGTGCCCGCCGCGAGGTGCAAGAAGAGGTGGGAATCGACACCCTTCAGGTGATGGAGGACCTCGGCACCACCCAGCACGGCTATCCGGACGGCGATGCGTATGCCGTAAAGACGACCTACTGGTACCTGATGCAAACCCCGGAGCGCTCCTTCGAGCCGGAGCGCCGGGAAGGCATCCGTCGCGTGGCGTGGGCACGCTGGCCCGTGGCCTACCGGCACATGGGCTACGACACCCTGCGTCGGCACATGAATCGAGTTGAGTCCGATGTCCGACAGGCCGTCGATTCGTCTCCGACGTCCAGGAAGCAATAGGGGGCATCACGTCCGCTCCGACCTCAGCGAGCCATAGCCGTGTCGTTGAAAAGGGCGATACGGCCCCTGCATGACAATCTTTCCCCAATCACGACTGCATTTTCCTCCGCGCGTTGCATTCGCCACCCCCAGTGACGATCATCGGAATGGGACGAATACCGAATCCGGGTTGAAGGAGTCGGGGCTGTAGGTGTGGAGGGGCCTGTACCGACAGTGGTCGAGTACATCGTCCCGACGAATCGGAACCCGTTCCGCATCGGGGGAAACGTATCTACGTGTGTGCCACGTACTTCGGTGTCAACGCTGATTCTTTGTATTTGTATGGGAGTGCCGAGCAGAATCGTCCGGCATCGGTGATCACCGGACGACTCGTACTGCGTAATGCGTGCGGTTGCCCATGCTTTGCGAAGGCTGCCTGCGCTTTGCAGAAGTGCCTGCACTGTGCGGGGAGAATCCCGTGCACGGACCGAAGGCGCCGATCTGACGTTCCCCGCCCCCGGAGGGGGCATGTTCGCTCCGGACCGGGGAGCGTCCGTGGCCCCCTTGTTGCCATTGTTCCAACCAGCTGTCCCTGGATCCGCAATTGCTACCGCCTTGGTCCCCACACCCCACAGGGCTATGGGGAATCCGCAGGCCCTCCTACTGGTTATATGCAGGCATTTTGCGTGACAGCGATAAGAAATGTTCGTTCTGTACCCTCCTCGTTCCGACCAACACGCCCCATGCGTACTGTTTTCTCCTGCCTTCTCGTCTGTGTTGCTCTTCTCGGATGCCAGGGCGGCAACGACGAGGCCCTGCAAACCCGCGTCGACTCCCTCCAGGACGTTAATACGGACCTGAAGAACCAGATGGAGAAGCTTCGGAATCGGAGCGATGGGACCCAGCACCGCCGTCCCACGACAGGGGAGGAGGGCACCACGCTCACCCCGCCCGTGTATTTTCCGTCGGGGAGCGCATGGCTTTTTGATGATGCGAAGCGCAGGCTGGACGAGCACGCGCAAACGCTCAAGCAGAAGTATCCGAACGCAGGATTTCGCATCAAAGGCTACACGGACAGCATTCCCATCGGACCGAGCCTGCAGGACACATACCCAAGCAACTGGTACTTATCGGCCCAGCGAGCAGCGGCCGTGGCGCACTACCTCGACAAAGAGCACAACGTGCAGACTCAGACGCTTGAGATCGAGGCGTTTGGGCCGAAGTCGCCGGCGGCCCCCAACGAAACGCCGGAGGGGCGCAAGAAGAACCGCCGGGTGGAAATTGTCGTAGAAGACGGATCGTAAACGGATTCCGATCGGAGACGTCGAGATTCTGCACGAGCCAACGTGCATTGACGGTCGACGCTGCACCACACCGGGTCAAAAAACGGACGGCCTCCGACGAACCGCCGGAGGCCTGTTCAGGGCAGCCTATTGTCCCATTGCAGCAACGGGAGCGTCCCCCGTGGAGCGCCGAGGGGCTACCGCGTCACGGCCCCCGAAACGGTGCGCTCGTTGAGGGAGGTCAGGACCTCGGGAAGCTCGTTCGGATCATCGATCACAACCTCCGCCCCCTTTTCTTTCAGCAGCGGTTCGTGGTCGTCGGTATCCACGTACGGCGGCACGACGCCGATGGGCCACATGCCCGCATCCTGGGCGGCAATCATATCGTCGACCGAGTCGCCGACGTAGGCCACTTCGCTGGGGTCGAGCTCGCACCCGGCGGCGGCGAGCATGGTGAGGGAGTGATCGAGCGGAAACGAGTCCGGCTTCTGGCGCTCCCCCTGTTTTTCCTTGTCGACCAGAAGCGGGAAGTACTGTTCCCAGTCCTGATGGTCGAGCGTCCACTGCGCCTCTTCCTCGGGCCGACCGGTGACGATGCCCATTATGCGGCCGTCATTCAGCTCCTGCAGTGTTGCGTCGTCAATGAGAGCGGGTTCCTCGTTGATAAACCCGTCCCAGTCGTCGCCCCGATAGCGATCCTGAAACTCCTCGATCACCCGGCTCAACGGCACCTCCATCGCCGTATCGGTGATAATCGCGTGCGTCAACTTCCAGTCGTCCTCGAACCCGCCGTAGTTCTTGTACCGCTGGATGGTGTTTTCCCCGATCTGACGTCCCGTAAAGTGCTCCACCGTTTCTTCGATGGCACGACGGTAGGACCGGGAGACGTCCACCAGTACGCCGTCCATGTCAAACAGCAACGCGTTGATCTGTACCGTTCCGGGCATGAGGCAATGAAAGTATGGATTTTGCAGAGTAACGATCAAGCTTGTTTCACCACACGCGGTCGCAACAGTTCCGGCTGAGCCCGGTTGCTGGGCAATTTTCCAACGCGCCCTGCGTGTTACTGCCCGAGCACGCGTACCGAATCGCCGAGCACCTCTTCGACGTAGAGCATCTGGAGCAGCACAATGACGACGATGGCAAGGGGCGCAGCCAGAAGGACGCCCGTAGCTCCGGCAAGCACCCCCATCGCAATCTGGGCCGTCACGAGCACCACCGGGGGAAGCGAAACGGCTTGTTGCTGCACGAGCGGCGTAATGACGTAGCTTTCGAGCATCTGCACGATGCCGAACACAATCACCACGTACATCCCCTTCGTGAGGCTCACCATCAGCGCCACGAGGACCGCGGGTACGAAGGAGAGGAGTGGTCCCACATAGGGAACGAAAGAGAGCACAGCCGCCAACAGGCCGAGGGCGAGAGGGGTGGGAACGCCCGCGATCCACAGGCCGAGCGTCGTGAGCCCCCCGACCACGCTCATCATCGTGAGGCGCCCAACGAGCCACCACCGCAGGGCATGAGCGAGAGCATCGAGCCTCTTCCGGGCGCGCTCCCGGTGACGGGGAAATGTGAGGTGCACGACGCCGCTCACATACGCCCCGGCGCAGCTGCCCCGTAGAGGCCGATGGACAAGATGACGAATCCGTTGGTCACAACCCCGAACGTACGCGAGAAGGCACTCGTCACGCCTCCCATGACCTCCTGCGGCGACGGCATCAGGCCCCGGACGGCGTTGTCGTCCGCCAACAGGCGTTGTGCCCATTCTTGGCGAGCCAGGCGTTCCCGAAACCGCATGATGGCTTCGGGCAACTGAACGATGAGATCATTGATCTGACCCGTCAGCGACGGTCCGATGATGCCGGAAAAGAGGGAGAAGACCAGTGCGACGAGGCAAATCACCACGGCGAGGGCTCCCGGGCGCGCCAACGCCGTGCGTCGTCGAAACAGGTCCGCTCCTCCGCCGAGTCCCACTGCTGCCAGCACGCCCGCAAAGACAATGAGCAGCACCCGCGAGAGTACGACGAAGAGATACCTCGTCAGCAGGGACGCTGCCACGATGCCAACCGTGAGAAGTACGCGGTTGGCGAAGGAGCGCCGTCCAGCCATCCCCCGAAAGCCATCGGTTCATATACGGACACGAAGCACGAGTAGGGGGCCGCTCTCAACGTAACAAGCGGAGTCCCCGATCGGATACGTCCCCGCACCGGGAGTCGGAGACGCGCGTCACATGTGCCCCAACACTGTCGGGTTACGAGTTCATCGTTTCCAGGAACTCGTCGTTGTCCTGGGTGCCCCGCATCTTGTCGAGCAGGAATTCCATGGCTTCGATCGGCTCCATATCCGCCAGAATCTTGCGCATCACCCACACGCGCTTCAACTCCGGCTTCGACAGCATCTCTTCCTCGCGCCGCGTGCCGGACAGAATGAGGTCGATGGCCGGATACACGCGCCGGTCGGCCATCTCGCGGTCAAGCACCAGTTCCATGTTGCCGGTGCCTTTGAACTCCTCAAAGATGACCTCGTCCATGCGGCTTCCGGTATCGATGAGGGAGGTACCGATAATAGTGAGCGATCCTCCCTCCTCGACGTTGCGGGCCGCACCGAAGAAGCGCTTGGGGCCGCGCAACGCGCCGGCCTCAATTCCCCCCGAGAGTGTTCGTCCCTGACTCGGCATGACGGCATTGTGGGCCCGGGCCAGACGCGTAATCGAATCGAGCAGCACGCACACGTCCTGGCCCGATTCCACGAGGCGCCGGACCTTCGTGAGCACCGTGTCGGCCACCTCTACGTGCCGTTCCGGATCCTTATCGAACGTTGAGGCCACCACTTCGCCCTGCACGTTTCGGTCCATGTCGGTGACCTCCTCGGGCCGCTCGTCGATGAGCAACACGAGCAGGTGGGTATCCGGGTGGTTCTCGGTGACCCCCCGCGCAATCTTCTGAAGCAGCACCGTTTTGCCCGCCTTCGGCGGCGAGACGATGAGGCCGCGCTGCCCCTTGCCAATCGGCGCAAAGAGATCAAGGATGCGCGGTCCGTACTCCTCAGCATCCGTCTCCAGCGTGAGCCGCTCGTTCGGAAAGATGGGGGTGAGATGCTCAAAGTCCCGCCGATCCTCCATCTTCGCCGGATCGCAGCCGTTAATCTCATCAACCTGGATGAGGGCAAAGAATTTTTCTCCCTCCTTCGGCGGACGGACCTCTCCGCGGACCGTGTCGCCTTCCTGGAGCCCAAATCGCTTGATCTGGGACGGCGAGACGTAGATGTCGTCGGGGCTCGACTCGTAGCTGTACTCGTCGGACCGAAGGAATCCGTAGCCGTCCGGAAGCACCTCCAGGAGGCCCGTCTTCTCGATCATCCCCCGCAGCTCCGTCTCGTTGGGGTCGTAGGTCCGCATATAGGCCGGTTTGCCCGATTGGCCCGATTGGTCGGTCCGATCGGACGCGTTTTCCGAGGCCGACGCGTCGGGCGATCGGTCGTCTGCGGGGTCCTCCGCCGCTCCATTCTCTTCCGCAGCTGGACCGCGCGTCTCCGTGCGCTCCTCGTCGAGAGGCTCGTCGCCGGAGGCCGCTCCCTCGGCCTGCGCCTCCAGAATCCGGTAGATCAGATCCTGTTTGCGCAGATCCGAATATCCCGACAGGTCAAGCTCACGGGCAATATCACGAAGCTCGTCGAGTTTCTTATCCTGTAAAGTGGAAATCTTCATGGCGTTGCTGTTCAGGTGCGTGCCGTGCTGGCCTTCTGGTGGGAATCTGTTCGAGGCGAATGCCAACGACAGCAAATTGACAGATGGGAATTGTGAGGCAGTTGTGCTTGCGGGTCCGGGGGCTGAACCCAGGGAACGCTCTCCGTGTCGTGGTCACCGGTGAGCGTACGGTCGACCATCCTGAAAAAGGAGGGCAACCGCTGTCCCGAAGTGTCTCGACCAAAGGTGGGAATCGTTCGAGGTTTTCATTCTGCTATGGCTCAATACCGCCAACCGAACGGAAGGATGTTAGGGGCAGGTAAAAAAGCGGACGTTTTGGAACGAGCCTTCCAACTCGATGATCCAACCTCCGGATTGGAATTTGTTCAAACGTGGGTTAATGCCTTATTTAACTTTTCTTCTGAGGGTAAACGGGATCGCGCCCCTACTTTGTTCACTGTGGTGTGCTCCCTCGCCAATTTTTAGAAAGAATGGGTACAGACCGGCTTAAGCCCGATTGATGCCGGCGGATATGGGAACGAGACGGACTGTACGTATACAAGGAACCCGGCTAGCCTTCTTTCAACAGGCCCCCTGTGCAGAGTCGTCCTGAAGGCATTTTCGCGGTGCCGTCCGCCGGGTTCAACACGCGAACAGGACGATGACGACGTGTCTGGCCGTCTTGTTTGTATTGTGTGAATATGAGAAACGTGGGGGAGTACGCACGTCTCGCAGTGCGGCTGAGTCTGGATTGTGAGCCAAGACGCTACTGCCGAATTGCATCCACGACGGCAATCCTGCATTTTCGTGTTGGGTAGGGGGCGACATGTGGGATGAGACGGTCCCGAATGGTTGTAGCGACCTGACGGTCCCTCCCCCGTTTGTCGATGTCTGTATGGCGTAGAATGTGGAGCACGCACGGCTGTCTTGTGTCATGCACAGCGCGCATCCAGATGCCCCCCGTCGAGCGCCCGAGTTGCCGATTCGTGAGCATGGGGCGGCGAAGTGGAGCTGGGGACGCCCATATCGATCTGCGAGAACGGATGTAGAGCGTGTGCCCCCCCTACGAGGGAACGCTCCGAGGCTGGAAATTTCCGCCTCCTCGAACCGTGCTCAGGTATGGGCGAGAACGGGCGTTGCCGACCCCAGATCGGTGCAATCCCAGATCGATAAGAATGGATGTACGAATCGGTAGATGAAAACGGCTTTCAATACCCGCATTCACGTATTCGGGAACGTTCATTCCTCCTGTGCCCATGACGTACCGCTGGATCTATCGCTCTCTGGACGACCCCGCGGTCGTCCCGCAGTTACAGGACGCCCTCAATGGGCTGCCCGAGCCGCTTGCCCGGGCCCTTGCCCTCCGAGAGGTCTCTACGTTCGATGAAGCGCGCCACTTCTTTCGGGCCGATCGGGCCGACCTTCACGATCCCTTCCGCATGGCGGACATGGACAGGGCGGCGGCACGGGTGGCGCGGGCCATCGAGGAGAATGAGTCCGTCCTCGTGTACGGCGACTACGACGTCGACGGTACCACGGCGGCGGCCTTGATGACGGACTTCCTTCGACGCCGCGGTGTGGAGGCCTCCTTCTTCATTCCGGACCGATACGACGACGGATACGGCCTCTGCAAACGCGGCCTCGACGCTGCGACAGAGCGGGGGGCGGGGCTCGTGGTGGCGCTCGACTGCGGGATTACTGCACACGAAGAAGCAGCGTACGCCCGCGAGCAGGGACTCGACCTCATCATCTGTGACCACCACACGCCCGCAACGACGGACGACGGCGACGTGGACCTGCCCGATGCTATGGCCGTGATCGATCCGAAGCGGCCTGACGACGCGTATCCGTTTGCGGAGCTGCCCGGGTGCGGGCTCGGGTTCAAACTCGTCCAGGCGGTTCTCACCGAGCGCAACGCAGACCCCGACGCTGCGTTTGCGTACCTCGACCTGCTGGCCGTGTCGATTGCCAGCGACATTGTGCCGCTTTACGGGGAGAATCGGGTTCTCATGGCCGAGGGCCTCCGGGCCCTCCAACAAACGGACCGGCCGGGCCTCCAGGCCCTTGCCGATGCGGCGGATCTCAATCTGACGGACATTACGTCGACCGGCAACATCGTGTTTACGCTGGGGCCGCGCATCAACGCCGCGGGACGCATGGAGCATGCCTCTACGGCCGTCGAACTGCTCCTGGCCGCGAGCTATACGGAGGCCGAGCCGCTGGCCGCCGAGCTGGAACGCCTCAACGAAGAGCGGCGCGCCATCGACGATGCCACCGAGGAGGCGGCCGTTGCAAAGGCGGAGCAGCAGATTACGGCTCGCAGCCCCCACGCCCTCGTCCTCTACGATGAGGACTGGCACCTCGGCGTCATCGGCATCGTGGCCAGCAGCATTGTGGAGCGCTTCCATAAACCCACGATTATGCTCACCCACAACGGGGATGCGGTGAAGGGATCGGCCCGTTCCATCGAAGGCATCAACATCTACGAGGCGCTCTCGGACTGTGCCGACGTGCTCACGCAGTTCGGCGGCCACGACCACGCGGCGGGCATGTCCCTCCCGGTCGAGGCCATCGAGGCGTTCCGGGACCGGTTCGACGAGGCCATCGGCAAACGGGTCACGCCCGAACTGCTGACCCCGTCCATCAAGGTGGACGCCGAGATCGACCTCGATACCATCGGGTCCGTCGACGACCGGTTCTGGGCCGTCCTCAAGCAGTTTGGGCCGTTCGGGCCGGCCAATGCGCGTCCGGTCTTTCATGCCACGGACCTTGCGGTGGCCGGCTCTCCCCGTACCGTGGGCAGCGATGGGAGCCACCTCAAGTTCACCGTGCGCCAGCGTGCGGAGCCTGATGGCCCGGTCTTCGACGCGATTGGATTCGATATGGGCGATCAGCTCTCCGTCCTTGAACGCAGCCAGAACGAAGACCGCCCGTTCGAACTCCTCTTCTCGCTGGAAGAAAATACGTGGAAAGGCGAGACCAACCTCCAACTGAAGGCGCGCGATTTGCGACTGGAGGAGTGACGGGCTCGTCGTACGACGTTTCGGGCTGCGGATTGGGTCGCGGGTCCGCCTCCGGCCGCCGAGATCATTTGACGCACCAATTGACGCATCCTTCGCAACCCTTGTATCACGCCTCCGGTTTAGCCGTCGGTTTCAATTCCTTACGTCCCATTTCTGCTCCAATCGTTCTGCATCAACATGACCTGGTGGGAAGCATTTCTCCTCGGCCTCGTTCAAGGCATCACCGAATTCGTTCCGGTGTCGTCTTCGGGCCATCTCGTGCTGAGCCAGCATCTGCTGGGCATCGGGGCCGAGAAGACCAACATTACATTCGAGGTGTTCGTGCACTTTGGCACGGTGCTTAGCATCTTTACCGTCTACGGGCGGGAGGTGGGCGAGCTGCTGGGAGAAGCCTGGGCCGGTCTCCGGGCGCCGTGGTCTGCCCCTGCGCGCTACCGTGAGAACGACACCTTCCGGCTCGGCGTGTTTATTCTCATTACGCTCATTCCCACCGGACTCGCGTACGTTGTCTTCAAGGACGCCCTCGAACACGCCTTCGGGAGTCCTTGGTTCACCTGTCTCATGCTGCTCGTGACGGGGATGCTGTTGCTCCTTACGCTTCTGCGTCCCGAGCCGGAGGGCGATCTAAGCTCGCTGAAGGCGTTCGTCGTGGGGATCGGTCAGTCCGCCGCCATGATTCCGGGCATCTCCCGGTCGGGGGCCACGATCTGTACGGCGCTCTATCAGAACGTGCGCCCTGAGCGGGCGGCCAACTTCTCGTTTCTCATGCTGTTGCCGGTGGTCCTGGGCGCCACGCTGCTGAAGAGCATGGAGCTGGCCGAACGCGGGTTGACAACCGAGTGGCTGCCCCTATTGGTGGGCACCGTGGCGGCCTACGGATCCGGCATTGCAGCCATCTACATCGTTCTCGACTTCGTCCGCCGGGGCAACCTCCAGTACTTTGCCTACTATTGCTTCGTTGCCGGTGGGCTCGGCCTGTGGCTCCTCTGATACGGATTCCAACTGGAGATATCGAGATGCAGCAGAGATCTGCTTCTGTCAAATCGGGTAATCGCCCCCGGTCGACCAAACGCTAAAACATTGAATGTTAGAAGGTTATGGGGAATATAATTTAGAGGATCCTGCTGATCTCGTTTGGCGACAGCCAGACATCATGATTCGGAAACGGTATTACTCGTCCTCCGTCTTAAGCGTCTCGATGGGGTGCCACTCGGCCTCCGGCTTGACCTCCACATCCGTCTCCGGCCCGGCATCGTCCCAGCCCTGGTCGCTCACCGTCATGAGCGGCTTGATCATCATGTCGCGATCCACCACAATCTGGCAGGCAAGTCGCATCTCGCCGAACTGATCGATGTCGGTGAGTTTTTCGTGCTCGGCCTCCGTCATGACTTCGGGCTCGCCGTCCTGGAACGTGACCCGGCACGTGGTGCACTGCGAATGGCCGCCGCACCGGTGGCCGATGTCGACGCCGGCGTCCTCGATTGCGCGGACGAGGCGCGTGCCTTCTTCTACATCGAATGTGCCGGCGCCTTCAATCGTAAGCTTGTGCATAAAAAGAAACTGCTTTCTGAGACAGAAAAGAGTGGTTCTGATTTCGTCTCAATAGACGAACCGGCACCGAGTTCGTCAAGTCCCGAGCGGACCCGCCCTTCCTGCGGACCCAAAAGTTGCAAACAATCTACAAATGGATAGCGAAATCAAAACCGGAAGCGCCTGGGCGATCCTCCCGATGAAGTTCCAACGTGGGGACCGTGCTCCCTCCCATTGCGAACCCCCTCAACAATGCGTCGAGCGCAGGAGGTGGACAATAACGCGGGAGCGTTTCCGGTAGGGCTCGACCGGGGGAACGGGACTCCGGATGCGCTTTTCGACGACGCCGATTTGCACCCATATGATTCTGCGTCGCAACACGATGCAATAAACGCGTAACAAGCAGCGCAACGATTCTGCACGGACCCTCTTGACGACTATACTGTTTCTTGGATTGTTTTATATTAGAGCCGCACTCACAACGGCTTTTCCCCCACCACCATGTCTGCTGACGTCGTACTCGTTGACGAAGACGACCGCCCGATGGGCACCGCTGATAAACTGCGGGCTCACAACGAGGGCTGGCTGCACCGTGCGTTGTCGGTGTTTGTATTTGACGCCTCCGGTCGTCTGCTTTTGCAACAGCGAAGCAGCCGCAAGTATCACTCCGGCGGCCTCTGGTCCAACACGTGCTGCAGTCACCCCTACCCGGAGGAGTCCCCCGAGACAGCAGCCCAGCGTCGTCTCCACGAAGAAATGGGGTTTTCCTGTGACCTCACGTCTGTATTCCACTTTACGTACCGGGCGCCCGTCGGCGACGGCCTCACCGAGCACGAATACGACCACGTGTTTGCGGGCCAGGTGGAGGAGGTGACCATTCGTCCGGATCCGGAGGAGGTCGCAGACTGGGTCTGGGTTCCCATCTCGACTCTGCGCGCGAACATCGCCTCGACCCCGTCCCGCTACACGGTGTGGTTTCGGCGTCTCTCCGAGCCCGTGGTGGCCGACACGCCGTACGCTGCCCCGTCGGGGAACGAGACGATGCCGGACGCCCCGTCGTAACGGCCGCCCTCCCTCTCCTCAACGATAGGATCGGCTCGATGAATCTCAGGGGAGGCCCGTGTACGGGGGCCGATCCGTGAAACCTTGCCCCGACCCTCTGTTTCAAATAGGCGCTCGTGTCCCTGCGCCACCGTCTTCCCTTTCATGGATGTCTCCGACTCCGATACGGCGCTCTCTGCCGTGGTGCCGGACGATGCGGTTCGGTCGCTCGATCCGTCGATTCGGTCCATCTGGCGCATCAAGCTTGCGGGCCTGATTCTTGCACTATTTCTCCCGGCGCTGTTCTACGACCTAACGCACCTGTTCAGTCCCGACTCGTGGATGCCCTTCGGGGTACTGTCGGGCACCGTACTGGGCGTCGGCGTTCTCCATTGCCTCTTCTGGCCGTACCTGCGGTACCGTGCCTGGGGGTTTGCCCTCCGTCCCGAAGAGTTGTACATGGAGCACGGCGTGCTCAATCACGTACGCACCGTAGTGCCGCTGCGCCGCATCCAGCACGTCGATGTGTCACAGGACCTCATTGAGCGCGAGTATTCGCTGGGGCGCCTCGTGGTCCATACCGCCGGCTCTCGGAGCAGCGACGTTGTCCTTCCCGGCCTTCCCCTGCCGGAGGCGGAGCGCATCCGAGACGCCATTAAGCGCTTCATCCTCGAAGATCCTCTCACCGAAGACCCGGTGTAATGCCGTCGTCCTCGCCTTCGGAATCGTCGCCTGTTCCGCCCGACGAAGACGAACATGCTGCTTCCTCGTCGGAACGCGAGGACGAGGCGGCGCCGACGGACGAAGAAGCGGGTCCGTCCGCCCCTCTGGGAGCGGTCCAGGAGCCGCAGCGCCTGCATCCCCTCACTCTCCTGCTTCGGGTGGGCGCCACCCTTCCCGCGCTCGCCATTCTCCTGTTCCCCACCCTCCAGAATCCGAGCTCGCAGAACGTCGTCTCCGTGGCGCTCAGCGTGCTGTACGGGGTCGTGGCTCTGCCCGTCATTGTACTACAGTACCTGCGGTTCAGCTATCGCATCACGCCGAAGCAGATCGTCATTCAAAAGGGGGTCCTCCGGCGCCAGAATCGGAGCATTCCCATCGAGCGCATCCAGAACATTCAGATCGAGCAGAACCTGGTGGCCCGCATCATCGGCCTGGCCAAGGTGACCATCGAAACGGCCGGCAGTTCCGCCACCGAAGGGGCGCTTGAATACGTGGGACTCAGCGCTGCCCACGACATCCGACAGGTGGTACGCTCTTTTCAGCGTCCTTCCGAGTCGACCGCCGACGCAACGGACGACACGGGGGCGGAAACAGCAGCGGAAACGGACGAGGCGGCGGCCCCGGGTGAGACGTTGTTTGCAATGTCCTTGCCCCAGGTTCTTCTGTCCGGAGCGTTTCGGTTCTCGCTGCTCTACATTGCCCTGGCCTTCTCGGCCGTCCAGCTCGTCAATCCCGAGGTGATCGTCCAGCGTATTCTTCGGTCGCAGGGGCGGATCGATCAAATTACGGAGATGATGGCCGCCAATCCCGTGGTCACCGTGCTCGTCACCGTCGGGGTGGCCGGCATCTTCGGCTGGATCAGCGGGATCCTCATTCATCTGACCCGCTACTATCGGTTTCAGCTCTGGCTTGACGGCGACAAGCTCCGCAAGCGCCACGGGCTGTTTACCGTCACGGAGGGCACCATTCCGCTTGAGAAAGTGCAGGCGCTGATTCTGCGCACCAATCCGCTCATGCGGTCGTTCGGGTGGTACGAACTGGAGGTCCAAACCATCGGGATGAACGTGGACGAGCAGGGGCATCGCGTCATTGCGCCGTTTGCCCAGTACGAGGACCTGCTCGCCTTGGGGCAACGGGTGCGGTCGTTCGACCTGCCGGATTCGTTCGGGGCGGTGTCGCCCGTCACCATTCGGCGCCGTTTTATCCGATACAGCCTTGCGCTGTCGGCCCTCCTGCTGCCCGGCGCCTACTTCTGGCCGGCCTACTGGTGGCACCCCGCCGGCGCGGCCCTGCCCTGGTGGGGCTTCCTCCTGGTGCCCGGCATCCTGGGGTGGGCCGTCCTTCAGTATCGAAATCACGGATACGCCGTTCGGGACGATGGGCTCTACATCCAACGCGGGGTGCTCACCCACTACCTCTGGATCCTTCCGACGGAGAAATTCCACGTCTTCCACACCACCGCGTCGATCTTCCAACGCCGCCTCAATCTCAAAACGCTCTTTGTGGACACCGCCGGTGCTGCCACATTTGCGTACCCGGAGGTCATTGATGTGCCCGCCCAGGAGGCCGACACCCAGATGGCGCGCCTCCACCGCCGCTTCCAGACCCTGTACCGCACCCGGATCGCGGAGGCCACGGGAGCCGCCGACACGCGCCTCGATCCCGACGAGCGGCCGCGCCTGCCCGTGCCGGATTCATAGGTCCCGGTTGGATCAGTCCCTGGTGTGCCTCCGACACGCATATTCGTCGTATGCTGTCCGGATCCGCCGCTTTGACCTGTCCGCCCGGTGCACGCCCAGCAGGGCAATCGCATCAAATCTGCCGAAGGATCTTTTCGAGATAGTCCAGGTCCC
>CAYOWD010000095.1:0-14268 GCA_964407535.1 uncultured Salinivenus sp. | reverse complement strand
CACCTGCACGGGCAGTTTATGGAACTGGAGAACGGACACGGGGAGCAGGCCCCGCTCCTCGACACCATCACCGTGAAGCCCGCCGAGCGGGTCTCTCTGCTCATCGACGGCCACGAGAAGGGCCCGTGGTTCTTCCACTGCCACATTCTCTACCACATGGATTCGGGAATGGCGCGGGTCTTCTACGTTGAGCCCGCTCCCGACAGCGACGAGGAGTTTTACTACGATCTCCCGTCCTGACGGCGTGTGTGGAGTGAGGAATTTGGAGTGGGGGAATGCACTCCTCCTCAGTAGTTGGACTGTGCCAGAATACGGCACCGGGCACTGATGAGGAGGACGAATCCGCCCCGCTTCGTTTGCGCACTGCTTTCCGTACGTCTTGATGTCTACAGAATGATGACACGTATTACTCAGTACACCGCCGGACTCCTCCTCGTGGCTATGCTCGCGGGCGCGGCCCCACCCTCGGTGCAGGCCCAGACGATGGACGACAAGCCCCGCGTCTACATGCTGTTCGATCAACTCGAATACGCGCCTCAACCCGCCGAGCGCCCGATTGGGCTCGAAGCCATGGGCTGGGTCGGGGGCGATGTGAACCGGGCGTGGCTCCGCGCCGAGGGGGAGAAGTCCACCCTCCACCGGGAGGGCGAAACGGAGATCGAGGTGCTCTACGGCCGTCTGATCAGTCCCTTCTTCGACGTCGTCGTCGGGCCACGGGTCGACACGCGGTGGGGCGGCGAGCCGGCGACGCGGGGGCACCTTGCCCTCGGGGTGCAGGGGCTCGCGCCGTATCGGTTTGAGGTGGAGCCCACCCTGTACGTGAGCCACCGGGGCAACGTGTCCGCCGAGTTTACGGCCGCCTACCACGTCCTCTTCACGCAGCGGCTGAAGCTGGAGACGGAACTGGAAACGAAGGCCGCCCTCCAGGACGTGCCGGAATGGGGCGTCGGCACCGGCATGAACACCCTGGAGATCGGGGCGCGGCTGCGCTACGAGTTCCACCGCAAGTTTGGCCCTTACATCGGTTACACGCACGACTGGGCCTTCGCTGAAACCGCCGATCTGGCGGGCGGCGACCCCAGCAGCGGTGCCCTGGTCGTCGGCGTGCGCGTCTGGCGCTGAATCGGGCGTAGCTCCTGCCGCTTTACACGAACCCACCACACACACCAACGAAACCATGAGCACGAATGATGGATGGGGAACGAGATCGCGATGGCTTTTGCTGCTCGGGGGCGTGCTCCTGCTCGTGCTCGGATGGGTGGGCGGCCGGATGAGTGCCGGGGCCGGGCCGTTCGGCATGATGGGGGGCGGCATGCACGGGATGCGAATGGGGCATGGCGACCACGGGCCAAAAGAGGCATCTCACGGGGCCGCCAGTCCGGGCGGGGAGACGACGGGGAGCGGGGAGTTTGACGGCGACACGGGCCTGAAGCGGTGCCGGGCCATGATGGGGACGATGACCGGCATGCACCGGTCCATGCAGTCCATGATGGGGGACGGGGGCACCGAATCGGAGGGCTCCGACCGTCGGGGGCACATGGGCGGGATGATGAATGGAACCGACGGGCACGGCATGCGCGGAGAGGGGGGCATGCACGAGCGGAGGCGGTCGATGCACGGCCCGATGATGGGAAACGAGGGCGACCTGAGTCCGGAGCAGATGCGTCGCCTGTGCCGGACGATGCACGCGTCGATGCGGGCGGCCATGCACGGGTCCGGGACGGATTCGAGTGGGGCGGCCGCCGAGAATGCGTTGGCGGGGGCATCGGTGTCCGACGACACGAAGACGTGGATGCAGAGTGCACGGGGGGTTGAATCCATCGAGGACCGAACCGGGCAGGACGAGGTGGTCGTCGAGGTGGGAGCGGGCGACGGATTGCAGTACGCCCCCGCCGCCGTCCGGGTCGATCCGGGCACGACCGTCCGGTGGCGGTGGACCGGACAGGGGGGACTGCACGACGTGGCGTTCACGAACGCAGAGATCGGCACCCCGCTGAAGGACGAGGCAGGCGCTACGTTCTCCTACACCTTCACGGAAACGGGGGAATACCGATACGAGTGCACCCCGCACTCGGGCGTCGGCATGCGCGGGGCCGTGATCGTTGCCGAGAATGAAGGATAAGCGGTTTGTGACCGGGCCGTCTCCCTCCGGTGATCTGTTTGCACATCTTTCGCGTGGAGGGCCGGGACATGCACACAGTAGCCGGATACGCCGTCGGGCAAGCAATCCCCCGCAGGCCTACCGACCCGTGTTGCGGATCGGGAGGACTCGGTTGCAGCACGATGCACTGAAGGAAACCGGAGGAATGCTTGTACGCGGTGCCGGCCGCGAACGGCTCAGCAAACTGATGGGGAAATTCAGGGCGGGTCCGGTCGTCCGTACGGTAGAGAAGACACTCATTTTAGGCATGCCAGGCTGTAGGGGGGCACGTCTCATGAGCTGATGGGCGGAGGGGGCGTTGCCACAGTCCGCAGGGCCCAAATCTACAGATCTCTCGGAAGGGGCGTCCCCGATGTGAGGAAAGAAGGGCAGGAAAACGCACGACGGAGTACCGAAAGTATTGGGGGAGAAAGACGAAGCTCTCCGACTTTTTCCGGACAAGTGCGACTCTAGGGGTAATTTTCGGCTCGATTGCCCCCGACTGTGTCTCTGACGGAGTATTCACGGTCTTTCAATATACTGGGGAAAAAGGGGGCTGAGAGGTCATCTAACGCCCGGTGAAATCCCCATGCAGTTGCTGGAAGCGCTTTGTTGATTCGAATTTTACCTTTTGTAACCAATTACAGGATAAGCTCTGTCTTGAATTTGTGAACGGGTGCGATAATATTGGGCGTGTGGTCAACAAAACGCCAGAAATTTTGGTAATGGGAGTAAAAGAGGCAACAGACTGAGATCGACGATTCGGAGCTCTGAGGAGAGATTGCGGCGACGGGAGGCCCAGGGGATTCGCGTTACGAGCTTTCATGAACAGACGGGTTGCACACAATGGATTCGTTTTCCCAGGAACAGAAACAGTACCTACAGGGCTTTTTGGCCGGCGTCGAGCAGCGCGGCGGCAAGCCGTACGCTGGGGAGACGCCGGACGGAGAGATCACCAACGATGAGGAGGAGGCCGAGCGGGATCTGGCCGACGATGTCTACGGGACGCCGGTCGACGATCTCAACAAGCAGGAGCGGATCAAGCTCGAAGAAGATCCCATGTCGATCTGGGATCGGATGGTGGAGAACGCCAAGGAGGGGAAGTTCCCCGAAGGCGACGATGTCTTCCGCTACAAGTCGCGTGGGCTCTTCTACGTGGCCCCGGCCCAGGAGGCGTTCATGATGCGCTGCCGGATTCCGGCCTGCATGTTGAACACCCGGCAGCTGCGCGGCATCCGCGAGATCGGGGATCGGTGGGGCGGAGGCTACGCCGACATCACCACGCGGGGCAACCTCCAGGTCCGCGAGATCGGCGCGAGCGACGGCATCAAGTGCCTCCGCAAGCTCTACGAGATTGGCCTCACCTCCAAGGGCGCCGGCGCGGACAACGTCCGCAATGTGACGGCGTCGCCGACCTCCGGGTACGATCCCGACGAGGTGTACGATGTCCGTCAGATTGCGCTCGGGATGCATCAGTACATCCTCAGCAGCGGCGATCTCTTCGGGCTCCCCCGCAAGTTCAACATTGCCTTTGATAACGGCGGGCGCCTAAGCGTGGCGGCCGACACGAACGACATTGGATTCATTGCCACGGAGGTCGGCGAGGAGGCCGACATCGAGCCGGGTCCCTACTTCCGCATTCGTCTCGGCGGGGCCAGTGGGCACCGATACATGGCGAAGGATGCCAACGTGGTGGTGAAGCCCGATCAGTGCGTCGCGGTGGGCGCGGCGATGCTCCGCGTCTTCCTCCGCAACGGCGACCGCACCAATCGCCGCAACGCGCGCCTCGCCAAGCTCCTCGACGACTGGGGCATTCCGAAGTTCTTGGAGAAGGTCGAGGAGGAGATGACCTTCGACTTCATGGAGGTGCCGCAGGAGCACTGCAAGCCCCGCGTCGACATGGAGAAGCACGGGCATCTCGGGGTCCACGACCAGGCCGAGGACGGGCTCAACTACATCGGCGTCGGCGTGCCGGTGGGCCGTCTCACGACCGATCAGATGGAGACGGTGGCTCACATCATGGAGGAATACGGGCAGGACGACGTCCGCTTCACCATTTTCCAGAGCCTCATGATCCCGGGCATTGCCGACGAGGACGTAGAGACGGTCAAGGAGATGATCGAAGATTGCGGCCTCACCCACAACGAGTCCAACGTGAAGGGGGGCGTCGTGGCCTGCACCGGCAACGTCGGCTGCAAGTTCGCCATGACCGACACCAAGGGGCAGGCGCTGGAGCTGCCGCAGTACCTGAACGAAAAGATCGATCTGGATCATCCCATCAACATTCACCTCACCGGTTGCCCCAACTCCTGCGCCCAGCACTACTGCGGGGACATTGGGCTCCTCGGCGTGACGGCCAAGGACGACGACGGGGAATCGGTGGAAGCCTACGACATTGCCCTCGGGGGCGGCATGGACGAAGAGCACGGGCTCGGCCGCGACGTGGTCAGCAGCGTGCCCTTCGACGAGGTCCCGCCGCTCCTGGAGGACATGCTGGAGACGTACCTCGACGAACGGGCGTCGGACGACGAAACCTTCGTTGAGTTTACGCGCCGCCACGAGGTCGACGAACTGAAGTCCATGTTCGATCTCGCCGCGTAACTCCATCTGCGCACCCAACCAATCACTCCAATCCTACTGCTTCTATGAAAAAGACGCAGACCGCTCCCCACATTCCGGACAACGCGCCGTTCACGCCTGAGCAGAAGGCGTACTTGAACGGGATGTTTGCGGGGCTTTATTCGACCCAGGAAGTGGACGAGTCGCTTGCCGGGGACGGCGGCGACGGGGCCGGCGACGACACCACGACGATTTCGGTGTTGTACGGCACCCAAACCGGAAACGCCGAGGGGCTGGCGAACCGCACGACCGATGCGCTTGCCGAGCAGGGCCTCAACGCGGAGTGCACCGGCCTCGGCTCCTACGACGCCGCAGATCTGGCAAATGAGGAGTACGTCCTCGTCGTCACCAGCACGTACGGCGACGGCGAGATGCCGGACAACGCCCAAATCTTCTGGGATGAGCTCAGCAGCGACGATGCGCCGTCGCTCGACGGGCTCCAGTACTCCGTGCTGGCGCTGGGCGACACCAGCTATCCCGACTTCTGCCAGGCGGGGAAAGACATCGATGCGCGCCTGGAGGAGCTCGGCGGCGAGCGGTTTGCCGAACGCGTGGATTGCGATGTCGACTACGAGGATCCGTTCGAGGAGTGGTTGGAGACGGTCATGGACGAGCTCGGGGAGCTTCTCGGCGAGGAAGCCGATGTCTCGGGCGACGGGGCGATGGAATCGACCGGCATGCCGAGCGGCGACGGCGCACCGGCCAATCCCGAGGCGGCGGCCGCTGCGGCGACCTACTCGGAAGACAATCCCTTCCCCGCCACGCTGCTCAAGAGCCGCGTCATGAACGACGAGGGCTCCAACAAGGAGACGCGCCACGTCGAGATCTCGCTGGCCGGCTCCGGGATGTCCTACGAGGTCGGCGACGCGATGGGCGTGGTGCCGTCCAATTGCCCGCAGCTCGTGGACGACTTCATCGAGGCCCTCGGCTTTTCGGGCACGGAGTTCGTGCCGGGCTCCAGCGGGGAAGAGGTGCCGCTGCGCGAGGCCCTGCTCAGCCACTACGAGATTGGGGCCGACGTGCCGAACGATCTGCTCGAAACCGTCGCAACGATGAGCTCCGACGAGGAGGTTGCGACGGTCGTTGAGGAGGCTGATCGGGACGAGCGCGAAGAGTTTCTATGGGGGCGCGGCGTCATCGATTTCGTGACGGACTATCCGGACGTGGACTGGGATCCGGAGGAGTTTGTGGAGCAGCTTCGTCCGCTCACGCCGCGGCTGTACTCCATTGCGTCCAGTCCGGAGGTCTACCCCAATGCCATCCACACGACGGTGGCGGCCGTGCGCTACGACGCCTACGGGCGGGATCGGAAGGGCGTGTGCTCCACGTTCCTCGCCGATCGCGTGCAGCCGGGGGCCAGCGTGCCGATTTACCTGCAGCCCAACAACCACTTCGGCCTGCCGGAGGAGCCGGAGCGGCCCATCATCATGGTGGGGCCGGGCACCGGCATTGCGCCGTTCCGCGCGTTCCTTCAGGAGCGTCGCGCCAATGATGCGCCGGGCGAGAACTGGCTCTTCTTCGGAGAGCAGCACGAGGACAGCGACTTCCTCTACGAGGAGGAGCTGAAGGAAATGGCCGAGAACGATACGCTCGACCACCTGTCGACCGCGTGGTCGCGCGATCAGGACGAGAAGGAGTATGTCCAGCACAAGATGCTGGAGGCCTCCGACGAACTGTTCGGCTGGCTCGAAGACGGGGCCTTCTTTTACGTCTGCGGCGACCGCGAGTACATGGCCGATGATGTGGATCAGGCCCTCCACACGATCATCGAAGAGGAGGGCGACATGTCCGCAGAGGAAGCCGAGGACTACGTCCAGACGCTGAAGAAAGAAGGACGGTATCAGCGGGACGTCTACTAGAATCCGGGCGCACGCCTACAGACCACGAAATTCCTGAGGCCCCCTCCATGAGCGTGTGCCTAACACGTCAGAAGCCGATCGGCGGATCGCCTTCTGTCGCGTGACCGGAGGGGGCTTCAGGGTTGATTTGCCCGTCAAATGGAATCGGCAGTGAGGCTTCGGCAGTTCCTCTGATCGAGTTGAACAATATACATGGCTACGTCCAAAACGGCAAAATCGACGTGCTCTTATTGCGGCGTGGGATGCGGCGTGGAAGTGGAGCGGTCCGCGAACGGCAATATCTCGGTGAGCGGCGATGATGAGCATCCGGCCAATCGCGGCATGCTCTGCTCCAAGGGGCGCAACCTGCATCAGACCGTCATGGACCGGGACGACCGGCTGCTGCATCCTCAGATGCGGGCCGACGACGGGTCCATGGAGCAAGTCAGCTGGGACGCGGCGCTCGGGCACGTGAGCGACGAATTCCGGCGCCTCATCGAGACGGAGGGGCCCGACTCCGTGGGCTTCTACGTGTCCGGCCAGCTCCTGACGGAGGAGTACTACACGGCCAACAAGCTGATGAAGGGATTCATCGGGTCGAATAACATCGACACGAACTCTCGGCTGTGCATGAGTTCGGCGGTGGTGGGGTACAGCAAGACCATCGGCGACGACACCCCGCCGATCAGCTACGACGACATCGAGCAATGCGACTGCTTCCTGATCGCGGGGGCCAACCCGGCCTTCTGTCACCCCATCCTGTTCCGGCGCATCGAGCAGCACAAGGAGCAGAACCCGGACGTGACGGTCATCGTGGCCGACCCGCGGGAGACGGATACGTGCTCCATTGCCGACGTGCACGTGCAGCTGCGGCCCGGAACGGACATCACGTTCTTCAACGCCATTGCGTCGCACCTCATCGAGCACGACCTGATCGCCAACGAGTTCGTCCAGGAGCATACGGACGCCTCTCCGGCGCTGAAGGCTAGGATGGCGTATGTCGACATCGAAGAGGCGGCCGATACGTGCGGCGTGCCGGCCCGGACGATTCGACGGACGGCCGAGGAAATTGGCAACTCGCCGACCTTCATCCCGATGTGGGCGATGGGGCTCAATCAGAGTGAGGAGGGAACTGAAAAGAACCTGTCACTCATCAACTTGTCGCTCCTGACCGGCCAGATCGGCAAGCCGGGGTCGGGGCCGTTTTCCCTGACCGGGCAGCCCAACGCGATGGGGGGGCGCGAGGTCGGGGGCCTGTCGAGCAAATTGGCCGCGCACCACGACCTCTCCGATCCCGACCACCGGGAGCGCGTCGCCGACTTCTGGGGCGTCGATCACATTCAGGCCGAGCCGGGCTACTCGGCCACCGAGATGGTGCAGGCGCTGGAGCGGGGCGATCTGAAGGCCCTCTGGATTATGTGCACGAACCCGGTGGTCAGTCTGCCGGACTCCGGCCGCGTGGAGCAGGCCCTGAAGACGGCCGACCTTGTGGTGGCGCAGGACATCTCCGCCGATTCCGACACGGTCGATTGCGCGGATGTGGTGCTGCCGGCCGCCGGCTGGTTGGAGAAGGAGGGCACTATGACCAACTCCGACCGTCGCATCAGTCACCTGCCGAAGATGGTGGATCCGCCCGGCGAGGCGCGACCGGACGCCTGGATTCTCTGCGACTTTGCCGAGCGCATGGGGTGGGGCGAGTCGTTTGACTACGACCACGAGTCGGAGATCTACGACGAGCACGCGGCGCTCACCAAAGGGACGCCCATCGACGTGAGCGGGCTCGACTACGAGCGGCTGCAAGAAGAGAACACCGTGCAATGGCCCTGCCCGTCGGACGATCATCCGGGCACCAAGCGGCTGTTTGAGGACAACGAGTTCTTTACGGACAATGGGAACGCCAAGCTGTATCCGGTCCTCAGTGAGGCGGCCTCGCAGGAGGTGGACGACGACTACCCGCTGGTCCTCACCACGGGCCGCGTCCGCGACCAGTGGCACACGATGACGAAGACCGGCAAGGTCAGCCGGCTCAACCAGCACGTCGACCAGCCGCAGCTTCAGATTCACCCGAGCGATGCCGACCTGCTCGACGTGGAGGACGGCGAGACGGTACGGGTGGAAAGCCGTCAGGGCGAGATGACGGTCAACGCCAACGTGAACGACCAGATTCGAGCGGGCGTCGTGTTCTTGCCCATGCACTGGGGCAAGCAGTTGAAGGACACCGACGGCCGCGCCAATTCGCTGACGAGCGACGATGTAGATCCGACCTCCAAGCAGCCGGCCTTTAAGTATACGCCGGTGCGCGTGGAGAAGACGACGAAAGAGAAGGAAAAGGTGGTCGTCGTGGGCGCCGGGGCCTCCGCGCGTCAGTTCGTGGAGTCCTACCGGGAGCACAACGAGGAGGACGAGCTGGTGGTGTTCGGGCGCGAGCCCTACGGATTTTACAATCGCGTGCTGCTGCCGGAGTACATCAGCGAGCACCGGGATTGGGAGAGTCTGCAGACGGCGGACGAGGACATCGAGGACCGCCTCGACATGACGGTGCATTGGGGCACCGAGATTATCGACATGAACAAGGAGACGAAGGAGGTGCGGGATGACAGCGGGGCCCTCCACTCCTACGACAAGCTGGTGATGTGTACCGGCAGTCGCGCCTTCGTGCCGCCGGGCGTGCCCATTGAGGTGGACGGCATTCACACCCTTCGGACGCGACACAATGCGGATCGCATCAAGGACGATATTAATCCGGACGATCCGGTCGTCGTGATGGGTGGCGGGCTGCTCGGGCTGGAGCTCGCCTCCGAGTTGAATCGGATGGAGGTGGACGTCACGATTATCGAACTGGCGGACCACCTCATGCACCTGCAGCTCGACGAGACCGCCAGCGAGCTGCTTCGCGAGGAGCTCGAAGAGCGGGGGGTCAACGTGGAGACCGGCAGCATGGTCGACAGTTATCTCGGGTCCGACCGGATTCAGGCCGTGCGCACGCGGGACGGGGAGACGTTTCCCTGTGAGGAGCTGTTTGTGGCCGTGGGCACGCGGTGCAACAAGGAGCTGGCGGAGAAGGTCGATCTCGAAACGGAGCGCGGCGTCGTTGTGGACGACCATCTGCAGACGAGCGATCCCGACATCTACGCGCTCGGGGAGATTGCGGAGCACGACGGGAATCTCTACGGCATCACGCCGGCTGCAGAGGAACAGGCCGAGATTGCGGCGGCCTACATGACGGGGGATCCCTGGAGCACGTACGACGGGTCGGTGCTCTACAACATCCTTAAGATTCACACGCTCGACGTTCGGTCGGCGGGCACCACCGAGATTCCGACCGACGACGACGGCAACGAGGAAGAAGGATACGAGGAAATTTTCTTCCTCGACCGTGCGCAGCGGTGCTATCGGAAATGCGTGGTACACCGCAACCGTCTCGTCGGCGTCATTCTCATTGGGGATGCCACCGGCTTCAATGAGTACAAGCGGTTGATCAAAGAAGGCATCGAGCTCAACGATAAGCGGAAGACCCTGCTTCGGGCGGGCAGCGATGAAGACTCTGAGCCGATGAAGGGCGCGCTCGTGTGCAGCTGCAATCAGGTCGGTGAAGGCAACATTGAGGAGTGCATCGACGAAGGTTGCACCGACCTCGACGAGGTCAAGGCCGAGACGAAGGCTGGAACAGGGTGCGGCAGTTGTGTGCCCGAAGTGAAAATGATGCTTCAGGAAGCAAGAGAGCAGCAGGACGAGACCTCCGTGGAGGAAGAAGCCCCTACAGAGGCGCCCGCCCCGGCGGCGTAGTGCGTCATCTTCTCGGAACCGTATTCGGCACGATCGGACCTGCAGTCCTCGACGCCCCTCTGGGGAGGGAGGGGGCTGGCGGTGCCTCTGGAGAAATCAGGCTCTCCTCCCGGCTGGATCGGAATGGAAGGGGGGAACGGCACGGAGGGCGCTGAGCAGATGTCGGATGGGGGACGACGCACGCAGTCGCGGTCATTCGAAGATAAAAGCACTCCCCGCGCGAAATGGGCACACGATGTGATCGTCGGAGAGGGGAATAGGACCCTTGTGGGACGCACGCCGTTGGGGAACTGTTAGTTAGGGGGCGTACTGCAGTGTCGAGGCTCATTCTGTATGCCAAGAATCCTGGTACCCGTTACCTGCCGATGGGATTGTTATTGCGTATTGCATCCCGGCCGTCGAGACACTTCCTTGTTGGCCTCCTCGACAGCTGTCGGGACAACGTCCTCGACTACCGTCGGGATGCCTGACTCCGGACTCAGTGCGCGCGATGCGTAACGTAGCAGAATCAGGCTCACGAGTCACGCCTCACGGGTCGTCGTCGGTACACATCGGCAATCCGTTTCCTGTATGGAGTAGCGGGGGACCCTACAGTACACCCAGACACCATTCGGCTCACTTCGAACGAACGCAATCATCGGTATGGCGATTCCGCTTCCCCAGACCGCTCAGGATGCAACGGCTGCTCACCCGGTTCCCGCCGAGGAGCGGTCGTCGCCGGAGCCGACCGACAAATTCGGGCGGCGCCTGCGCGACCTGCGCATCTCAGTCATCGACCGGTGCAACTTCCGGTGTGACTACTGCATGCCGATGGAGACGTACGGGGAAGACTATTCGTTTTTGGACCCCGATCACTACCTCTCGTTCGACGAGATTGAACGGCTGGTCCGGCTCTTCTCGCGGCGCGGGGTGGAGAAGATTCGGATTACGGGGGGCGAGCCGCTGCTCCGCCCCAACCTGGAGGTGCTTATCGACAAGATTGCGCAGGTGGAGGGCATTAAAGACATTGCCCTGACCACGAATGGTTACCTGCTCGAAGACCAGGCGGAGGCACTGGCCGAGGCGGGCCTGCACCGGGTGACGGTGAGCCTTGATGCGCTCGACCCGGAGCTGTTTCGCGAAATGAACGGCGTGGGCAAGGGGCCGGAACCGGTGCTGGCAGGCATCGAGGCGGCGGATCGGGCCGGGCTGGAGCCGATCAAAATCAACACGGTCGTGCGGCGGGGCATCAACGACGAGGCGGTACTGCCGCTTGTGCGACACTTTCGGGGCACCGGGCGCATCGTCCGGTTTATCGAGTACATGGACGTGGGGACCCGAAACGGATGGGATCGCTCGGAGGTGGTGCCCTCAGCGGAACTGAAGAATCGCATTTCGGACGCGTTTCCGATTGAACCGCTGGATCCGAACTATCCCGGCGAGGTGGCCAATCGGTATGCGTTTACGGACGGGGCGGGCGAGATTGGGTTTGTGTCGTCCGTGACCAATCCGTTTTGCGGCGACTGCACCCGGGCGCGGCTCTCCACGGAGGGATCGCTCTACACGTGTCTCTTTGCTACGGAGGGAGTGGACTTCCGCTCCCTGCTGCGCGACGATGCTTCCGACGCCGCCATTCTGGATCACATCGACGCGGTGTGGGGGCAGCGCGATGATCGCTATTCCGAAGAACGGACGGAAGAGGGCCAACAGCCTGAGGAACGCGTGGAAATGTACGAGATTGGGGGATAGAGAGGGAAACGGTCCGCTTTTCTGTCATGGAGGGCGACTCCGATGCCATCAAGCTGGACGGGTTGCTTCTCTGCGTGTGGGAGTATGGGCGTGTGGGCGGTCTCGGTTTGTTTCACTCCCGCTTTAAGAATTCGGGCACGTAGGTGCGTATGTGTGTAGGTATGTCCTTGATGCTCATTCGTTTGCGCCCATACCGACATTTTTGCAACCCCGAACTTTGTAGGCGGATTTGATATGAGGTGCAACGAAAAGAGGAGGGGATGTGGGCTTCGGGTTGGAGGAGTCGTTTGGGCCGTGTAGGGTTGCGGGAGGCAGGTTGAAAGATGTTTTTGTCCCTGTTCACAAGAGATCAGTTCGCATGAGTCCATCCAGTGCAAGTGCAGACGCCGCGACCTCCGCGGAGGCGGGGGACGAGTCGACCGTGCAGGTGCAGTATTACGCCGCGCTGCGCGAAGACGCAGGACGATCGGAAGAGGCTGTTCAGACCGGGGCCGAGACCGTCGCCGATTTGTATGAGGAGTTGGACCGCCGGCATGATTTTTCGGTGCCGCCGGATGACCTCCGCGTCGCGGTGAACGACTCGTTTGCCGATTGGGACACCCCGTTATCGTCGCAAGATCTCGTCGTGTTCATTCCGCCCGTTGCCGGCGGATAAGTGCCATGTTTGTGATTACCGATCAGCCCATCCGCGTACAGGACCGCAAGGACGCCCTTCGGGCCGTCGAGGCCGGGGGCTACGTGGAGTTTGAGGGGCGCGTCCGCAACCACTCGAACGGGCGCGGCGTGACCCAGCTCTACTACGAAGCCTACCACGACCTTGCCGTGTCGGAGGGGGAGGCCATCGTGGCGGAGGCACTCGACCGGTTTCCGATTGTGGATGCCGCCTGCGTCCACCGGGTGGGGACGCTCGACCTGGAAGAGGTGGCCGTCTGGGTTGGTGTGGTGTCGGCCCATCGCAAGGACGCGTTTCGGGCCTGCAGCTACTGCATCGACGAGATTAAGGCCCGGCTGCCGATCTGGAAGAAGGAGACGTACGCGGACGGCACGTCGGAATGGGTGAATTGCGGCTGTGGACATGAATCAAGCGATCCCTATGAGGAGGCAGCGAATGGAGCGTCGGCGATGTAGGTAGTCGGCTGTCCAGCTAGAGCGATGAACAGCGGGGGCTAGCTTTTCCAATGCGGAGGATAGAGTCGCACGGAGGTGTGAGGGCATGGAGGAATGGATGCGTGGACGCTGTTTTTTCGTTGCCGCCTGCACGCGAGCGCGCTGTCTTGAGTTTGTACGATATCACCAAGTCTCTCAATCTGATGACAGAATCTGCCGGAGACAAGCTGGACGCGACCGGATTTGTGCTTGCGGGTGGGGAGAGTCGTCGGTTCGGCGAAGACAAGGCCCTGTATACGGTAGACGGCGCGCCGCTCATTCAGCGTCCCATCGAGTGTCTGGCGTCGCTGTGTCCGACCGTGTCGATTATTGCCAAGCAGCCGTCGACGTACGCGCCGTTCGGCGTGCCCGTAGTGGAAGACGCGTATCCCCAGCGGATGCCGCACGTGGGCATCCTGACGGGGCTGGAGGCGGCCGAGATGGACTGGAGCGTCTTTCTGGCCTGCGACATGCCGTCGATTACGCCGGGCGTGGTGCGGACCCTCTTTGCGGCCCGCGAGGCCTCCGACGGGGCGTTGGTGCAGGCGGTCGTGCCGGAGACCCCGAGCGGGGTGCATCCGCTGGCCGGCTGCTATCATCGAAGTGCCATCGAGGCGCTGCGCACCGCCATTGAGGAGGAGTGGGCCCTCCACGACTGGCTGTCGGAGATTGAGACGCGCGTGGTGTCGTTCGAGGAGGAAGAGCCGTTCCGGAACGTAAATCGAAAAGAGGATCTCCCCGACAGTAGTCCCCGCGCCGACGCGCAATCGTAGCGGCCTGCGATGAGAAACCGGTTTACGTGGTCGGAGTGGAGCGGGGCGGTGGGCGATCTGGGGACGACCCTTCCCATCGCCTTTGCGCTCGTAGAGGCGAGTGGATTTACGCCGGGGCGCTTGTTTTTGCTATGGGGGCTCGTCTACGTCGCGACGGGGGCCTACTATCGGATTCCTATGTCGATGCAGCCCCTCAAGGCAATGGCGGTGATTGCCATCACGTCGGGCGTCGGGGCGT
>CAYOWD010000094.1:11575-14426 GCA_964407535.1 uncultured Salinivenus sp. | reverse complement strand
AGAAGGAGTCGCGCCGGAGGTAGTCGAGCCGGTCCATGTCGAGCTGGCTCGACACCAGCTGGTGGAAGAAGGGGCGCGGGTACGCGTCGTCGAACATGGCGAGCGTCCGGTCCAGGGCGCCGTCGAGCCGCTCATTGATCTGCACCTGGAGGACCCGGCTCATATCCTCGTGCGCGAAGTCGTCGATGAGCTGGTGCTCCAGGGTGTGCGAGTAGGCGCCGTGGCCGACATCGTGCAGAAGGGCGGCGGCCAGGGCGGCCGTCTCTTCCTCCGGCGAAATCTCGGTCCCCTTTTCCGTGAGGCTCGACAGGGCATCCTGCATGAGCGCCATGGCCCCGAGGGCGTGGTTGAAGCGCGTGTGTTCGGCGCCCGGAAAGACGAGGTGGCCCACGCCGAGCTGCCGGATCCGGCGCAGCCGCTGCACCTCCGGCGTCTGGATGAGGGTCATGATTAGGCCCTTCGGCACCGAGATGAACCCGTGCACCGGGTCCGAGAAGATCTTAAAGCGTTGGGGAGAGGACAAAGGAGGTAGAAGATTGAAAAATGGGAAGATTGACGAAGAGAGGAAAGACAGAGTGCCGCCGTTGCTGTTCGCTCGTGATTGGAGCCTGAACGTCGAGGGTTGTTGGAGAGGGAGGTTCCCCTGAGCTATTTGCAACCGGGACTGCCGGAAACGGAACATTGGGGCGCGTTACCGCAATCCGGCACCGCGGGCTGAATACGGATCCACACGCCAAAGTGGCAAGCAGGCCTTCCAATCCAAAATCCCCAATCCGAACTCCAAAATCCACAGTCGACTCAGTACCCGTGCTTCGCCAGGCGTTCGGCGATGGTCGCGTAGAACTCATTCGAGTCGAAGTCGGCCGCCAGGCGCGAGCGGATGCCCACCTGCCGGGCGTGGTCGGCGTCGACGGTGCCGAGGTATTGCCCCCACTTGGCGCTGTTCACGCTCACGATGCCGTCATTGAGGCCTTCCTGCTCGTAGAGGTGCGAGTTGAAGTACCGGAAAATGGGGTCGATCGGCGTGTCGGTGCCCTTCCCCGCCCGACAGCCGTACGACCAGTAGTCCACGTCGGAATGGTCGGGGACCTCGTTGTTGAAGGTGGTCTGCACGTATTCGGGCGTGAGCTCACGGACGGCCCGCCGGACGTCGGCGGAACCGTCCTCCAGGATGTGGGTCCCGAGCCAGTCGGCCATGTTGGCGAGCCACTCGCGCACCGATTCCGGCTGTTTGAGCGTGAGCGTAGCGATGGACGAGCCGCGATGGGGCGTAGCGACGGTTACCAACACGTCGACGTATTCGTGCCACCCCTTCTTGCTGATGAGGTAGCGTGCATCGAGTCCCCCCATCGAGTGGGCAATGATCGAGAAGCGATCGGCCTGCAGCTCGTCGAGGATGCGGCGGAGGCGACGCTGCCACGTCTCACAGCGGGACGTCACCGTATTGTAGGGCGACACGTTGGGGGCAACGGCCCGCACCCCTCGCGACCGCAGGTGCATGGCTTCCTCGTGGAGGTGGCCGCCGCGCCGCAGCGACGCGCCGATTCCGAAGCCGTGCATCAGCACGATCGGACGGCGCGTCGGAATGATTGAGGGCTGGGGAAACGGCTCCAGGCCCGTGAGGCGTTTCAGGGCCGAGGCCGACAGGGGGGTGGAGTCGTCGTCAGACATACCAGGTGGTAGGAATCAAGTATGTTATCCAGTCCGGGCGTCCATCCTGATCGTTTCCGGTCGCTCGCGTCAAGCTCCTTCCCCGCAATCTCCGTCGCTATGGAGAACATAGGGGGTTGTGCGTTCGCACGGGTGGGGGCGGACGGCATCGGTGGGGGACGGAAGACAGCAAAAACCGTGACGCAACGGGAAGCCGTCCGTCCGGCACAGTGCCTACAGGCCCGCAAAGAGGGGGAAGGACTGTTGGAGAAACACCACCTCTCCGAGGCCCACCATCACCGCGGCGGCGAGGGGAACCCGAATGTTGTCGTTGACGGGAAGGGGGAGGGCTTCTACGAGCGCCGCGACGAGCACGCTCAGGATCGCCGGGAGGAGGGGGAGCGAGGGAAAGGCCGCCATCACCGCGAGTCCGGTGCCGACGAATGCCGTGCTGCCCTCGACGGTGGCCGAGAGCGAGCCCCAGGGATGCCGCCCGAACCGACGGCCTACGAGCGCCGCGGCGGCGTCGGCGAGCATCGTCATCGTAAGAACGGGGACGGCCACGCGCAGCGGAAACAGCCCCGCGAGCAGCGTCGCCCCCACGAGCACGCAGGTGGCGCCGTTGAAGGTGATGCGCGTGCCCACCGCCGGCAGTTCGTCGGCCCGCATCAAGCCCCCGAAAATCCACCGGATCCAGGCATTGAAGGTCGGGGAGTAGGCCCGCAGGACATCGGCCCCGACGGCGGTCAGGGTGATGGGGGCCAGGAGGTAGAGAGCCAACGGCAGGCCGAGGATCCACATGCCGAGGGGAATCACCAGGGCCAGCAGGTGGAGGGACTTGCGTCCAATTTCGGCCGCGTAGGAAAAGTGGGAAGAAGCCACGAGTGAGGCAGGAGGCTGGGGAGAGCAATCTCGATCACCGAACCATTTTCGCCCTGAAAAGTTCGGTGCACAGACGGTCCAGGACTCCCGGACGGTCGGTTGTCTGTGTCCCCCCCCACGGCTTTTCGTTCCATGCTTCCCCCGATGCTGCCTTTTTTGTCCGTGCGCCCGCGTGCGACCCTTCTCGTTATGGTCGGTACCATCCTCGGCCTGGTGGTGTTGCTGTGGATGGTCACGAAAGGCCGCGCTCACGCCGGACGGCCGCTACTCAACGGTGGCTCTATCGGCGGGTATCTCGTCGGGACGTTCCTGAGCGGGC
>CAYOWD010000094.1:0-11565 GCA_964407535.1 uncultured Salinivenus sp. | reverse complement strand
GTCAGGCCTCCTCGGCGTCGGCTGCGGCGGTCCTGATTCCGGCAGTTCGTCCGCCGAGGAGATGGCGGAGGGGCACGAGGGCGATACGCCCACGGCCACGGAGGCGGCGCGGGCCCCGGCCGTTCCGGTCGATGCTCGGGAGGTGACCTACACGGAAACCCCTGAGGGAGAGGCCGTGACAGGTTATCTGGCTGTGCCGTCGAATCCGGATTCGGTGCGTTCGGCCCGCGGGGCGGACCCCTCTGTGCAGACCCTGCCCGGCCTCGTGGTCATCCACGAGTGGTGGGGGCTGAACGACAACGTCCGCACCGCCACGCGGCGGCTGGCGGGCGAGGGGTACCGCGCCCTGGCGGTGGATCTGTATGCGGACTCGGTGGCCGACACGCCGGATCGGGCACAAGCGCTCATGCAGGAGGCCACCAGTACTCCGGACCAGTTGCTCGCCAACCTGCGGGCTGCGCACACGTTTCTCCGGGAAGAGGGCGGGGCCCCCCGCGTGGCGGTGATGGGCTGGTGCTTCGGGGGCGGCATGACCTTCCGGGCCGTAGCCGACCGGCCTACGGCCTTCGACGCGGCGGTGGCCTATTACGGCACGCCGGAGGCGATGACCGACGAGGTGCTCGACACGCTCACGACTCCCATCCTCGCTCACTTCGGGCGGAAGGACGACGTCGTGTCGACCGATCAGGTGAAGGCGTTCCAGTCGCGGCTGCAGGGACGCGACGGGGACGTGCAGATCCACCAGTACGATGCCGGGCATGCCTTTGCCAACCCGTCGGGCGAAAAGTACGACCCGGACGCGGCCGAGACGGCATGGACCCGCACCACCGCGTTTCTGCGGACGCACCTGTATCCGGAGGCGGGCGAGTAGGACGCACTGGCCTGGCTCCCAGTGTTCTCGTCGATCCGACAACGACGTCGGGTCCCTGCGGGAAGACGCGACCGCAGCGCCCCGTCCGAGAGGGATCGGACTTCCACGCTTCGAAGCGAGGGGGCCCTCGGTCGGGGGCGGATCGCTTGCAGTTTGACAGGAAAATCCCCTCTGCCCCCGAACGTTGCGTTTGCATCCCCCGTTCGCCTCTCGACGCACGCCCAGGAATTCCCAACTTGCCCTTGAATGTCTTCTTTTCCGCCGCTCGACAACGACCTGCTTCTTCGCACCGCTCGGGGCCAGAGCACCGACCGGACGCCCGTCTGGATGATGCGACAGGCCGGGCGATACCTGCCGGAATACCGCGCCGTCCGGGAAAAACATGATTTCTTCGACGTGGTGGAGACGCCGGAGCTGGCCGCCGAAGTCACGATTCAGCCGGTCGACCGCTTTCCGCTGGACGCCGCCATTCTCTTCTCGGACATCATGGTGGTCCCGGAGGCCATGGGCCTTACGGTAAAGATGGTGTCCGGGAAAGGCCCAACGTTTCCGGAGCCGTTGACCACCCCGGACGAGATGGATCGGCTGGTGGCGGCCCCCGACATCGATGAGACGCTCGGCCACGTTTTCGAGGCACTCACGGTGACGCGCAAACAATTGGAGGGACGGGTGCCGCTCATCGGGTTTGCCGGGGCGCCGTGGACGCTGATGGCGTACATGGTGGAGGGGGGCGGAAGCAAGTCGTACCGTCATGCCCGCGCCTGGCTTTACCAGCACCCTGAGGAGAGCAAGGTCCTTCTTCAGAGCATCACCGACGTGGTGGCCCAGTACCTCATCGGCCAGATCGAAGCGGGGGCGCAGATGCTCCAGGTCTTTGACTCGTGGGCGGGCCTGCACGGGCCGGAGACGTTTCGGACGTTTTGCCTGCCGTACCTCGCTGAGATTGCGTCGCGCGTGAAGAAGGAATACCCGGAGGTGCCGCTGGTGGTCTTCCCCAAAGGCGTGCATTACGGCCTTGATGCATTGGCCGACACCGACTACGACGTCATCAGCCTGGACTGGACGATGGATCCGAAGGAGGCCCGTCGGGCCGTTGGGGATCGGGCGGTCTTGCAGGGCAACCTCGATCCGTGTGCGCTCTACGCCGCCCCCGATGCGCTTCGTCGGGAGGTGCAACACATGCTCGCCGGCTTCGGGCCTCATCAACACATCGCCAACCTCGGCCACGGCATGCTGCCGGACCACGATCCCGAGCACGCGGGCGTCTTCGTCGACGCGGTGCACGAGCACTCGCAGCACATGCGGACGGTGTAGTTGGGTTGGGCGTTTGTGTGTTGTGCGTTGGGGGTTTGTGGGTTTTGGGTTGTGCGTTTTGAGTTGTGCGTTGGGGGTTGTGCGTTTTGGGGTTGAGGGTTTGTGTGTTGGGAGTTGGGCGTTGGCCCGTCGTTCATGCTGCTTGCGTATCATGATGGGGCAGGGGAGCGGATTTCGGGGCAGGGCGGACGGCGGGCGTCGGAAACGGAAAAACATGTGATCTCCGGGCGACGGTCGGGACACTGTAGACGGGAAACAAGTTGAAGGTCGTGTGTACGGAAGCCCTTCCAGAGATGGAGGGGATGCGTGTCCCGCCGTTGCTTGTTTACCCGTCCCTCCGGACTGCTATGCTTGATCCGTCGTCCCCACAAGTTCGTGCGCTCCTTCCATTGCTCTACGTGGCCTGGGCCGACGGGGTGCTCACGCCGTCGGAGGCCGAGTCGCTCCGGTCTCGGGTTCGGGCACAGGACTGGATTGACGATGGGGTCCGCGAGGAGGTGTGCCGGCATCTCGATCCGAAAGAACCCCCCAGTCCCACGCAGTACTTCCGGTGGCTGCGGTCCCTGAAGCAGGCGGCCGCGGAGGCACCCGTCACCAAACGCTCGTCGCTTGCGAAGCTCGGGGCCTCGATGGCGTCGGTCGGGGGCGACGGGGCCGCGCCGATCGGGGAGGCCGAGCGGCGTGCGCTGGAAGACATTGAGGGAGCGCTCGGGGTGGACGGGGAAGAGCTGCTGGGCGATTTGCTGGGCGAGCGGCCGGCGCCGACCACAACCCCGGCCGAGACGCCGTTCGACGTGGACGCCATGACGGCGCTGCTGGACGGCGACCACGCCGCACTTCGGGATCACATCCGCACGGTGCTCACCGATCCCGCCTTTGCGTATCAGGACGATCTGCCGACGCCGGCCTACCGCGAGCAGGTCCTTCGCTGGTGTGAGCAGTTGGCCGAACAGGGCTTCGGCTCGCTGGGGTTTCCCGAGGCACACGGGGGAGAGGGCGATATGGAGAAGTTCATCGCTGCCTTCGAGACGCTGGCCTATCACGACCTCAGCCTCGTCATCAAGTTCGGCGTCCAGTTCGGGCTCTTCGGGGGAAGCATTCACCGGCTCGGGACGGAGCGGCACCACGAGGAGTATCTGGAAAAAATCGGCACGATGGAGCTGCCGGGGTGCTTTGCGATGACGGAGTCGGCGCACGGCTCCAATGTACGCGAGCTGGAGACCACCGCGCACTATGAGCCGGAGGCGGAAGAATTTGTGATCAACACGCCGCACGACGGGGCCCGGAAGGAATGGATCGGCAATGCGGCCAATCACGGGCGCCTGGCGACGGTGTTTGCGCAGCTCCACACACAGGGGGAGGCGCACGGGGTGCACGCCTTTCTCGTGCCGATTCGGCGGGCGAACGGGTCGCCGATGCCGCGCGTGCGCATTGACGACTGTGGGGAGAAGATGGGCCTGAACGGGGTTGACAACGGGCGTCTCTGGTTCGACAAGGTCCGCATCCCGCGCGAGAACATGCTCGACCGGTTTGCGACGGTTGCGGCGGACGGAACCTACGACAGCTCCATCCCGAGTCCGGGCGAACGGTTCTTTACGATGCTGAGCACGCTCGTGGGCGGGCGCATCAGCGTGGCCCGGGCGGCGGTGAGTGCGGCCAAGTCGGGGCTTGCCATTGCGGTGCGCTACGGCAACCGGCGGCGGCAATTCGGGCCGAAGGACGAGCCGGAGGTGCCGCTGCTCAACTATCGCACGCACAAGCGCCGGCTCCTGCCGCGGCTCGCCAAAACGTATGCGCTTCACTTTGCACTTGACGACCTCACCATCCGCTACGCGGCGAAGGGACCGGAGGACTCGCTCGAAAAAGTGGAGGCCGAGGCCAACGCGCTCAAGGCGTATGCCACCTGGCACGCCACCGATACGTTGCAGGAGGCGCGCGAGGCCTGTGGGGGAGAGGGCTATCGGGCCGACAACCGCATCGCTGCCCTCAAGGCCGATACCGACGTGTTCACCACGTTCGAGGGCGACAACACGGTGCTCATGTTGCAGGTTGCGAAGGGCCTGTTGTCCGACTTTCGTCGGGAGTTCCGCAACATGAATCTGCTGGGGATGGTCCAGTTCGTCGTCGATGAGGTGTCGACCCGCTTGACGGAGCTCAATCCGATGACCACGCGCACCACCGACCCCGAGCACCTGCGGAGTCGCGACTTTCAGGAGGCCGCGTTCCAGTATCGCGCCGATCGGATGCTGCTATCGGCCGGAAAGCGACTTCAGCGCCGCATCAAAAACGAGGGCATGGATCCGTTCGATGCGTTTGTAGACGTGCAGGACCACCTCGTGCAGGTGGCACAGGCGGAGGCGGAACGCATTCTCTATAACCGGTTTGCGGACGCCGTGGACGCCGCTGAGGACGATGAGCTGCGCCCGCATCTCGACCGCCTCCGACAGCTCTTTGCGCTCGCAAGCATCGAGGAGAGTCTGGACTGGTATCTGGAGGCCGGATACGTCGAGTCGGGCAAGTCGAAGGCCATCCGGGGAACCGTCAATGACCTCTGCGATGAAGTGCGGCCCACCGCCGAGGCCCTCGTCGATGCGTTCGGCATTCCGGACGCGTGCCTCGCGGCCCCGATTGCGACGGACTGAAGACGGGCCCGGATACGGGATGGGGACCGGTCGGCCACTTGGCGGTGTGTTGATGGGGAGAAGGGACGGCCGAGCGCTGGGCGTCTTACACGGCGGGAATGCGAATGGGTAGTCAGGGGGAAGATGTCGAGGGTCGGAATGCCAACGCTGCGTTGCTGTCTCCAGTAGCTCGAATGCCGTAAACCGATCCAGCGCGCCACTCGATATCGGAACGGTGTGCCCCGCTAGTCTGATGCATAGTGCAGTTGCACGAGGCTTGTATAGCTGCACCATCCGAAGTAATTGAACCAGCCGGTAATGCCGATCAGTTTGGATCCGTCCTCAAGTAGGTATTGAAGGCCTCTCAAGTCGGGCGCCGCCGATAGGATGATCATTTGGAGCTCATCGAACAGAATCGATAAGCTGAAAAACACCCCGCTGATCAGGAGGAGCGCATAGGCACTCCGAAGCACCACGCGACGAAAGACGACAAACAGTGCTGCACTCAGAACGGCGTAGAGGAAAAACAGCACGTTCGCACTGATCCCGAGATACTGGGGCGCAAACACCTCGTGGAGGAGGAAGAAGTCGTCGAACAGAAGAAGCGAGGTGAGTAGACCGGCACTGAGAAGGAACTTCCGCTTGTTCGGTTCGGCGGAGGCGGTGTGTAATACGAGTGCGGTAAACACGCACACCGAGGCGGTGGCGCACCAGAGGAGAACGCCGATATTAGAAAGAGCTCCGGCATGGAAGGGGATCTCATAGATGGACTTCGGGTCACGCAGGAAGAAGACCGGAGAGGCATCCGTGGGGAGGGTGAGCAGTCCCGTACCGGAGAGCAAAAGCAGAATGGGGACAAAAAGAAAGGCGCTCGTAAGGAAAAACGGAGTGCGCTGGGTGTCCATATTCAAAACAGCCGTTGGTTTATGTGACAGGGACGATTCTCGGGCGGAGAGACATGGGGTTCGAGGGGCGGTGTTGGCGTGCTCCGGAAAGGGACTGAGAGCCTGGTATGTTGATTTTCCCTCGCAAGAGGGTCACTTATTCCGGACCAATCGAGAGAGATCCCGAGGACGCTCGGACGGGAGGCAGGCCCCCTGATGAGAGCCTTCGGCCCCTGTGCTCTGAGCGTCTCCCCGCGCGATTGAAAGAATCAGTCGATCAAGCACCTGAAAGAAAGCCATAACAATTCCTTAAACAAGGGGGGGCGTTCCGTCGTCGGTTTTGTCTTATCGATGAGGCGGAGGTTGTACTTTGGCGGGGTTTGTAGGTGAAGTCCTGTAGATTCTGCAGGGGTGTGTTGAATAGATTAAAGAAGATGGGGAATTGACTTTCCGACGGGCGGCGAACGGAGGCTGCTGTAACAGACAGGATGTGCAGTGCCCGTCTCCAGCGTGCATGAGCACGGTTGGAGCCGTGTACGGATCGGAGGGGGCCGGGAGGGAGGGGATCCCGTTCCACCGGGGGACATGCGAATCCCCGCGACCATTTATGTATTTCCCCGAGTCGCCTGGCGGGGTCGAGATACGAGAAAAAGTCGTCGATCCGAGTATGAGTCTAGAAGACGCAATCACCGCGGCCTTTCGAATGAACGATCAAACGTGGAGATGCCACGCGAATCCCTGGAGCGGCTGGACGCGCGTTCCCATCCTGCCGTTGCTCGTCTTTGCCATCTGGAGCCGGGTGTGGATCGGATGGGGCGTTCTTCTGCCGATTGCGGGGTTGATACTGTGGACGGGGGTCAACCCACATGCATTTTCGCCGCCGGCGTCCACGGACAACTGGATGTCGAAGGGCGTACTCGGCGAACGCGTGTGGTTGAATCGCGATCAGATCCCCGTGCCTGAGCATCACCGGGGAGTTCCCACGCTCCTGTCCGTGCTTTCCGGAAGCGGCCTCGTGCCCGTTGGCTGGGGCCTCTATTCGCTGTCCGTGTGGCCCACTGTGTTAGGGACGGTGCTGGCGGTAGGGGCCAAGATGTGGTTCCTTGATCGGATGGTGTGGCTGTACGAGGACAGGAAGGAGACCGCTGCCTACGACCGATGGATGGGACTGCGGGAGGCGTAGCAGGGAGGACGTGAAGGGCACGTCGGGATGTTTTGCGGGGACCGCTCGGCGAAGATTGAGTTGCCCGATCCGTGCACAAGTGTCTAGAATTCGCCTCCGCTTACAGCTGCACCCGGTATTTCCTCCATTCGGGAGAAGGGGGGTACGTCCTCTCACGGATCGACTGGGGCGGACGCCTTGGCCCGAATTGCGCCTCAGATAAGTAGAAAATTCTTGTATTTGCTATAAGGGTGTGAGTAAAAATGAAACTAAAATATTGCCGAGAGCGAGCGAGACTGGGGAATGTGCCCGATGGCGTCTCTCATTCGGAGTTCGGCACGGGGTTTGGGTGTACACGGGGTAACTGATCCCACCTTGATTGCCTGTATGGCCACCATGTCTATTTCTCCTTACGTTGTCTTACTGTTCGCCGTCTGTTGGATGCTTCCGGCAATGGCGATTGCCGTCTGGTACGGAATCTGGTACCACCGTCAGGAAAAGGCGAAAGAAAATCTCGTAACGTTGACGCACCGGGAGATCCGGGCTGAGATTCTTCAGATTGATTACGACGCGAAGGCGGGCGACTGGCGGAGTGAGAACTGGGAGGGGCCGGGAGCGGATGTGCGCTCGCAGGTGGATGGCCGGTCCTACGAGGTGGCGATCCGCACCCCGTATGCAGAGACGTCGGTTCCGGTCCAGAGGGGCAATGAGCGGGAACTGCGCCGCTGTTCGATATGCTTGAACTAAGCGACTTGGACCCGTGCGAGAGAGGGCACGACAAATCACCCGCGGGGCGTTTCTCGGATCCGGAACGCGGCATTCGCCGCTCTCCTGAGAACGGACAAATGCCGTGCTGGCGGGAGAACGTTTGGTATGCTTTTGTGCGGGGGAACGAAACGGCCCGAGGACGAGCGTGGGGCATGCAGAGGCCCCGTCAGCGTCGTTGGGACGCCAATTCGTATCCTCGGCCGTCCCGGCGGCGACGTTTCTTCCCTGATCGGGGGCTAGAACGAGCGCACGGACCTGGGGGCAAGGGAACCAACCATCGAGATGTGTATGCGTAAGTACATGTGAAGGTGTCCCACATTGGGACGCGCATACGCTTTCCCTGTACGGTCCCCGTGTTTTGTGCTCGATCCTCAGATTCTTGCCCGGTCCGGGACGGTGCTCCTCGATACGGCTCGTCCCAGCGCGTCGAACCGGCACAGCTGGTGTTTTACAGCGCCGACGGACGTGATCACGGCCGCGAGGCCGGATGCGGTGCCGGCCCTCCTTGATGATATTGAAGCCCGAACGGAAGAGGGAAAATACGTTGCCGGCTATCTGTCATACGAGGCCGGCTATCCGTTTGTGGACCGGCCGCCGCCGCCCACGGTCCGCGAGCCCGTTGCCTGGTTCGGCGTCTACGACGCGCCGACGCGTCTTGCGCCCGCCGAGGTCGATGCCGGACTCGCCGCCGTAGACGGATCCTCCTCCGTCCGCGACATCCAGTTTTCCATGGACCGGTCGGCGTACACCGAGGCGATTGACCAGGTGCGTCATCACATCGAGCAGGGGGACGTCTATCAGATCAACTTTACTGCGCCGGTCCGCTTTGGGGTTGACGGGGATCCGCGGGTTTTGTACCGCCGGCTCCGTGGACGTCAGCACGTTCCGTACGGCGCCTTCCTCAACCTGGGCGATCGTCACATCCTGTCGTGCTCCCCGGAGCTGTTCATTCGGCGCGAGGGGGATCGCGTCGTCACGCGTCCGATGAAGGGCACCATCCGTCGAGGACGCACCCTGGAAGAGGACCGGGCGCTCCGTGAGCAGCTGGCCACCGATCCGAAGAACCGGGCGGAGAATCTGATGATCGTGGACCTGCTTCGGAATGATCTCTCGATGTGCTGTGAGGGCGGTTCCGTGCAGGTGCCTGAGTTGTACACGACGGAGTCGTACGATACCGTCACCCAGATGACCTCGACCGTGGAGGGGCGGTTGCGGGAGGATCAGGGCGTGGCGTCGGTCCTGCGAGCACTCTTTCCCTGCGGCTCCGTGACGGGAGCGCCCAAGCGCCGGGCCATGGGCCTCATTCAGGACCTCGAACCGGAGCCGCGCGGGGTCTACTGTGGGGCCATCGGTATGATGGGGCCCGACACCGCCACCTTCAACGTGGCGATTCGTACTGTTGTCCTGGAAGAGGAGGGGCAGGGACGGATGGGGGTAGGCAGCGGCATCGTGTGGGAATCGGAGCCGGAAGCGGAGTACGACGAGTGTGAGCTCAAAACGCAGTTCCTGACGCCCTCCGCCGCCAGTGCCCAAATCGCGGACCCCGACCACGAGCATCGTCTCATCGAAACGATGCGCTTTGACGGGGTGCGGCTGCCGCTGCTCGACGAACACACGGCCCGACTGGCGCGCTCGGCCGAGTATTTTGGCTATCCGTTCGACGAAGCGCGCTTCCGGGCCCGGGCGGAGCGAGCCGTCGTCGGGGCCGATCCGGAAACGATCCTGAAAGTGCGGGCCACCCTCGACCGCTGGGGGCGAATCACGGTTGATACGTCGCCGCTGCAGGAGGATAACGGCAACGAGCCGTGGGAGATCATCGTCGTGTCGGAACGGATTGATCGAACCGATCCCTTCTTTTTCCACAAAACGACGCACCGGCACGTCTACGATCGCGCCCTTGCATCGGCCCAGGAGGAGGGGGCCGACGAGGCGCTGCTTCTCAACCAGGAGGGAGAAATCACAGAGGGCACCTACACGAATGTCTTCATCCGAGAGGACGAACACCTCTCGACCCCACCGGTCGACTGCGGGCTGCTCGACGGCGTGTACCGCCAGTACGTGCTGGCGGCGGAGGAGCAGGCGCGCGAACGGGTCCTTACGCTGGAGGACCTGCGGGCGGCAGATGCGATCTTTTGCTGCAATGCGCTGCGCGGATGGAAGCCGGCGGTGCTCCACGAAGCCCCCGTCACGACCTCGTAAGGAGAGTGGAAATTATTTCGAGGAACGAAGTCCGAGGCAGTAACTTCAACATAGCAGGTTCGAAAAAGACCTCCACCCAAAGGCGAAGACGAAGTGGTGAGCGGGACATGCATTCCTGTTCTACACCTGTTGCAGTGCGTATGGCGGGCATTTGTTAAGAATCTGGAAGCCGAGGTCCGATCGGTTCGCAACAGGCAGGAATTTTGCACCCACCCGAACGTACGAAACTGTACGTAATTTCCTGCATGCCCGTGGCCCGTAAGTTCCTGTATGCCTCCGGCAGCGCTCCGATCGGGGCCCGTCTTCTGTCGGAACCAGACAGGAGGTCGTGTGCTCCGTCGGAGTCCCCATTCCCTCCCGTACGGGACTCGTAACCGTACGTAGATCGATCATTGGAGGGGACCCACTGATTGGTAGAAAAGCGTGCTCGCCGGCAACCCCTGCTTTCCGGAGAGCCTCAAGTAACTCCGCCTGGACGATCCCTTTTCGCCGTCCCTGTTTTCCACCCAGACGCAGGAGGGCCGGGGGACGTCCGCGGCAAGCTGCACGATGGATCCGTTGAGGCGGAGCGGACCTGTCGTCCGCACATGGCTGGTTGTCAGGACGACGATTTGGGAGCTTCGCTCCCGTATCTGTTCCCGGAGGGGCGACTTTTTTTTTGAAGGCAGGCCTCCTTCCGCTGCGTCTGGGCTGTTGGTTTGTGCTTTCGTACTGCTTCACGAGATGGCTCCCCGAACAACGCTTCTCGACTGGATGACAATGCGCACCCATTTGCAGTTATGTGTTGGCCTTCTCACTGTCGCTGTTCTGTTCGGAGGAGCGGCTGGGCACACCGCATCCGCTCAGGCGAGCGCGTCGCCGCAACAGGACGAGTTGTCGGAGGAAGAGATCTTCCGGAAACGCTCGGGCGACGCAAGCAAGGAAGTTCCGGACTGGGCGACGCAGTCGTCGTCGCCGACGACGCCTTCTCCCACCTCGGTTGTCACGAAGGGGGCTCCCGGAGGGGGGCCCGGCAATCCCAACCGGACCCCGATCGGCGGCCTCGGCTGGTTGGTTGCAGTCGGCATTGGGTATGGGACCTATCGCGTTCGGAAGGTTCGACAAGCCGGATAACGTCGATATAGGCCAGAAACGGGCGTTCCTTTATCGGTTCGCCTCACGGGCGAGGACGCACCGATTCCCTGAATCGGCAGCCCGAATGAAGCGGACAGCGGGGATTTTCCGCGGTCAATTTTCTACGGTCGACTGGAGACGGTGAACCGAGGTAACGGATTTGGGAATCGCCCAGTGGAAGCAGAAACCGCGTCGGGAGGCCCTGTCTAGAGTATCTCTCATTGACCTTCGTTGTGTGCATGTCTGATTGGTTCCACTCTCTGCGTTCGATTGCACTTCGACTCTTGCCGCCGTTCGTGGCGCGTCTCTTGTTGATGACTGCATTTGTGCTGGCCCTTGGGGCAGTGGGAAGCCCGGACGCAAGGGGGCAGGCCACGTGTGTTGCGGTCAGTTCGACGGATCCCTTTGAATGGACTAGTGGGGTGACATGGGAGAACTCGGACGGAAGTGAAAACGGGGACGGGACGACCTGTGGTGGGGCGAATGGCAACGACTATCCCAACGATGGCGACAACGCGATAATTGACTCGGAGGTCATCGTAGAGGTTGCTTCGGGCCTTCGGATCGGGGAGCTCACACTTACTGAGCCGTGAGCAGTTTGCTAAACTTTTTCGGGATGGATTCGATAGGTCA
>CAYOWD010000093.1:0-14466 GCA_964407535.1 uncultured Salinivenus sp. | reverse complement strand
CCTCGTCCAATCGTCCCGCCCGCTCGGCCCACTGTCCCATCGCCCCCATGAGGCCGACCGGGCCGAAGGCACTGCTCCCGGGCGCATCCGGGTAATTGCCGTCAAACAGCGGCGGTCGCTTCCGGTCGCTGTCTTCCGGGCGGTTCAAGGTCAGAAACCCGCCCGTTTCTTTCGCTCTCATACTGCGAAACAGCCGGACGAACTGGATCATCCCTTCCAGGTCCAGGTCGGGAATCATTGCCTGATTGGTGAAGTCAACCTGCGCGGCCGGTTTCAGCGGCGTGAGGGCCGCCACGAGTGAAAACGTCGCCTCCAGCTTCGTGGACTTCGGCTCCGAGAGGGTCTTCGTCCCCTGGTTGAGCTTCGACGTGAACGGCGCGAAGGAGCGCTTCATCTTCGTCGAGGACTGCGGATCGATGGTTGTCTCCTCCTCCTGCAATTCGTCGAGCGTAGATCGCGCCTCGCGGATGAGATAGCGCGAGTTGCGGTCATTGATGACGACGTGGGGAGCGATGTAGTAGCCGTCTTCTGCTTTCTGGCCTCCGGTTTCCAATTCCTCGTTGGAAAGCCAGCGATATTGAAGCTCCCGGTCCTCCTCCAGATTGCCGTTCGTGTGGACGCGGAATCGTTGAAGCCCTTCCCGAATTGCTTCCTCTGCGACCTTCCACAGGGCGTCCGGTTGGTCCAGGAGCGCTTTCCACTCGCGCCCGGTGCCCGACTGGACGAGCGCGGCGGCCAGCCCATAGCGCGGATACGGATGGTCGAAAAATAGAATGGGGGTGTCGGTGTCCATCGGTTCAGAGGGTTGGTTCATTGACTGGTCACCTCCCACGAGGCGTCGACCCATCCATCGTTGTTGCCAAGATAGAGCGGCGCCGCGGGATCATCGAGCGCATCCGAAATCTGAGCCGCCAGCGTATCCGTCGTCGCGACGCGGTACCGGTACGGCCCCTCCGGAATCACATATTCACGCGGCGTCGGGCTCGTGTAGTACTGCGGGTACTGAGGTCGCAGCGCCTTCACGTGCACCTTATCACCTTCTTCCACGTCGGGAAGGGCATCGGGATCGCGAATCTTGTAGCTGGAGTAGTCGCCGAATTTGATGTCGCCGCTTCGTTCGAGACTTACAACCCGTTCGAGGCGCACGTCGTAGTGTCGACTGCCTCCGGGAAACTCTGTCCCACTCCCGCGGGCATGTCGCGCCCACAAATCGTCGAAGTGCACCGTGTCCGGCAAGGCGGACGTTTCAAACTCCAGGTGATGCTGGAGAAGGCTTAAAAAGCCGGATCCGGACTCCGTGTCTTCATCGCCCGTAATCCAGGGCTCTTTTTTCAGCGGATGGCCCCGACCCAGCTCGCTTTTTGCTGCCGAGCGGAGCTTCTTGAGCAGATCGGAGCGCACGTCTTCGGGGAAGTGATAGCCGAGGGCGTTTTCGAGGAGCCCGTACAGCATGGCGTCGGTCGGGGCTGGTTGGCTCCGGTAGTAGGTGCCCGGCTGCGAGGCCGTCATCGACAAGGGGGCCAGGGCCTCAATCGTGAGCACCCCCGTCGTGTCGAGCTCCGGCGGTTCCAGAAAAAACGAGACGTCGAGGTCAGGCATGATGCATGTCGGTTCGTTTTATTTTGGGTACATGTGCAAATCATTTCCCAGCGTCTTGAAGGGCCACGCCAAGATTAAGCTTTCAATTCACGGTTTCCCCCACCGCACCCACCCCATTCCGCCGGATTCCGTCGAATGTACGCCCGGGCGGTTCGCCAATGGCGTTCGGCGCGGAGGATGCGATCGTGGTAATTGCGTTGCCACACCGGGGCGCCGGGCGTGCCCCGATGGTCATTGATGCGTTTGGTCGCCGCCGATTTGAATCCGGCGACAAACGCCCCCAACGATTTCGGGGCCGGCCCGGTCGGACGACCGTCATTGGCGGAACCCTCTGCCTCCGGGTTCTCCCGTCTCCCCGATTCCCCACTTAGCGTCGACCCGCCGGTCGACGCTTTCGTGGAATCCGATTCGTCCCCCGAATCATTCTCCCCGGCATTCGAATCAGAACCGGATTCACCCCCAAACACCCGGTAATTCCGTGGACACGTCGGGGCCTCTGCGTCCGGGTCGGCGAACACCACGATTCCATGGAGGTGATTGGGCATCACGACGAAGGCATCGAGATGCACCCGGTCACGAATGGCGTCCGATTGCTGCCATTCGTCCGCGGTGATCCGCCCGAGGGCGTTCAGATACATGCGGCCGCGCCGCACCGTACCGAAGAGACACCGACGATTCGCAGTACAAATTGTCACGAAATATGCCGCGGGTTGGGTATAATCCCACCCGTCCGCACGGCGAGACGTATGGTGCGTCGTATAGTGATCGTATTTCGACGGCATGGCGGTCGGGGGCATCTACGATCAAGCGCACGGACAAGACGACGCGGTTACTTCAGGGCCCCAAACCCACTGCCCGTCAGTTCGCCGATGCCCACATTCCAGGCAAACCGGGCAGCCTCGGGCGGCCCCTCCACGATCACCGGGCACACGCTGCCCTTGTGCTTGATGGCGTGCCCGTCCTTCTCGATGGTCGCCAGCTTGGTGTGCGCACCGTCGTGCCCACGGTCAAACCGAACCTTTACGTCGGACGGATCCATATCGAGGCCCGCCGCCTCCATCTTCCGGCGCAATGTGCGGGTAAGGGCGGCGTCGGCCCGCTCGTCGTCGTAGAGCAGGTACTCGCGGCTGCCGTCGTCGCGGCGGCGCCGGGCTATCACCGGGGCATCGACCGCAAACCGGTACCCGCCCGAAAATGCGGGCGTGGTCTGTTGCTGCGCCTCCGTGACCCGCATCCCGGCAAAGACCGACGGGTCCTGCAGAATACCGTCCAGAGCGGCCTTCGCCGCCCCGTCGTCGTAGAAGCTGAGGCGCCACCGCGCGCCCTCCGGAAAGGTGAGGCCGCCGTCTGCCCCCTGCCCGCCCTGCAACCAGCCGAGACTGTAGAGCGACGGTCCGTCGTGGAGGGCATTGTCCGCTCCCACCCACCTGTGGAACGTGCTGGTGAGGCGGTGCAGATGATCGAACGGAACCGGGTCGGTGTTCGGGGAAAGCGTCAGGTTGAGTCTCATTGTGGTCAGTGTTGGTTGGCCCAAAGGGGGCGATTGAAAAGGAATCCGTGCTTAGCATGCATTGTACGTCCGCCATACGCGCCGGGCCTCCGCCTCCACGCGGCGCTGGAGGCGCGTCGGACTTCGCACCTCCGCATCGGGCCCAAAGCTGAGCACCCACCGCGCCAGGCCGGGCAGGTTGCGCGAGGTCCCGATCAGTTCGTAGGTCCCGTCGGCCCGCTTTAGGAGCATGGGGCGCTCGGTCCAGAGCGGTCCCTTCTCCGGGCAATGGGTCGGCTCCGGGCGGCGGAGCCGTCGCCCGGCGGCGTGCGAAAAGCGCAGGTGCACCGCCGTGGGCGCGTCCGCCGGGCACGCCTTCGCGCCTTCCGTCTTTGGGTCCGAGGATGTGTGTCCATCTACGCGGTCGGTATTTGGGCCGGGCATAGCGGGCGGCGTTGGTCTGCATTCCAGAGACTGACATCGCTGCACCGGTCAATATATGGGCGCGTGATCGTCGGGCGGACGCTCGGCGTCCGGGGTCAGGAGGCCGAGGCGTCCTCATCGTAGCGGGCGGCCATCCGGCGGGCCTCCTCGGCAATGCGATCCGCAAGCGCCTCGGGCGCAAGGACCTTCACGGTTGTGCCCCAGGACCGAACGAACGACGCGATTTCCTCCAGCCCGGCGACCTCGTAGGACACAATCGCTCGGTCTCCGTCGGCTGCCTCCTTGTGGATCTGCTGGGTGCGGTGGTAGGCCTTCGACTCGAAGTAGGGCACCACGTCCGGCTCGACCCGCAGTCGAACCTCGTGGACCGTCCCGCCCGCGAGCGATTCGAAGCGGTCGATAAAATAGAGCTCCAGGTCGAAGTCTTCGGGAATCGTGTAGTCGCCCCCGTTGCTGTCGGGACGACGGGGCCGCACGGCCTCGATTCGCGTGAGGTTGAAGTCGCGCCGCTCTCCGGTCTTGTGGTCATAGGCCACGCAGATCCAGGCGTCCCCCCGCACGGCCAGCCCCAGCGGGTCAATCCGGCGGCCCTTGTACAGACGGTCGCTGCTGGCCGAATAGTAGTCAATCGCGATGCCGCGTCGGTTGGTAAGCGCCGCGACCAGGTCCGTAAACCCCTCCGGGTCAATCTCGACGGAGGCGGCGTCTCCGAAGTGGACCTGTCGCATCAGCGAACGCGGTTCGAAGGTGGTGACGGAGGTGGGGAATCCGTCTACGAGTGCCTCCGTCGCGCCGCGAAGTGCGTTTTCCAGAGGCGCTGGGCCGAGTCCGGCGTTGGCCGCCTGCACCGCCAAGAGCAGTGCCAGGGCCTCCTGCTCAGTCAAATCCAGATGGAGATGGGTCTCCCACTCCTCGGGCGGAAGGTAGTACTCTTTTTGCCGTCCCTTTCGGTGCGCTTCAAGGGGCACACCTGCCGCCTGAAGCTTTTCGAGGAGGCGGCGGGCCTGCCGCTTCGAATCGATGGGAAGACGTTCGGTCATCTCCGCCTGGGTGAGGCGCTTCCCGTTTCTAAAGAGCGAGAGTAGCTGTAGATGGGTGGGTTCGGAGTGTTCATGGGGGGGCTGGGAAGAGCGGTCGCTCATGGTAAGGGGGGAAGAGCGTATGGGGCAAAAAAGGAAAGCGGCCTTGGGAGTCCGCTGTGTGTTTCCGATTTTCCTGCTCTCCAGATGCCGTCAAAAAAGATAAGAGGTGGGTGAGACCAAATCCGTTCACAAAGTTCGGGGTTGCAGATGTGTCGGTAGGGCCGCAAGCATATGGGCCTCAATCACATACACACCCACACACCCAAGCGGAGCTGCCTAACGAGTTAGGCTGTTCCACTGGTGGGACTCGAACGAGTTCGGCTGCGGAGTTGGTATCACTCATGTCCGGAGACGGGAACCGGCTCGTAGGGGGCCTCCAGGTACGCCTGCTCCGATTCCGAGAGGGAGAGTGCGACTGCCTGCGCCGCCTCGTCCACGTGGGCGGGCCCGGTTATCCCGACGACGAGGGCATCGACCGCCTCCTGCTCCAGGAGCCACGCCAGCGCAACCTGCGCCATCGAGACGTCCTTCTTTTCGGCGAGCTCCTGCACGCGTTCGTTGATTGCTCGTCCCCCGCCCTCGAAATAGGGATGCCGGTCGGCATAGTCGTCGGTCTTGCCCCGACGCGTCGCTTCAATGTTGTCGTGCGGCCGGGCGAGAAAGCCGCGCGCCAGCGGGCTCCACGGGATTGCCCCCACGCCCTTCTTCCGGCAGAGTGGCATCATTTCCCGTTCCTCCTCCCGGTACAGGAGGATGTCCTAACTTGATTTGGAGCCCATCCTGTCGTACGTCAGATAGACCTGGCCATCTAGATGGCCTCGATCGAGGTTGGACATCTCAGATGTCCGGGAGTGACGATTAGAGAAGATTTTTCGGTGCCCTGAGCAAACTGTCCGGTAAGTAGGTGATTGTCATTAAAAAGAGTAAATGGGTCGTCAAATCATCGAGCGTTCGATGATTCGGTCCCCAACGGGGCTACCCCTCTTCTGCGAGTAGTCCAAAGAAGACGCCGACGAACAAGGCGAAGCCCGTCCACACGGTTATATGCAGTACGGCGCCCGGCCCCTCGACGACCTCGCCGGTCCCGGTCAGTAAAAACCACAGGGCGGATGTGAGCACAACCGTCACGCCCAGGCAGATGCCGAGGAACCCCAGGAGACGCAGCCAGCGCGAGCGCCAGCTCGGCCAGAGAGCGTCTTCCGGGACCCGCTCCACCTTGCCGGCAAGATCGACGAACAGGTAGCCGAGCGTGCCGAGCACGCCCACGGCAAAGGTGATCATGATGCTCCCCACCGCCCCCTCCGCCGCCATGGCCGTCCAGGCGCCCCCGAAGTCGAGCATCAGGACGGCACCGAGCAACAGCGCAAGCCAAACGCGAGAGAAGTGAACGAAGAAGGTCGGGAGGGTCCCCGAGACGTTGCCGAAGCGTGCGGATTGAAGAATCCGTGTCACCTGATGGGCCGCCGGAAGGTGATACCGGTCCAGCATCCACTCGCGCACCGTCTCCAGACGACTCGCAACGCCGGGTTGCTGCCGGAGCGGCTGAAGGGCATCGGCACTCGCCAGCCGGTGCACGCGCGACTCATGGCCCGCGTCCATGGCCGCAGTCAGAAGCTGGTCCCAGAAGGCCCCGAAGGTCGCCGTCCAGTGCTGTTGCTCCGCCTCGGTGAGCCGCTCAAGCAGGCCGGGACGAACGACCGTCTCCAGCAGCTGCCGCTTCTGCGCCCATGCCCGCTCCTCCATCGCCCTTGCCGTCAGGGATCGTCCCAACAGACGGAGGAGGCCGGTGCGAATGGGACCCGGATCGCGCGTCAGGATGTCGTCCAGCAACGACGGCACCGCATCTGCGAGGTCGCGGTTCGCCTCTCGCACGGTCTGCCATCGTCCGTGAACCGAAGTGAGCGCGTCGCCCCACGTGTGCAGACGAGTCCGAAGGTGGCGGAGGGCCGCCTGCAGAAGGGTGGCTTCCCGGCCCCCGATAACGGGCAGTACATGGGCCTCGACGGCATCGAGGGCCTCTTCCACCTGCAGCAGATCGTCGCGGACGCCGTACGCCTCGTCCAGGATCGTCGGTTGCAGCTGGTCGACGGCCTCCCGAATGTCGCGGACCTGATCCTGGAGCTGGTCCCGAATGAGGGGGTAGCTGGGCGGCATGCCCCCACCGGTGCGATGCACCAGCGGCACCCGATCCGAGCGACTTGGGCGGAGGAGGCCAACGATTCCCCTCGATCCGGTGGCCGGGTCCTTGCTCTTTGGGTCCAGGATGTCGGCCAACACGTCGAGCCCCTCGGTCAACGACGGCTCACGCGCGACGGCGGTGAGGGTCCGGCGGACGTGCCGAAGCGTGCCGGCAAAGTCCGCGTCGCCGGGCCAGTTTTCCGCCGGCATCGTCTGTGCGCCCGCCTCCGCCGTCCGGGCTTCCGTCCGGAGCCGATTCACGATTGCCCCGACGGGTACCGATTGCCCCTGCGTGTCCTCGTAGGTTCGTCCCTCACACACCTGGTGCAGGTGCTCGTAGAACTGCGGGTGCGGGGCCCGCACGGTGGTTTCGTACAGAACCTGCTCGGGACGGGCGTCTGCCCGCGTCCGGATGCGGAGTCGAAGCTGATGCTCGATCGCGTCGGCGAGGGTAGCGGTCCACTCCGACCCCTCCCGGGTCGGCAGCAGCATCATTAGCACCTGCGTGTCGGTAACCTGATGGAGGAGGGTGGTGCTCACGAGCCGCGTCGTGGTGGCGTCCTCCCACGCCGAGAGGCGAGCAAGCAGGCGAAGGGTGGCAGACGTGGCCGGTCCCAGGAACGGGACTGCCTCCGCGTCCCCGCTCGGGTCCCGGAGGCGGGAAAACCCGAACTGGTCGAGCGTTGCCTCGACGGCCGCTGACGGCGATCCCAGAAAGCGGCTGAGGTCGAGGGCCGCAAACGCCACCAGGGCCCGTTGCTCGACGGGGCGTTGCGTCCAGTCGGATGGATCGCTCATCGCGGCACACAGCTGCAGGAAGGCCGATTGGCGACGCGATGCGATCCCCCCGTCTTCGAGCGGATCCGCGTCGGGGACGGAGCCGGTCTCGGCCCGAATCAGCATGTCGAGAACGGAGTCGTCTGCGTCGTCGGAGACGGGGGCCGACAGCGAGATGGCGTCCGGAGCCGTCGTGCGTTCGCGCGCGACCCACAGCGTCCACCGGTATTGGAGGAATCGATCCAGGGCGGCGGATTCCATGTCAGGCCGGTCCTTGAGGAGGGCCGCTTGATGCTCGCGAGGAAGGCGTGCCGCGCTACGGATGACCTCATCGATGCGATTGAGCCGCTGCAGGCGGACGGCAAAAGCCTCCTCCGTGGCCGCGGTCGGCAGCACGCGGCGCAGGACGGCCTGCCAGGCCCGCCGCGCGTGATCGGGGGCATGAGCGGTAACGGTGGGCAGGAGGGTGCCCCAGGAACGAAGCAGGCTCGGATCGGCGGTGTCGAGGACCGACGTGTCGGCCAGTCCGTCGAGCAGCGCCCCCGCAAACGAGAGCCATTCGGGATCGACCGCGTCCGGGGCGGTCGGGCCCTCGATCACAATCCCGGTGGCCTTCATCACGGCGTTGAGGTCCAGGCCCGACCGTTCGAGGTACGTGTCCGGGGCCGTGTGGTCGAGGACCGGGCGGTTGCTCCCCGCGGCGCGGTGAGCGGCCAGGGCCACCAGCAGGCGCCGACGGGGCCGCTCGCCGTTGAGCGACATGGGCTGGTCGAGGTCGATCCCGCGGTCGTCGGCGTAGCGCTGGAGGTACGCCCGAAGGTCCGGATTGGCGTCCAGGTGCCGCCCCAGTGCCTGTGCGGCGCCCTTGTAGAGCACCGGGTCGGAGGCCCGAAAGAAAAACTGGACGAACGGGTGGAGGGCCGGGTCGAGCGTGCCGACCCGGCTCAGCACCTCCAGCCGAAGTCGGAGCTCCTCCCGATCGGTTACGGTCGTCCACGCGGCCCACGCCTGTTGTACCGCCGGCGTGTCGCACCGATCGGCGACGGCCGAAAGCAGACGGGAGAACGGTTGCGGGTCGTCCGCATCGGCCGTTCGAAGGAGCGTCTGCACCGACGGGCCCTCCGGGGTGGACGCCGCCTGTTCGATGTGGCGGTCCCAGGCATCGAGTACGGCGGGAGATACGGGCGGAGCATCCGAAGGCATCACGGGAAGGGACCGACGAAGTAGAATGGTGAAGTTGTGCGTCCTTCTCCCGCGGCCATCAATCCGTCGTGCCGATCGGGGGACCGGTTGCGTCGCTCACAATCGCGTACCGGAAGCGATGCACGCGTCTCCCGCCCAGCAACGCGCACACGCCGACCATGCCGCAGGCGAGCACTACGGACGTGTGTTCTTTTCAATTGTGATTACGGCCTTGATGAGCTGGCCCTGGGCCACCAGGAGCAGGCCGCCCACCAGGGAGCCCACAGACACTCCGGCTCCGGCCCAGGCCTCCTGCCAGGTCCCCCCCATCACGAAGGCCGTGACGCCCGCCGCCAGGGCGAGAACGACGAGAACCCATCCCAACAATCGGCAGGCCGTGCCGAAGGTCGAAAGAACGCGAAATTGTCCTTGCGGAGCCATGACGTCACAGACAAACTGTACAAAAAAGGTGGGTGTTAAAGGGTAGCCGAAAACCGGGAGTCGCGCAAGCCGCACCGGAGTTAGGGCGATCGCATGTTCACAATGCGGACGACCGATGGAGGCTCAGTGCCCGAAAATTTCTCGTTGTGCCGAGATTGTATGTGCGTATGGGGGTGTGTGCGAGTGACCGGGTTGCTCTGAACACCATGCACACTGCCATCCTAATAAGATGCGATTGCCGTGGCACCGGAGTTCACGAATCCCGACTTGACGTTTTGCCATCCCCCGCTACACGGACGGCGGGTCCGTCTATAGATTGACGGTTGATGCTGCACTACTCTCGTTCCCCGTCTCGGGGAGTCGGGTCGGTGTCGTCCGGCGGAGGCGCCGGAAGGTCCACGTGGTCGAGGGGCACCTCCTGAGGAGCGGCGTGCACGTCGGCGGCTCGACTTTCCGAAGAAGGCGTATCGACGCTCGACTGCTCTCGCTCCCGGATGGCCTGTTCGGTGGCGGTCTGCGCGATGCGGCTCGCGGCAATACCGTCTTGCGCCGTCGGCATATTGCCCGCCTCTCCGCTTCGGAGGGCCTGCGCGAAGGCTTCGTAGAGCCCCACGAAGCTCTTCTCGGGATGCCACGGCAAATACTGCGTGCCGTGCGAATTGCGCAGGACGAACGAGTGCTCCTCCCGATCGTAGCGGATGACTCCGTCGGTGCCCACCAGCTCGTAGAGAAAGTGGGGCCGGGGCTCCTGCGACGTTGCGTTATAGGAGAAGCTCACCTCCACCGTCGTGTGTGCCCCGCAGGCATGGCCCATGTGGAGGTACACGTGATCCGGCGCCTCGTAGTCGTCGATCCACACGCCGATGCCGCGCTGCCACTCCACCGGCGAGCCGAGCCACCAGCGCGCGAGGTCAATCTGATGCACGCCGCAGTCGACCAGGGGCCCGCCCTCCTCCATCCGTCCTTTGCGGAGCGGCGTATGCACGCGTTTTCCGTCCTCGGTCCACTGCCACTTTCCATGGAGGTGCCAGTTGTAGATGAGGCGGAGGAGCCGCACCTCGCCGATCGCTCCCTCCTGCACGAGCCGATGGATGTCGAGCGCGCTCTGACTGAACCGATAATTGAAGCCGGTAAACAGCTGACACCCGGCCTCCGTCATCACGTCGTCCATCTCGATCATTTCCGTCTCGGACGTGCCGAGCGGCTTCTCACAGAGCACGTCCAGGCCGGCGTCGGCGGCATCCATCACGTTCTTATGATGAACGGGAGCGGGGGTGCAGACCACAATCGCATCGAGATCGGAGGCGTAAAGCTCCTCCTCCGTCGGATAGGCGTGCGGGACGTCGAACTGCCGCTGGAGCTCCGTCGCCCGCTCAAAGTTGCGATCATAGAGGGCCTCCAGTTGAAGATCGGATACCTGCTGAAGAGCCGGAAGATGGCCCAATTCAGCAATCATGCCGCAGCCAACCACGCCAATCTTTTGCATACAGCGCCGCTTTTAGTAACAGAGTACCGTGCAGTCCAGCTCCGTGTGCTTTTGCACTTTACACATCTTAGGGGCTCATCCCAGCAACCACAAATGCCGAGATGCGAAACGAGAGCCGCACCCCGGCATCGCGCGCTTCGGTCTCCGGAAAGCACTCGATCACGTTGGGATCACAAAAGGAGTCTCAGGGGTTAGCGCTCTTGGGATACGGTTCGCCCGATCCCATTGTCTGCACATCACCTCCTCTCTACCTTCCATTGATGTATCATCTTTTTTCCGGTCGGACTCCTCTCGTTTTGTCCCGCGCGCTGATCCTCCTCGGGCTCTCCGTTGCAGGGGGCGTCCTCCTGTCGCCTGCGCGCACTTCTTTGTCCGTCCCGAACGCGTTGGGAGATACCGCCCCCGTTTGGGGAAATGAGGCGGCCGACACCGCAGAGCCGCACTGGATCGGCCCGTCCGGTCCCACTGCCCATGCCGACAGTCTGATTGCAGTGCTCAAAGACGCGCCCCGCGACGGTCTGCGCCCCGCCGACTACCACGTTCCCACCCTGGACTCGCTTCGATCTACCCTTCGGTCCACCTATAAGTCGAGCGGCACACTGGACGAACGACTTCTCGCCGAATTTGATCGTCTGTGTACCGACGCTTTCCTGCGCTACGGGTCCCACCTGCTGCAGGGGAATGTCGATCCCGTCAAGATTACGCCTACCTGGACGTTCTCCCAACGCCAGACCGACCTTCGCCGGCGTCTCGTCGACGCCCTGGAGAATGGAACGATCCGGGACGCCTTCGACGAGCTTCGTCCAGATCATCCCGAATACGTTCAGCTCACCCGGGCGCTTCAGCGCTATCGACGCCTTGCCGCAGCGGGCGGGTGGCCCGCGCTCTCCGACGGCCCGAAGCTGGAGATGGGTGCCGAGGGCGACCGCGTGGCGACGCTCCGGGCACGCCTGCGTGCAACCGAGGACCTCACGGCCACGGAGGAAGACGCCCCGGAACAGTTCGACGCGCCGTTGAAGGAGGCAGTGGGGCGTTTTCAGAAGCGACATGGACTGGAGCCCGACGGAGTGGTGGGGGGCGGCACACAAACGGCCCTGAATGTACCTGTTGAGCGGCGGATCGAACAACTGGAGGTCAACCTGGAACGCTGGCGGTGGCTTCCGGCAGACCTGAGCGAGCGCTACGTCCTCGTCAACATCGCCGGATTTTCGCTCCGCGTGATGGAGGGACAAACGGAGGGGCTCCGCATGCGGGTCGTTACCGGAAAGCCGTATCGCCAGACGCCCGTCTTCTCCGACGCAATTTCGTACCTCGCCTTCAGCCCGTACTGGCACGTTCCGCCTCGCCTTGCCTCCCGGGACAAACTTCCGGAATTTCAGCGGAATCCGGATCTCGTGTCCCAACAGGGCTTTGAGGTGTTTCGGGGATGGGAGGCCGACGCGCAACCAATCGGCCCTGCGACCATCGACTGGAGCTCCTTGTCCGCGGCGAACTTCCCGTACCGCCTCCGGCAAAAACCGGGTGCCCAGAATGCCCTCGGGCAGGTCAAGTTCATGTTTCCCAACCGCCACAACGTCTACCTCCACGACACCCCCTCCCGGGTCCTGTTCGCCCAGAGCGAACGCGGGTTCAGCTCCGGCTGCATCCGCGTGGAGAAGCCCGCCGAGCTGGCCGAGTACCTTCTCCGCGACAACGAGGGCTGGACACCTCAACGCATTCGCGGGGTCATGGGACAGGACCGGGAACAGACCGTCGTGCTCCGAAAGAAGGTGCCCGTGCACCTGCTCTACTGGACCTCGTGGATGGAGGACGACGCCGTCCAGTTCCGGTCGGACATCTATAAGCGTGACGCGGGCGTAGCGTCGGCCCTGTCGGCGCCGCCCCCGTCCCCCTCAGACCGAACGGACGCGGGTGGGGCCCGATGGTCCCCGTAACGACGAAACGAACCCACGTGCGGCGTCCCGAACTGCCGATCGTTTTCTCTCCCAACCTCGCTGTCATGTCGATCTTGTCTTTCCCCCTCCCCGCTCCGTACGGGCGCGGGCTCGGCCTTGTCATTCTGCTCTTCATGCTCCCGCTCGGGCTTCCCGCCGAGGCCCAGCACTTCGGCCGCAATAAGGTCGTCTACGACAAATTCGACTTCGAGCGCATCCAGACGGAGCATTTCAACGTCTACTACTATCCGCCGATGGCCCCGGCGGCGCAGGACGCGGCCCGGATGGCGGAGCGGTGGTACGGACGGCTCAGCCGCGTCTTTCAGCATGAGCTGACCGGGCGAACGCCCATCATCTTCTACGCCGACGACACGGACTTTCAGCAAACCAACGTCATCGGCGGCTTCATCGGGGAGGGCACGGGCGGGGTCACGGAGGGCGGACGCCAGCGCCTGATTATGCCGCTTACGGGGAGCTATGCGGAAACGGAGCGCATCCTCGGCCACGAGCTGGTGCACGTCTTTCAATACGACCTCTGGAAGCAAAACCCACGCACGTTCCAGCTCGGGGCCCTGCCGCTCTGGCTCATCGAAGGGACGGCCGAATACCTGTCGCAGGGACGCAACGACCCGCATACGGCCATGTGGATGCACGAAGCCGTCCGGAACGACGACATTCCCACCACGCGTCAGCTTACCCGCAAGCAGAATCAGTACTTTCCCTACCGCTACGGCCAGGCCCTGATGGCCTACATCGGGGGCACCTGGGGCGACCAGACCCTCGGCCTGCTGTACCGACAGGCCGGGCTCGTGGGGGTCGACCGGGCCATTCAGGAGGTGCTCGGCGTCACGGCGAAAGAGCTCTCTGCCTCCTGGGCGGACGCTCTTCGCACCACCTATGAGCCACAAACCAGCGACCGTACCGCCCCGTCCGAGGTCGGAACGCGCGTCCTGACGAAAAACACGACGGGGGGACGGATGAACTTTTCGCCCGCCGTGAGCCCCGACGGCCAATACGTGGCCTTTTTCTCCGAGCGCGGCCTCTTCTCGGTAGACCTCTACGTGGCCAACGCCGAGACCGGCGAGGTCGTCCGTCGCCTTACCAAAAGTGGGACGAGCAGCCACTTCGACGCCGTGCGATTCATTAGTTCTGCCGGGTCGTGGGCGCCCGACGGGCAGCGGCTGGCGTTCATAACGTTCCGCAAGGGCAACAACCAGATTGCCATCCTCAACGCCCGAACGGGACGCATCGTGAAGCGATATCGGGTGAAGGAGGTTGGGGGGATCAACAATCCCGCCTGGGGCCCCGACGGCCGACGCATCGCGTTTTCGGGCAATACCGGCGGTGTCACGAACCTCTACGTGCTCGACACAAAGAACGGCTCCGTCCGCCGGCTCACCAATGACAAGCACGCCGCTCTCCAGCCCGCCTGGTCGCCCGATGGCACCCGCCTGGCTTACGTGACGGACCGGGGAGACGGAACCGACTTTGCCCGCCTGACCTTCGAGGAAATGCGCATCGGGATTCTGAACGTCGAGTCGGGCGAGAACACCCTTCCGTCCCTCTTCCCGAAGACCCGACATATCACCCCGCAGTTCAGCCCCGACGGACGCAGTCTCTACTTCGTCGCCGATCCGGACGGGCACAGCGACGTGTATCGGTATCACCTTGAGGACAAACAACTCACGCGGCTGACGACACTGTCCAGCGGCGTCAGCGGCATCACGTCTCTCTCCCCCGCCCTCTCGGTCGCGCAACAGTCGGGACAGCTGATGTTCTCCGTGTACGAGAGCGACGGATACAGCATCCACAGCCTGGATCCGGACACGGGAACCCCTGTGGACCAGTCTCTCG
>CAYOWD010000092.1:0-14716 GCA_964407535.1 uncultured Salinivenus sp. | reverse complement strand
TTGCACCTATGCCGACGTTTTTGCAACCCTGAACTTTGTAGGCGGATTTGGTATGAGAGAGGTCTACGACGCGAGGGGGGAGCACGCCGCAGACGCGCCGCTACCGGTTGATCCGCGTCTTTAGATGGTCGGCGAGACGAATCGCCAGGGCAACGAGGGTCAACGTCGGATTGGCTATGCCCGAGGTCGGATACACGGACGAGCCCGCAACGAACAGATTGTCTACCCCGTGCACCTTACAATCTGAATCCACGACCCCCTTCTGCTCGGCTTCGCTCATCCGAGTCGTCCCCATGTGGTGCCAGCCGCCACTGAGAAAATCGGGCCATCCCTCCGCGTCGTCGGTCAACCATTCACTAACCTGCACGCGCCCGACTCCGCGCCGTCCGACCTCGTTGGCAATGGCCTCTGTCGCGGCGCGTATGGTGCGTTTTTCCTGGTCGGTAAGGGCCCAGTTGAGCTCCACCTTCGGTTGGTCCAGCTCGTCGACCTCGTCGGAAAGGGTAACGCGCGAATCCGGATTCGGCCGCTGCTCGATTCGGGACTGGAGGGTGAGCGGCGGAGGCGTTCCGAAGTGGGACTTCAGGTAGTGCTCTATGCGTCGCATATTGGGAAGGCCGTACACCCACTCCGGAAGCGACCGATTCTCCTCCTCAGCGATCAGGCAGCAGCTGTAGTTCAGAAGCTCGTTTTCGCGTTGGTGATCGGGGCTGAGGGAAAGAAGAGCAAACGGCTTGCCGGCCACGCGGGGCGGCGTGCCCAGGAAGGTGTAGGCAAGACTGGGCCACTCCGACAGCCTCAACGTTCCCGAGCGCACGTGCGGGTGCTCCATGAAGTACCGCCCAACCTGGTCGTTGCCGACATCATTCATCAGGAGCAGTCGAGGATTCTCGAGGCCCCCGCACGCAAGGACGTACTGATCGGCTTCCACCCGGTGTTCTTTCCCGTTCAGGCACTGAATGTCTACCCCGCGTACCCGACGGGGCTCCGCTTCCGTCGTCTGAATGCCCGTCGCATTCGCGTGGGTCCAGAGCGTTAGATTGTCGGCCTGCGTAATGTTGGACCGGTACTTGTCGCCAAACCGAGTGGGGGCACTCCACTTAAAGAGCTTCGTGTCGACGACCGGCCCTTCAAAGAGGAGAGCGGAAAACTCGTCTGATTGGTCCTTCCAGTACTCCAGTTCATACTTGAAGTCCCCGAGGTCGCAGACCGGATGGGCGCGTTGGTAGAAGGGCCGCAATTCGTCAAACGAGAAGGGCCAACCGCTCATCGGGACCCAATCTCGTTCCTCAAAATCGATGGGATCCAGAATGGAGCATAATCCCGACCAGTGGTTCGTCGTCCCTCCGAAGTAGCGAAGACGTGCGTGCTTGAGCGGGAAGTAGGGGAGGCCCGTATTGGTGCCGTCGTACAGCGATTGCAGGGACGGGTCGGGATCAAACCCCCCGGATTCCAGGAGGGTAACATCAACCCCTGAGTCAATATATTCGTTCGCGATGGTGATTCCTGCCGCGCCTGCACCAATGATGCAGAGGTCGGTCTTCAGTTGCGTCCCGTCCGGCAGGGAGCGAGCATCCGAATGCATGGAGGGGAGATGTTCGATCAGGAAAGAGTGGCGAGCGCGCAGAGGCGGGCTTCCGTGTGGGACAGGACCCACCCGTTCACACGCACCGTGCGATCAGAAGCGAAATCCCTCTGCACCTGCTGATCCAGGCGACAGGGGGCCCGGGGCGCGTTCTGACGCGCCTCGCTCTGGAGGGTGGTGAGCAAGTGGTCGCGATCCGCCTCTTCGGGATGCGTTTGCAGGTACGATTCGCCAATGTGCCGGACGTCGTAGAACGGGGCCTCCTGTAGACGCGCGAGTGCCTTCTCCAGGGGGCCGTTTGGGGACGCGGACCTGGATCGCGTCGGAAGCATCCCGGCCACCGTTTCGCTGAACATCGAGGCCCCTCCGGAAAGGGCGATCAGGAATAAAAAATGGCGCCTGTTCATGGGCTTTGTTTCGTTCGGACGAGGGCGATTCGGGCGCGACTGCGGGAGCGATGGGGGCGTCGCTCCATCGTGGTCTGGACGTCCGTTTCATAGCCTCAATCACGAAGCCTGCTGCGAATCGGATTGTATGCTACGGAGGGCATATTCAAGACGAAGGGTGGACATCCCCACAGTCATTGTTGTCGTGTTCGGTCCTTCGTTTCGGCAGACGACATGAGCATATCGGCACCAAGAACGCAGCCTCCAATCAGAACCGCAAACCACAGTGTCGCGAGTCGAATGAGGACTGTAGCAACCACGGCCTGCGTCTGGGTGGCGCCGTAGAGCAGCGAGAGGCTTACCGAGGCGGCCTCGTGCCCCCCAAGCCCGCCCGGCAGGAACGTGACGGCGCCGAAGAGGGTGGCGGCGGCATGGATGAGGATGGCTTCATGGAGAGCGATGGATCCTGCCCCCAATGCCTCAAAAAGCAGATACATCGCAATGCCCTCTCCAATCCACGGCAGTCCGCCGAGCACGATGCCCCCAAGCAGGGGGCCGGGTTGTAACAGCGCCGACGTGTCGTCCAGCATGCGGTCCACGGGACGTACCCACCGTCGAACGCGGGCGCCGCCTGCGAGGGGGAGGAGCACCGCTCGCCGGAGCCAGCGGGGCTTCTGGAGGGCCACGATGACGGCGATTTGCATCCCCCCGACGCCGAGCACGATCCACTGTCCCTGCGGCAGCGAAAACAATCCGGCCCCGATGACGAGCACCACCGAGAAGACATCGGTAAATCGCTCCGTAAAGAGGCCCGCCAGCGACCGCGCTGGGGCTACGCTCGCGGACCGGTGCAGGAGATAGGCCTTTACCGATTCGCCCGCCTTCCCCGGCGTCGCCGCCATGGCAAGGCTCGCGAAGAAGGCGCGGAGATTCGTGGTCCACGGTACGGCCTCGCCCAGGCGCCGGAGATACCAGTCCCATCGCCCGAACCGGACGAAGTAGCCCGCGAGTACCAGCCCGATTACACTTGCCATTATGGACGGGGAAACCGCAGATATCCCCCGGAGAATGCGGTCCGCCCCGCTCCACAGCGTGAGCCCCAGGTAGAGCCCCATCGCGGCAATTCCGACGTACAACAGCCCGCGTAGCCAGTGGTTCGGCAGGCCGTTTTCCACGACGGCGGAATCGTCGTCCTCGCGTTCCGGTTCGGCGACGGACTGATAGAAGGCGTGATCCGCCCGGGCGAGCAGCTCGCGGTCGCCCCGACTGTTGCCGTAGGCGTACATTGTCGCGTCTTGGAGGGACGGGCCCTCTGCGTCTAGTCGTCGCACCTTCTCGGGACCGTAGCAGTTCGGGGTCGCAAAGGCCCCGGTGAAGCGCCCGCCCTCGACGGCCAGGCGTGTCCCGATCACCCCGTCGAGACCCATCGCGTCGGCCCACGGCCGCAGGTAGAGTTCGACGGAGGCACTTACGAGTACAACGCGGTGCCCCTGTCGCTGATGCCATCGCAGTCGTTGGATCGCTTCGGGATCAAGCAGCGACGGAATCGTATCGTCGGCAAACTGCTCGGCGCGCGTGCGGAGGTCGTCGACCGACCGCCCTTGTAGAAACTGTCTGAGCACCCGTTCTTTTGCGGGGCCATTGTCGAGCGTACCAGCGGCATATCGCACAAGCGTGGGGAGGAGCACAAGTGTATTCCACGCGAAGGAGAGAGGGCCGGCAACGTACCACAGAAACGGAAGCAGGCTGTCCCGTCGGGTGAGGGTGCCGTCGAAATCAAAGGCCGCCACGACGGGCTCGTTGCCGGACGGAACGGAATCGGTTGGATCGGAGGACGAACAGACACCTTCATTGCTCACGTCAGGAAAGGAGGCGTGTACACGGGACACGGGGTCGGCTGCATGCCACAACTGGCATTTTACAGGTCCAGCTTCTTAAACAGGCGCGCCGGAATTAGTCGGATGGCCGCCATGATGTAGCGCCAGATCGGAGGTGTGTAGCATACGTCCGTTCGGCGCTCCATTGCCGTCACGATATCGGACGCCACGCGATCCGGATCCGCCATGAGGGGCGGTGGATCGTCCATGCCAAACGTCATCTTCGTGTCGACGGGCCCCGGCTTTACGGTGAGAACATGCACGTTCTGCTCGTGAAGGCGCCCGCGGAGGCCTTCCAGGAACGCCGTCAGGCCCGCCTTCGCCGATCCGTACGCGTAGTTGCTGGGGCGGCCGCGGTCGCCCGCAACGGACGAGAGCGCGGCAATGAGTCCTCGGTCCTGCGCCGCAAAACGGTTGGCGGCGCGTTCGAGCAGTTGCGCCACCGCCGTAAAGTTGACCGTAATGACCGACTCCAGATGATCGGGGTCGCGCTCGGCCCGATCTTGATCGCCCAGCCGCCCGATGGCAACGACGAGCCCATCCAGGCCGCCCATGGCGTCGGCCGCCGTGTCGAGGAGCGCCGTGCGGGCGTCCGGATCGGTCACCTCGATCGAGCTCCATGAGAGCGCGGCGTCGTGGCGCACCTGCAGGTCGCGTCCGATGCGGGCCGCTTCTGCCTCGTCCCGGGCGGCCAGATGCAGGGTCGCCCCTGCGGCCGCCAGCCGGGCGGCGGTCGCGCGGGCCACGGCCGAGGTGGCCCCGGCAATGCAGATGCGGGCGTTCGACAGCGAAAAGGCGTTCATGGGACGTGAAAAGCCGACGAGACGATTTTACGGAAGGAGATCAAGACGATGCGCTTGGGCCGACGTAAAACGGTTCTCAGGATCAATTCGTCGTTTGACGGCCCTCCATTCGTCGAGGGCCGGGTACATCTCTCGAAAGACGTCGGGGCGCAGATAGGCATCCTTCGCCAGGTACACACGGCCCCCGTGGGCAACGACCGTCTCGTGCAGGTCGTCCATGAGGGCGGCAATCCCGTCCCGGCGCGGTATGTCGAGCGCAAGGGTATATCCGCGCATCGGGAAGGTGAGCAGTCCCCCATCGGGCGCCCCCATCCGCTTCAGCACCGCGAGGAAGGAGGCGAGCCCGCTCTCCTGCACGCGCGTCAGGAGCTCGATCAGGCCGTCGTAGCTGTTCGCCATCGGGAGGACGCACTGAAACTGCGTAAAGCCGTCGGAGCCGTACAATCGGTTCCAGTCGTCGATGGCGTCGAGGGGATAAAAGAACGGATCGATGCCCACAATCGAGCGGTGGTCGCGCTTCTGTTGCCGGGCGTAGTAGAGCCGATTGAAAGCCGACACCGTAAGCTCATTGAGAATGCCGGTTGGCACGTCAAACGGCATCCGCCCCAGATGATCGGGCGTGTACGCGAGCGGCTTCCGGCGCCGCCCGGCATCGAGCTGCTCCGTAGTAGCGTGGCGTCCGAACATTAGATGACTGCGCCCCAGATTCGTCCCGTCGGCCAGACAGTCGATCCACGCAACGGAGTATGGATAGTTGGACTCATGCTGCTCGAAGAGTTGAAACGCGTCGTCAATGTCGGTGGCCTTAAGGGTGCGCTCGGCAATGAAGGCCGTTTCGATGGGCTGCAGTTCCAGCACAACCTCCGTGATAATGCCCGTAAGCCCGGCCCCGCTCACGGTGGCCCAGAAGAGCTCCTCGCTGGTTTCCCGACTGCAGGTGCGCACGTGTCCGTCCGCGGTGATCAGTTCGATTTCGCGGACAAAATTCGAAACCCCGCCGTCGCGGTGGTGGTTCTTCCCGTGAACGTCAAAGGCCACGGCCCCGCCGAGGGTAACTTCTTTCGTTCCGGGGGTCACCGGCAGAAACCAGCCGCGCGGCACGAATGTCGCGAGGATCTCCCGCAGCCGCACCCCGGCCTCGGCCCGCAGCACGCCGGTCTCCGGATCAAACGACTGCATGCGGTTGAGGCGATCAGTATTCACCGTACGCCCGTCCGTGCTTAGGGCCGCATCCCCGTAGCTACGACCCGCCCCACGAGCCAGAAGCGATCCCTCGTTCTGCTCCACGAGTCTTTGCAGGGCGGTCCGCTTTTCGGGGCGCACCACCTGACTTTCGACGGCCGGATATCGGCCCCATCCGCTCAACGTTTGCTTGTTCGGACGTACCGCCATCGCTGCAACGTATTCGTCAGTAAACCAATGAGAGGAAGCGGACGACCACCGACGGCCTCCCCGTCGCCACCGGAAGAAGAGCCCGCCGGCGGAATGCACGTTTTCGGCCTGATTTGTACGTTCTTTTTCCATCGGAGGAATGGTCGAGTCTCCCCTAACATTCTCGACCAGAGTGTGGTCCCAAATTGCCGTCTGCCGTTCTGTGCTTTCGGAATGGTACGAGGCAGGAAAACCCCCGTGCGACGAAGCGGGGCTAAGAAACGGTCAAGATCGACGCCCCGACGCAACAAAACGAAGCGACAGTCTCATTCGGTAAAAGATCCGAACGAAGTTCCTTGGGCGAGTCATGTCTTCCCAATCACAATTCCCTTGAACGCAGGAATCAGATCGGAAGTGGGGCGCTTTCCCGGCCGGATTGGCCCGTTTGCGTTTCGGGGACTGCACGTCGAACCCGATACGAAGATCAATCGATATGTCGTTTTCCCTGCCGGTCTCCTTCCAGCGAGTCGGTGCCCTCGTCCGTGCCCTGCGTCCACACCATTGGGTGAAAAATGTTGTCGTTCTGGCCGCGCCCCTCTTCGCACTGACCTTTGATGTGGAGGCGCTTCTCCGGGTTGGGTGGGCGTTCGTCGCGTTCTCCCTGACGGCCAGTGCCTTTTACCTCATCAACGATGTACGGGACATTGAGGCGGATCGGCAGCATCCTGTCAAGAAGCACCGTCCTATTGCTGCGGGACTTGTGCCAGTGCCCGTAGCGCTCAATACAGCTGCCCTGCTTCTGATCGGCGGGCTCGTCGGAAGCTACTGGACGGACCCTTGGCTGGCCGCTACGATCGGCGCGTATGTCCTCATTCAGGCGGCCTACAACCTCGGCCTCAAAGAGCAACCGATCATCGACATCATGGTGATTGCGGGCGGGTTTGTGCTCCGTGCCCTCGGCGGCGCCGCCGCTGCGGGCGTGTCTGTTTCCGGGTGGTTTGTGCTTTGCATCGGCCTGCTCGCCTTTTTTCTCGGCATCGAAAAGCGAAAGGCGGAGCTTCGTGACCTCGGAGATGAAGAGGACACCCGATCAGTGTTGAAGGCCTACTCGCTGTCGTGGCTGCGGCGGATGGAGAGCGTGGTGACGGCCAGTGCCCTGATGGCCTACGCCCTGTGGACCCTAGAGGAGGCCGACACCCCGTGGATGCTGGCAACTCTTCCCTTCGTGGCGTACGCCATCTTTCGGTACCAGCACCTCTCGGAAAACGGACACGGGCAAACCCCGGAGAAAACGCTTCTGCAAGACCCTCGCGTTCTCACGTCGGTTGTTCTGTGGGGGATTGTCTCCTTGAGTCTGCTGCTCGTCATGTAATGTATACGAGGAGCCCTCTCCCCGAGACACGCAGAAAACGGCCCAATTCGGGGTCTTCCTCGACTCTGAAGCCGAAAGCTCTTCTGGCTGCTTGCGGTCCCCGTGCAACCAGGAAGATTCCATGACTGGCGAGTCCACCGTCCAAAGAAGACGTCGCCCAGCGCCGGCTCCGTTTCCGCTGCGTGCTTCGTCGATCCATCTGCCCCCCCGACTACTGATGGTCGGAAGCTGACGGAGACTCCGGTCGTTTCAGCAGAATCCAGAGAGCGGTTCGTTCGACCTCCTCGAACTTGTTTTCGAGAAAACAACCCGCATTTCTAAGAAGCTCGTTTCGGCTGGAGGCGTTGACGGGCACCCTGGGCACCAAAATGTATCTCACGCCGCGAAGCCACTGCTCAGGGGGCCCCAGGTGTTCACTGCTAAACGTCCTGTCTTTGTGATACCACAGTTGTTTCCCGGACGTCGGGGGCCTGTCGGTAAGCAGATTGATGGGATTGACAAAATCGAACGTGAGCACGGAGGCCTCTGGCGGCACGTGTTGTTCCGTCAAGTTGACGGCGGCCTGTAGCGATTGGACGTAATCGAATCCGTCGGCTTCGAGGGATACGTCGCTCCCCTGCTGAGACGCATCGGCATACGTGCAGAGCGAAGCGGACATCGTGAGCCCTGAACGTCCCACCCGCCGAAGGTCCGCTCCAAATTTGCCTTCAGAGACGAGCACCCCTTCAAACCCCTCGAATGGAACAGGAAGAGACGGATCTCCGGCCTCCGTATATCCCTCCTTGACGTAGTCGCCAAGGGTCCAGAGCCGTTCGCCCATCGTCGGCACGGTGATAAGCAACGCGAGTCCAAACAGAACACCGGAACCCGAGAGGGGAGCTGGCTCCCACCTTCCGGAACGGTTCCGGCCGTTCGAAGCCGCGTCGAACGTGCTGCCGGCCCAGATGGGAACGGCGGCCAATCCGAGCGGAATACCCAGGGCGGCCTGATTCGTAAGCCACCACGTGCCGAGAAAAATGAAGGCGACCTGCCATGCCGCCTTCCGATCAAGCTCTCCGTAAGTATGCTTGACAAGAACAGAAGCAACAAAGCATAAGATCCAGACCAAATTCTCTACCAGATACATCAGCACTTGGTCGGCGGATCCATAGAAAAATCCACTGTGCTCGGAGGCTGCAAGTAAGTCCCAGACATATCCCAGACTGAATCCCGGAAAGACCCCCTCGACGATTCCGGCTACGAGCAGCGAAAAAAATGCGTAGTAGCAAATTCCTTTTTTGTTGTCAAAAAATAAACCCACCGCTGCAATAGGTATTATCGCGACGACAAAAGTGGGTTTTATATATGCTAAAATAGATGTCATAAAAACGAGCCCAAAAACCTCCCGGGGTAAAACTTTGTCACTGTTTTTAGTACACAAAAAATATACTGATATGAGTACAAATATGGACCAGCCAAACCTGTTATACCACATCGCATACGACGTTCGAGACAACCCTATAGTCACGACAAATGGGGAAGTACAAACCAACGTTACATAAAATAACAATAGAGAGTAATATTTCCTACCCATTTTGTCGCCAACAAGGATCGACCCGCATACTATAACTACAAAAAATATAAGGAGTAGTGTGAGCGGAATTGCGTACGAATACGCCCCAAGCAGGGTGTATGAGAGGCTTATCAGTAGAAAAGAGAGTCCCCCCAGCGGGGATATGAAGTCAACGTGCGGAATCTGTCCATTCAGAATTCGGTAGGCCCCGGTGAGAAAAACAAAGTGGTCGTGCAGGAATCCTTCGAGCGATACGGGACTGGACAGGAGCAAGAGAGAAGGGATGATGCAGAGAACCGCTGTGAGGTTGTACTTATACCCCAAGAGCCGATTCTGAAACGCGTCTGCGATATGCATTTGCAGAAGGAGAGGAATGTTGATCGGTCTAGAAAAAGTATATACGCCTCCCATGCGGAATGCCTGCTGGACGGGGAGGCGTACGGGGGCGTGCGAGGCGCTTCCCGACAGTGCGCTCAAGACGTGCCCTGGATACACTGCGATCTGCTCGTCGAGCCCTTTGATCTCATAGGTGCTCTATCGGACCGACTTCTCTGATCGGACCGGCAGCAGGTAGCCCTGCAAATAACACGGGCGCGAGTTCTGATCCCACTAACTTCCCGGTGCTTCATCGGTAATTAGCTTCTTGACCTTCCCCCGATTGGTCCGGGAAAGTGACCCTCTTTGCGAGGGAAGATCCACATACCAGCTTCTCAATGTGCAACGGCGTGTCAGGCCTACAGTCCGGCGAGCAGGACGTGTCCAAGAAACTGCTCCGGTTGTGGGTCGGGAGAGGAGGCGGCCCCTTCCGAACGGCCCGGTTTACCAAAAACGCACGGATCGCCATCAACGCACTGTGTATAACCCCGACACATTCCGATGTCGGAATGAGCCGAGTATCGACATATCATGGATACGGACACGATAGCAGAAAACGACCTTGACGATCGACTGTCGGTGCCCATCGAGCAACACTGGGTGCGGAGCGGAACGGTTCGGTTGCACGTACGGGCGGCGGGGCCCGACGACGGGCCGCTCGTCGTGCTCCTGCACGGATTTCCGGAGTTCTGGTACGGTTGGCGCCACCAGATCGCGCCGCTGGTCGAGGCGGGCTATCGCGTGGTGGTGCCCGACCAGCGGGGCTACAACTGGAGCAGTGCCCCCTCTTCGGTGTCGGCGTACGACCTCGACCTGCTCACGACCGACGTGTGCCGCCTCCTCAACGTGGCGGAGCGAGAGCAGGCCCACGTCGTGGGACACGACTGGGGCGCCAAGGTCGCGTGGCACCTGGCAATGACCCACCCGGACCGCATTGACCGGCTCGGCATCCTCAACGTGCCGCATCCCTACGTCTTTCAGCGCACGCTGCGCACCAGTCCGCGTCAACTCCTGCGCAGTGCGTACGTGTTCTTCTTTCAGGTGCCCGGCCTTCCGGAGTGGGTGTTGGGACGAAAGGACGGGCACGGACTGCGCTGGTTGATGCGCTGGAGCGCCGATCCGGACACCTTTACGCCCGCCGACCTCCGGGCGTACCGGCGAGCGTGGCGTCGCCCCGGCCGCCTGCGCGGCATGCTTAACTGGTACCGGGCCGCGGGCCGACGTTCGCTCCGCACATCGCCGACGGCCGAGCGCATCGAGGTGCCTACGCTTGTGCTCTGGGGTGCCCGCGACACGGCGCTGATCCCACAGATGGCGGCGCCGAGCGCCGACCTGTGTACCAACGGCCGCCTCGTCATGATCGACGACGCCACCCACTGGGTACAACACGACGCTCCCACGCGCGTCAACCAGCACCTCCTCGACCACCTGGGCACTGCGTGATCAGGCATCGCCGACGACTCGCTGAAGGGTGGAATCGTCCAGTCGGTGGCCGCCGTCAAACGTGTGGAGCGTCACCGGAATGTCGTGACGGGCCAGCTTCTTCTGCGCGAGCGTCCGGCGCCTGGGCGGGACGTACGGATCGTCCGTGCCGACGACCATCGTAAGGTCCAGGGCGCGCAGGACCCCGGCGTGCGCGTCCAGGTCGAGATCGTGGGCCGGGCCCCCGCCCCAGAGCACGAGTCGTTCGATGGGCGTCTCTCCGAGCACAGCCCACCGGGCCGCCGTGGCGGCGCCCTGTGAAAAGCCGAGAACGACGATTGCGGGCGATCGGTCGGCGGGGGAAAGGGCACGGACCACCGTGTCGAGGTAGTTGAGATAGTCCGCAATCTCGTGCTCCCGGAACTCCTGGGTCATCCAGGACGCCCCCACCTCGTCGTGCGTCTCCAGATCGTCGACGTAAAAGCGCGAGAGCGCCTCGGGGGCGACGACGGCTCGGGTCGGGGTGGCTACGGACGTGAAGGACTGGACGAAGTCGGCGGCAAGCTGCCCATAGCCGTGCAACACGACCCACCACGTCTCGGCGTCTGCAGGCGTCCCCAACGTGACCACACGCGCCGTGCGGGCCACACTCACGGTATGCTGGGTCGGAGTGTCCATCAGAAGAACGCTCCACCGGGCACAATTCGAAGACGACGGTACGGAATGCGGCTAGGAGAGGGACCCGTCCTGGGACGCTGCATTGCCCGGCGACGCCTCCGCCGCGACAAGATCGATCCGGTCCAGGGCCTCCTCTGCGGAGGCGGCGATGTGAACGAGGTCTGTGACGGCTTCCCGGGCAAACTGGCCGTCCCGCAGCTCCCCAAAGAAGTCAAGCAGCGTGTCGAAAAAGCCGTCGACGTTGAGCAGGACAATGGGGTAGTCGTGGTAGCCCAGTTGCTTGAGCGTAAGCACCTCCATAAACTCTTCGAGGGTGCCATACCCCCCCGGCAGGACGACGAAGGCCTCGGCCCGTTCGAACATGATGCCCTTCCGTTTCCGCATCGTCTCAGTCACCACGAGCTCATCGGCCTCGTAGGCAATCCCTTCGCGGTCCTGCAGCTTGGACGGGATCACGCCGGTGACCTCGCTGCCGGCCGCGTGGGCCGCCTTGGCCAGTACGCCCATCAGCCCCACGGCCCCCCCGCCATACACGAGGGAGTGACCGCGGCGGGCAATCTCCCGCCCAAGGGCGTCGGCAACCGGCGGGTACACGTCGGCAATATCATCGCTGGACGAACAGTAGACACAAATCGAAGACATGGGACTGAAACGTGGCGGGAAAATCGAGGGGGGCAGGTCCCCAACGTAGCGATGAGCGGGCGGAAATGCGACGGGGGGACCCCGGGCTTGAACGTGCAGCAAGCATCGTGCCGGGGAAACGTGGATCGAAAGGGGAGAGGCGGGGATTAGAGCGATTCCGGTTCGGAAACGGCCTGAAGAATCGTGCGGATCTGGTCGAGGTGCCGTCGTTCGTGGGCAATGGTGGCCTCAAACCAGGCCCCGATGCTAATGCGGAGGAGCGGCATCGCGGGCGATCCCACCCGGATGCGTCGAAGGTCGAGGCCCTCAGCATCGGCAACGCAGCTGGTAAATTGGTCCTGAAGTCCCCGAAACTCCTCAATCGTCTCGTGCGGATACAGCGTCGTGGGCGCCTCCGGCTCGAAGACGGACGGCGCCGTGAAGGACCATCCCGAGGACGGCTTCATGGAGCGGATAAACCACCGGCTTATAAAGCCGTACTCGAACGGCGGCTCGCCGTAGGGGCCGTGCTCCTGCGCCTTCCGAATAGCATTCTCCAGCTTATTAAGGAGCAGCCAGCCGCTCGTATTCACGTGGTCGAAGACCTGGGCCACCGACCACGTCTCTTCGTCCGGAGAGGTAAGCAAGCCCTCGTCGTCCACGTCGCTCACAAGACGAGTGGCCTCTTCCTTAACGGCCTGAAAGTCGGACTGGTAGGTGTCCAGTTGGGAATGCATGGGAGCAGACAGCGGGCTGCGTGGAGAAGAAGCGAGCTATTCCTCGTCGAGTTCCAGCACCCCCTCGTTGACGAGGGAGACCAGCAACTCGACGAAGGCCTCATCGTCGAGGTGAGGCGCTAGCGTATCGGCCGCAATGTGCTGCCGGCCGGTCACGAGCGGCGCGGCGTACGCCAGCCCGGCATCGAGCGGGCGTGCCTCGCCGTTCACGAAGAGCGTCGCCGTCCCGTCGTCGTGCTCGATGAACGCGAGGTGGGAGACGGGCCCGCGACGAAGGCCCGTGCCTCGTTTCAGGGCCTCCGTCACCGCCTCGGCCGAGAGGGGCGAGGGCGGCGGCACGGCGGTTCGGTCGCGGGCAGGCTGGGTCAGGTACGTGCCGAACCAGCGGTCGATGGCAGCGTCCGAGTCGACGAGCCCGCGCAGAAGACGGCGCACCTTTTTCCGGGCAGAGTCGTGGAGCGCGCCGGGGTGGTCGACGGGCGCGAGGTCGGGATCGCTGTAGCGGGCCTCTGGATCAATGTCCTCCAGTGCCTGCCGCAGGAAGGCGCCCACAAGATCCCGATGACTGGGCGCGCGGAAGCCGACCGAATACGTCATGCATTCGTCGTCCTCGGCCACGCCGTGGTGCGCAATGCGCGGTGGGAGGTAGAGCATGTCGCCGGGCCCCAGCACAAATTCCTCGTCCGCCTCGAAGTCGTCGAGGATGCGCACGTCGAGGTCCGGCACAATCGTTTCCTCCGCCACCGGCTCGGTCCCAATTTGCCAGCGCCGATGCCCGAGGCCCTGGATCAGAAAGACATCGTAATTGTCAATGTGCGGGCCCACCGTGCCGCCCGTCGGCGCATAGCTTACCATGACGTCGTCGATGCGCCAGTCCGGCAGGAAGCGGAAGCGGTCGAGCAGGGCCCCGACCTCCGGCAGAAGCCGATCCACCTCCTGTACGAGCACCGTCCAGTGTGTCTCCGGCAGGTCGAGAAAGTCCTCCGGGTCGAAGGGGCCGTGCTTTAGCTGCCAGGGATAGTCGCCCCCCTCCTTGAGCACGAGCCGGCTCTCGACGCCGTCCTCGCAGGCAAGACCGGCAAGCTCATTGGGGGAGAGCGGCGAGTCAAAGTCCGGCAGGGCATCGCGCACCACCAGCGGGGTCTTCTGCCAGTAGGTATCGAGAAAGTCCGCCGGCGAGCGGTCGCCGAGGAGGGACGAGGTGGGGGAAGCGGTCTGCATAGCGGTCGACAGGGGTCCAGATTCAAAACACAGAACGGTTGGGGGCCTCCGAATGCACACGGTGCCCGAAGGAAGCCGCACGATGCCGGTCGTCGATCTGATACGAGAACAGCCCCGCGGGGAACCGAGCGCTTATCCCAACAGGAGCATCAGGCCCTTGATGGCCGGGATCAGAAGCAGCAGGACGAGGAGCCAGGCAATCCACGTGAGGCTGGATCGCTGCTGCGGAAATTCGTAGTCGCAGTACGGGCACCGTTCCACATCCCCCGTATCTTCGAATTCCAATGCGCAAGAGGGGCATTCACGGTAGGACGCCATAGAAATCCTGTCGGGTTCAAGAGCAGGAAAGAGACTACCTCATCTGCCGTCTCCATAGCTGGACTCTAGAGATGCGAGGCCAGCTCATTCAAGAGCATCGCCACGTCTTCTTCTCCCATGTCGTCGGGGTCCATGTCCGGGAACTCCGGTTCCTCCGGCCCGAGCTCGTCGCGGGCCGCTTCGAAGTCAATCTGGTAGAGGACCGCCGCGGCCACGCCCGTGGCCGCCGCTGTGAGGAGAAGCGTCTTCAAAACGTTCGACATCGGCTCGTGAATCGGTGGAAAAGGACGCACTTCGCTCAACGGCAGCCGGGGGGATTGGGTTCTGTGCCCGCTGGGCGTGCACAGGGCAATCGCATGAAGAGTCCGCGTTGTATTTGTAGGTTGTAAAGTCCATGC
>CAYOWD010000091.1:0-14796 GCA_964407535.1 uncultured Salinivenus sp. | reverse complement strand
CAACGGCGCTACAAATCCGGTTCGCAGACCGGAATGAATCTACCGGATTTGGTATCAGCCATGAGCCAAAACGACCTTTAGAAACGTATGCACCGATCGGCAGTCGCGGACAGGAAACCGACACGTCCCCCTTCCAGTGTCTGCGGGTAGGGGGCGCATCCGTACGGCCTGCGAGAATCAGCGGGACGGTAGCGCCGGTCACAGATTCAGGATCGGCGGCGAGCGCGCCAGACAGCGCTAAGGGCATGGCGTGATTGCCGCTCCAGCTTACTGATAAAAACCCAAACTTTTTCGCTCTCCGGCGTCTCAACGTCTCGTCTCTGAAGGGCCCCGTCTGGCTCCGAAATCTGATTCTGATTTCCGCTGTCGCATTTCGTCTCGTCGACAGTTTGGAAGGGACTCTGGAGAAGTTTTGGTTGGTTCTATTTCGAGACAAGTTTTTCCAGTCTGGTCCCGTCAAGCCCTGTCCCTTTGGTGCAAGAACCAATGAAGAAAGCGTGTAGATTGCCATCTGGATGTGGGAATTGCGTGAAAAGGTTTTTGTAACCGGTTACAAAGCTGTTGGGAGCGCTTCTATACACCCCAATCTTTTGAGGTTCTGCCGGATCTGAGATAGAGTTACTGGCGTCATAATCGCCAAAACAAGAAAAAATAGCGACGAACGGCATGCGCACGCTCACGTCACTACTCGCTCTCTTCGGGGCGTTGCTTGTTCCCTTCACGGCAGGTGCGGTCCCGTCTCCGGACGCGGCCGATCCGAGCCTTCTTCAAGCGACAGAGGAGGTACAGACGAACCTGAATTATGTCTGGACGATCATTGCCGCCGCAATGGTCTTCTTTATGCAGGCAGGATTTGCACTGCTGGAGGCCGGCTTCTCGCGGGCCAAGAATGCAGTCAACATTATCATGAAGAACGTGATGGACGCCTCCGCCGGGGCGTTGGTGTTTTTCTGCGTCGGCTTCGGGCTGATGTTCGGAACCACCTGGAACGGCCTGATCGGCACCGACGGGTTCTTCCTGACCGGTACGGGCGATCAGCCGCAGACCTGGGTCTACGCCTTTTTCTTCTTCCAGGCGGTGTTTGCCGCCACGGCGGCCACGATTGTATCCGGAGCCGTCGCCGAGCGGATTCGGTTTAGCGGATACCTCATCTTTTCGATTACCATGACCGGCCTCATCTACCCGATCTCCGGCGCGTGGTTTTGGGGGGGGCTCTTCAACGGCTCCGGCTTCATGGAGGCGCTTGGCTTCATTGACTTCGCCGGCTCGACGGTGGTGCACAGCGTCGGCGGCTGGGCCGCACTGGCCGGTGCGATGGTCGTGGGACCCCGAGTGGGCAAGTACGCCGAGGACGGCACCCCGCGCAATATTCCGGGCCACAGCCTGCCGCTTGCAGCGCTGGGCGTGTTCATTCTGTGGCTGGGCTGGTTCGGCTTCAACGCCGGGTCGACCACGGCGGGCACGACCGACATTGCCTTGATCGCCATGAACACCTTCCTCGCGGCCGGTGCGGGCGCCGTGGGCGCAATGGCGCTCACCTGGATCGATTCCGGCACGCCGGATGCAACGATGACGCTGAACGGCGTGCTCGCCGGCCTGGTCGGCATCACGGCCGGCTGCGCCAACCTGACGCCGCCGTTTGCCATTCTCACTGGCTTACTCGCGGGGCTCATCATGGTGTGGGCCACACGGTTCCTCGACACCTTCGTGGACGACCCGGTGGGCGCGGTCGCCGTACACGGCGTGGCGGGTGCATGGGGCACCCTCGCGGCCGGCCTCTTCGACTCCGCCGGCTTTAGCGCCTCGCAGGTCGGCGTGCAAGCCATCGGCATCGCGGCCGCTTTCCTCTGGACGTTCCCTGTCAGCTACATCGTCTTCTCGATCGCCGACAGTCTCGTGGGCGGGCTCCGCGTCGACGATGAAGCGCACGGCCTCGACCAGCTGGAGCACGACGTCGACGCGTATCCGGAGTTCGGCATGTCCGACGACGCCGAGACGGCGAAGGAGACGACGGTTTAGCTCCAAACCGGATTCGCCAACATCTCTTGTCTCTGCGGGACGCCAATTACGTCCCATGGTGGCCTGGGTCGGGGGCAAATCTCCCGACCCAGGTCGGCAGGGCAGTGTTTAAATATGGGCCTCACGATCGAGGCTGGCCTCACAATCCTTTTTTATCAGGTTTCCTATCCTGACCTCCATGACCGAACGATCATCTGGACACGCGGCTGAGCACACGAGTCGCACCGGGTACCCCACTCGATCCTTCGATCACGAACCTGAACACTCTATGAAGACGTTTGCGCGCACTCTCCTCGCCCCCCTCTTTGCACTCTGCCTCGCCAGCCTCATGGCAGCGCCGGTGCAGGCGCAGTCGGTGGATGTCGGGGCCGACATCGTGAATCGCTACGTCTGGCGAGGAACGGACTTCGGAAATGCCGCGGCCATTCAGCCGGGTCTTTCCTATTCGAACGGAGGATTCACAGTTGGAACCTGGGGATCGTACTCGACAGGCTTCAGCACGAGTGGTGCAGAGGAGGAGCTCGACCTCTACGTCAGCTACGGCCTTGAGACCGGAGGGGGAACCTTCTCGGTCGCGGTTTGGGATTATTACTTCCCGGGCAGCTCGAACTTTCTGGATTACAGCTCAGCTGAAGAAGGAGGTGCCCATACAATCGAACCGAGTGTAAGCTATACAGGACCGGAGGCCTTTCCGATCTCGCTCACCGCCGCCATCTTTACGTATGGCTCCGCAAACAATCCTATCTGGCTGGAGGCAAGTTACCCGTTCAGCGTAGAGGACGTGGACATGTCGATCGCGATCGGTGGAACGCCGAGCGATGAAGACGGTGCATTCGGGGTGGCCGGAGGCGATTCGGATACCGGACTTACCAAGCTTAGCATTTCGGCCTCTAAGAGCATCGAAATCACGGATTCGTTCTCACTTCCCATATCGGGATCGTACTACGTGAATCCGTACAAAGCAGAGAGCTACTTCGTCTTCGGCGTCAGCCTGTAGCCGGGTGCCTATGAAGCCTTCCACATTGGAGGTTTCGCGAGACGGCCTCAGGGGCTTCGGCCTCTGGGGCCGTTCGTGCGTCTGGGGTGGGCGTGTGTGCGTTTGGGCGTATGTGCGTTTGGGAGTGGACGTGTATAGGCCGGGAGACGGTAAGACCCGTCGCACAGGGGACAAAGAGAGGCGACGTTCGTTATTCGGAGACCGAACGTTCCAACGTAAAACGTTGCACGTTAGAACGTTATAAGAGAGTAGCGGAGCCCATTGCGTTCCGAATGAGGATAAACACTCGTTGCCCTAGTATCCATAGATCGAGAGGTCGTCGCGACGCATGTGGGTGTTGAGCACGATGGCCAGCAGGGCCGTGTTGGCAAGCAGGGCCGACCCGCCGTACGACACGAACGGCAGCGGCAGTCCAATCACGGGCAGCATCGCGGTCACCATGCCGATGTTGATAAAAATGTGGAGGAGGTAGACGCCCACGGCCCCGGCGGCGACGATGCTCCCGAACGGGTGTTTAACATCTGCTCCGAGTTGAATGAGGCGCAGGAGCAGGGCGGCCAGCAGGACGATCACAATCATCGCGCCGACGAAGCCGAACTCTTCCGCAATCACGCTGAAGATAAAGTCCGTCGTCTGCTCCGGCACGTAGGCCCCCTGCGTCTGGGTTCCCTGCATAAAGCCCATGCCCCACAGCCCGCCGGAGGTGACGGCAGCCTTCGACTGGACGAGGTGAAAGCCCACGCCCTGCCGAAATTTCTCGGCGCCCGGATTTGTAAACGACAGCAGCCGGTCCACCTGGTAGGGCTGAAGGATCTTCGTGAGCACGAAGGAGACGACGGCCGTCACCCCGCCGGTGAAGGTTGCTGCGAGGACGCCAATGAGCCGCTGGCCGGTGACCCACCAAAGGGCGGCCGTGAAGATAACGGCGAATCCGAGGGCCGCCGGCATGTAGACGAGGGACAGATATCCGGCGATGGCGGGAGATACCAGCAGTAGAATGACGGGAATGGGCAGCTCGCTCCAGAACAGCATAATGGGAACGAGCCCAAAGAACACGAGCGCCGTCCCCAGGTCGTTCTGCAGCACAATCAGGAGGGCCGGCACCACAATCAGTCCCGCCGCCTTCAGGGCATAGCTCAGATTTTGGGTGGCGTGGGTATGTCGCTCGGACAACAGCTGAGCGACGGCGAGCACCGTCCCTACCTTCGCGAATTCCGAGACCTGCAGTCGAAAGGGCCCCAGAGCGATCCACGCCTTTGCGCCGTGCACCTCCACCCCAAAAAACAGGGCGAACACGAGCAGGCCCACCGTGGCGCCGTAGATGGGATACGCCAGTGTGCGCAGCACGCGGACCGGGAGGAGCAGAATGACCCCCACCCCTACCGCCGACACGCCGATCCACATGAGTTGGCGATAGAAATTATTCTGGACGGTGCCGCTCAAGTATTCAGCGGCCGGGCCGTGCGTGGTGCTGTACAGGGCGAGTAGTCCCGTCGTCACGAGTGCCAGCCACAGCAGGATCGTCGGCACGTCCAGGTTGATATTCAAATCGCGCATGAGAATTCCGGAACCGACTTCAAAATACCGATACGTACATCCCGTTGTCCCTCATATGGATCAGCAGCACGCGCAGCGGCCGTGCTCCTACTCGCTCAGGGCGGCCGACGGCGTTGAGGAGAGCGTGTCGCGACGGGGATCGGACGTGGTGTCCGGGTTGACCCGATCCGGGGGCCGGGCGGTACTATCAGAGGGAGAGCCCCCGAATCCCTCCGGCTCGGCACTACGCACCGAATCGCGCAGGCGCGTGATCCAATGTTGTCGCTGCCAGGTGTCGGCAATCGAGCCGTTTAGGTACTTCTCCGCCATCAGGCTCGCGATGGGCGCCGCGGCGGTGGCCCCGTATCCGGCATTTTCTACGGCCACAACCACGGCAATTTCCGGGTCGTTGTACGGGGCAAACAACATGAAGAGGGAATGATCCTCTCCGTGCGGATTCTGGGCCGTCCCGGTCTTGCCGGCGGCCGGCACGTTGGGAATTTGCACCCACTGTCCGGTCCCGTCGGTCATTACGCGTCGCATGCCGTTTTGGACCGTCCGGACGTGGACCGAATCCAGGGCAATCGTGTCGGCGGGCGGAATCTCCGGATAGCGCACCTCTCCGGTTCGAGGATGCTCCATGCGGCGTACGAAGTGGGGGCTTGGGAGGATGCCGCCATTGCCGAGCGCGGCGGCGTACCGCACGAGCTGAAGCGGCGTGACCGCCATGTCGCCTTGCCCGATCCCGAGACTGATGAGGTATCCCTCCGTCCAGCGTCCGTACGTACGATCATAGTAGGACGAATCCGGAATAAGTCCTGCAGACTGCTCGGCAATGTCGAAGGGCACCTTCTGTCCAAACCCGAACTTCTTGGCCCAGTCGTGCCAGGTGTCCAGCTCCATCTTGTCCATGAGCTGGTAGAAGAAGGTATTGCACGACACCTCAAGCGCTTTCTCGACCGTAATCATGCCCTCCCGCTGCCCCCCGTGATTTTTGAAAACCCGATTCCCGAATCGATATCCCGCTGGACAGTTCAGCTTTTCGTCCGGCCCGATGATCCCGGTTTCGAGGGCGACCATAGCCATAAACGGCTTCCAGGTGGAGCCGGGCGGATAGCCGCTTCGGGTGGCACGGTTGTACAGCGGGTCCGACCGGGTCGACCGCAGGCTGTCCCAAACCGCGGTACTGACCGAGCGGGTAAAGATGGATGGAGGAAAGTCGGGCTTACTGACGAACGAAATGATTTCTCCGTTGTCGGGGTCTAACGCAATGGCGGCCCCGCGCTTGCCCACGAAGAGCGATTCCGCAAGCGCCTGCACCTGCGGGTCGAGGGAGAGGTGTAGGTTGTACCCGCCCACCGGAGGCTCGTCCTTTTTTCCGTCCTTGTAGGACATCACCTCGGACCCGTGCACGTTCACCAGCGTGAATTTGCTTCCGCGTTCGCCGCGGAGGACGGACTCGTACGTCTTCTCAATGCCGGACTTGCCGATGTAGTCGCCCGGTCGGTAGCCTTCGTGTTTCCGACGCTCAAGGGCCTGTCGCCCAATCTCGCGCACATAGCCGAGGGCGTGGGTGGCGTTGGCGTCGGTGTGGTAGCGCCGCCGCAGCTCAACCTCATGGGAGACGCCCGGCAATTCATACTTGTGTTCCTGGACGCGGCTGAACGTCTTGAACGAGACGCCCCGGAAGGACCGACTGGGCCGAAACGCACTCCACTCCCGCGCTTCTTGGAGCTTGCGCTGCACCGTCGAGTCCGCGACGCCCAGCAAGTCCGCCAGAAGCGGGATTTTCGACGAGTCGAAGTACCGCGGGGTGAGCCGGATCGTGTAGGTGGGGCGGTTGTCAGCCAGGAGGGTTCCTTTCCGTCCGTAGATGGCGCCGCGGGCCGCTTCCACGGGGCGCTCCTGGATGGCATTGGCCGCAGTGGCCGCATCTTTCGGCTGCAGGAGTTGGAGCTGGGCCAATCGTCCCCCGAGAATCAGGAAGACCATCGCCACAACCCCAGCATATATCCGAACGCGGGTCCGATAATCTTCCATGGAAGGAAAAGAAACCAGGGAAAAATGAGTGGTGGAGCGGGTGCTCGTCCCATTCTCCAGGAGACATAGTAAAACGGGAAGACGGGGGCTGAGTTGCACGGGGGAGGGGAACGAACAGGGCAATCGCATTTAATTTCCGGCGGTGAGCACCTTCAGGAGATAGTCTGGATTCCATCCCGCCTCCTTCCGCTTGATCTCGATTCCAACCGACCGGCTTGTCTCTTGCTTCAGAAGGCTGAGTGCCAATCGGCGAACGATCCCCAGGTTTTGTGCCGCGTGCCCAGTTCGCACTCGACTACTGTCCTCCTTAAACGCCACATCAAGGGTCCAGTGCAACTTATTCTCGACGTGCCAGTGGTGGCGCACCGCCTTCTGAAGCCGCTCCGGATCCGCCTCAAGGCTGGAGAGAAACAGCCGCTCTTCGGTTTGGACCCGTCCGTCTGGATGGTGGCGCTCAGCCCGCACTCTGCAGAGGCTGGAGAGGTCCGGCCAGCCGGAGGTATCAATCGGAATTTCCTCGACATCCAGCGCCCAGCAGCGCCGAACCTCAACCCGGTCGTGTCCGCCATCGACGGTTTTATGCGTTTCGGGAAGCTTTCCGATCTGTTCCAGCTTCTCAAAAAGGGCCTCTGCATCGCGCTGCAAGGTTTCTTGGTTCTCCTTCAACGTGATGACGTAATCAGCCCCAGCCTCCGTAACCTCCTCTGCAACATCGGAGTAGCAACCCGCAGCGTCAATGGTCAGAATTGCTCCTTCCAGATCCAAAAGCCGAAGCAACTCCGGCAGCGCTCCAGTCTCGTTGGTCCCTTCCGGCACTGCCTCCTGGCCCAGCACAAGCTCCTGTTCGCAAGACCAGACATTAATCATCTGGAGGGCCGCCTTGCTTGAGGCTCGGTCGTAGCTTCTGCGAAGGGTTTTTCCATCGATGGCAACAACCCCCTCTATTGCATCGACCAACGCCCCAACCCACCGGCGGAATCCCCTTTCAAACTCCTCCGGATCCACTCGACTCCAAACCGTACCGATCGTATCGTGGGAGGGAATTCCGTTTTTCAGCTCCAAAAATTGGCCGAGCCACTCTTGGCGAGCTTCTCCGAACCGCGCGACTCCAGTAAAGGTGTCGGCTCCAGCCACGACCGCGCAGATCGTCAGTCCAATAATGTCGAGAAGGGTGTGCTCCTTCCGGCGGTCGATGCGCGGATCGGTCACCTCCTCAAAATAGGTCGTGAATTCCAGCGAAGAGGCTTCGGAACTGGACTCGGGGTCGGGCGTGGCGAAGGGAGAACGGGTCTTCGGAGCCATCGGATAGGACAATTGGGAATGTAGGTCGGAATTCTGCACCCATCAACCTAACTAACCGAAGATTTTAATGCGATAGCCCTGGGGGAACGAAGCAGCCGGGCAGCTCCAGGGGACCGATGCCGGAGAACCGCCTCCGGACACGGGGGGGTGCCCTCACATCGGCAAGGGGCGTCTTCCTGCCGTTTCCCTACGGACACCACTGGTGGACTGCCGTGCACGAGGGCATCACTGTACAGGGCTCAACGCCGTTGTCACATCAGCGAATGCGAGTGTAACGAGTGAACTTCTGGCGATACAAACGGTAGAGTTTTCGGCCTCGTGCAGCTTCTGTTAAGTCAATGTGCTGCCTCATGCGACGCGTTGCGCTTCGAGCCATTGTCCTGCTCTCCCTTCTTCTGAGCGGAGGCTTCGTGGAGCCCGTCTCGGCTCAGTACTTTGGGCAGAACAAGGTTCAGTACGACGACTTCAACTTCAAGACGTTCAGCACCGACCACTTCGACCTCTACTTCTATCCCGAGGAGGAGAAAGCGGTGATGGATGCGGGACGGATGGCCGAGCGGTGGTACGAGCGACACTCGCGCACCTTTCTTCGGGAATTTCAGGAGCGCAAGCCGCTTATCTTCTACGCCAACAGTGCCGATTTTCAGCAAACAAATGCGATCCGCGGCCAACTGGGCCAAGGCACGGGGGGAGTAACGGAGAGCGTCAAGGAGCGCGTCATCATGCCCCTCACCGGAAGCTATCAAGAGACCGACCACGTGCTGGGCCACGAGCTGGTCCACTCCTTCCAGTACGACATTGCGCTACGCAAGGGAAGACGCGACTTTTCCCTGCGCAAACTGCCGCTCTGGCTCGTAGAAGGGATGGCCGAATACCTGTCGGTCGGCAATCGGGACTCCCATACGGCCATGTGGCTCCGGGACGCGATTCTCCGGGACGATCTTCCGACAATCAGGCAGATGACCCGTAACCAGCGGGACTATTTTCCCTACCGCTACGGGCAGGCGTACATGTCGTACGTGGGGGGCAAGTACGGCGATGCGGCGGTCACGGACCTGTACAAGATGAGTGGACGGGTCGGTCTGGACTCGGCCTTCGTGTACTCGCTGGGCATTACGGCCGACTCCATTTCGAAGGAATGGAAGAACAGTGTCCGGAAGACCTACGAACCGATGATGGACGGGCGCACGCCTGTTGACTCGGTCGGGAGAGCCGTCATCGGAACGCCCGGCGACAAGAATCAGCTCAACATCTCGCCGGCAGTCAGTCCGAACGGGAAGCATGTGGCGTTCATTTCCCGCCAGAGCATTTTTAACACCAACCTGTTCGTGGCCGATGCCGAGACTGGTGAGATCGTACAGGAGTTACAGGGAACGCGCTCCAATCCGCACTTCGACGCGCTTCGGTTCATTGATGCGGCGGGGGCCTGGTCGCCGGACGGCACCCGCTTTGCGTTCGTAACGTTTGCGGAGGGCACCAATGAGATTAACACCCTCAACATTAAGACCGGCAAGATTCAGTCGCGGACGGCTGTGGACGGGGTTGGGGCCATTGAGAATCTGTCTTGGTCCCCCGATGGACGGCACATTGCCTTTTCGGGCCTCGACGGCGGCATCAGCGATCTCTATCTGTACGATTTGGAGGGGGACGTCGTTCGGCAACTCACCAATGATCGCTATGCTGTTCTCCAGCCAACGTGGTCGCCGGACGGATCGACGATTGCATTTACGACGGATCGAGGGCCGGCGGGCACGAATTTCCGCAACCTCGAATACGGAGAATACCGACTCGGCCTCATCGATGTCGACTCGAAGGCCATTCGCACGATTCGTCCCTTCCAGGACGGCATGCATCACAACCCGCAGTTTGGGCCCGATGGAACCAGTCTGTACTTCATTTCCGACCACGATGGATTCAAGGACGTCTATCGATATGACCTCGACGAGGGGGGGACCTATCGCATCACGAACGTAACGACCGGCATAAGCGGCGTTACGGCCACCTCGCCGGCCATGTCCGTGGGGCGGGAGAGTGGAGAAATGATGTTTTCGGTCTTTTCGAACAGCGGCTATTCCATCGTATCGCTTTCCCCCGAGGAGACGCAGGGAGAGCGCGTGTCGCCGTCCGACTCAAGCTCTGCGAAAAGCGTTGCGGGCCTTCTGCCGCCGGTTCATTCGACGGGACTCGTCACCAGCTATCTCGACGATCCGCTCACCGGGCTGCCGGAGCTTGACGACGCGGAGGTCTCGCGGGCAAGCGATCGTCTGCAGTTGGATCAGGTGTCCCCGCCCTCGGTTGGGGGGTCGGTGGGCGGCACGTTCGGGACGCAGGTATCCGGCGGCGTGGGCTTTTTCTTCAGCGACATCCTCGGTCATCAAAACCTGAACCTCGTCGTGCAGGCCAACGGCACGCTCCGGGACATCGGGGGCGGGGCGTTGTACAGCAACCGGGAAAATCGCATCAACTACGGGGTCGGCGTCTCGCATATTCCCTCTGCGTTCGGGCAAATTGGGCTCGTTGACGGGCGGCTCATTCGCATCGTGCAACGCATCTATCAAACGCAGGCCTTCACGCAGGTAAGCTATCCGTTTTCGCAGCGCAACCGATTTGAGCTGAGCGCCGGCGGCACGCGGTACGGATTCGGGGTCAGGGCCCGGGACCAGGCAGGAAACGATGTCGATCCGGGCGAGATCGACAATCTGGATCCCCTCCCCAACCCCCTCTACCTGGGACAGGTTGGGCTGGCCTACGTGGGTGACTTTTCCAGTTCGGGCCTCACGTCGCCCCTGCAGGGCGGGCGCTATCGGTTTCAAACAACCCCCCAGTTTGGGTCGCGCAACTTTGTCTCGGTTCTTGCCGATTACCGTCGCTACCTGCGTCGCGAGCCCTTTACGTTCGCTGTGCGGGGCCTTCATCAAGGCAACTACGGCGGCAAGTTTAAGGGAAACTTTTCCGATCTCTTTCTCCGAGAGTCGATTGCCGAACCGTATCAAACGGGATTTGTGCGGGGATACAGCCGCAGTTCCATCCTGGATGAGGAGCCCTGTCGAGACGATCCCGACAATTGTGAGCTTGCCCACCTGTACGGATCGCGGGTGGCGCTGGGCAGTATGGAGGTGCGCCTTCCCCTCCTGGGCCCGGAGATCCTCGGGGTGGCGACCTTCGAGTATATTCCCACCGATCTGGTGCTCTTTGCCGATGCGGGCGTGGCCTGGACCGGCGAGACCATCGATTTTTCGAACCCGATCAATAGTACATTTCGGAACGAGGACTCGGGCCTCGAACGGGCCAACGACGACGATCGGTTATCGGCCCGTCCGGTGGCGAGCGTGGGCGTATCGGCCCGGATTAATGTGCTCGGGGCCGCCATCTTCGAAATGTTTTATGCCCGCACATTTCAGCGATCGAAGCCCTGGGACTTCGGCCTGATTCTGCGTCCGGGCTGGTAGGGCATTTTCGAGTTGCGAGTGGCGAGTTGCGAGTGGCGAGTGGCGAGTTGCGAATGCCGGGTTGCGAGCTCGGTATGGCCGCAGAGATGAACCTTCTCAATGAGCGTCAAGTCCGCCTGGGCGATTCCAAAGAAGGCTGTGTCGGGGAACGCGTCCGGGGAATCCGAGGGGCAAATTTGTCCGGCTCCCCTATATACGGGGCAGCAGAAACGAAATGCCCGGCGTCCGGGTCCAACGAGATGGGGAATGTCGCGACGCGGAGGCGGCGTCGATCATTGCTTCTCAGCTCGATAGTGTTGACATCCGCATGTACCGGTTTTTCCGTCCCCTGTTGTTTCGGTTGGATCCCGAGCGTGCCCATCAGATCGGGCTGCAAGCTGCCGTCCTCGTCCAGCGGCTGTCTCCCTCTGTGCTGGAGCCCCAGTACGGTTTTGAACACGAGCGGCTCAACCAGACGTTGTGGGGAAGGTCCTTTCCCAATCCCATTGGCCTGGCCGCCGGCATGGACAAAAATGCGCGGCTTGTCCCCTTCTGGGAAAAAATCGGGTTCGGTTTTGTTGAGGTCGGATCCGTCACGGCAGTGGCGGGGGAGGGGAATCCCCGGCCCCGTGCCTTTCGGCTTCCTGAGGATGAGGGCCTCATCAACCGAATGGGCCTTAACAATGAGGGCGCTGCCCCGGTCGCCGAACGGCTCGAAGAGAAAGAATCGGAATACACCCGACCGCTGGGCATCAATCTCGCTAAGACGCACGATCCCGAGGTGATGGGGGAGGCGGCCCTTGAGGACTTTCGGGAAAGTTTCCGACTCCTCGCCCCCTGGGCCGACTACATTGTCCTCAACATTTCCTGCCCGAATGCAGAAAACGGGCGCACCTTTGAGCACCCGAAGGCCCTTGATAACCTTCTGTCCGTGATCATTGCCGAACAGGACGAGGCCGAGGCGCTCCCGCTGCTCATTAAGATGAGTCCCCCCACCAGCGGGCGCGTCATGTTCGACACGCGCGTCGAGGACGTCATTGCGGTCGCGAAGGCCCACGACGTGGATGGCTTCATTGCGTCCAATACCGCCTCCGACCGGAAGGGCCTGAAAACCTCGAACGACAGACTGGAGGCGATTGGGGACGGCGGACTCAGCGGGCCGCCGCTGGCCGACCGGGCAACGTGTTTGGTCCGGTATCTGTATCGCACCACGGACGGCACCTGTCCCATCATCGGGGTGGGCGGCGTTCGGGACGCTGCTTCGGCCTACGAGAAGATTCGGGCGGGGGCCTCCCTCGTGCAACTCTACACAGCCCTTGTGTACGAAGGCCCCGGGCTCATCAAACGCATCAAAGAGGGGCTGGTCGACCGGCTTCAGGACGACGGATTTTCTTCGGTGAGCGACGCGGTGGGGGTCGACGCATAAACCGATGTCGTGCGTTGGGCGTTCTGCGGGGCGTTCTGCGTTGGGCGTTGAGGATTTCGGAAGGCGGGATGGGGACATGGAGCGAATGGGGAGAGAAACAGCGGGTCGGCTTGTCGGTAGATCCGCGTGGCAATCTCCCGCGCCCCCTCTTCCCGATCTTGTGCGCCGCCATGCCCGCTCAAGTTGAGTTCGATACCATTCCTCAGCTCTTTCGCCGGCTGTGCGAGCGGTACCGGGGACGGGATCGTCCCATTCTACGGCACAAAGTGCAGGAGGAGTGGCAGGACATTTCCTGGGAGCAGCTCGAGGAGCGGACCCAGGCGCTGGCGGGGGCACTTCATAAACACGGGATCCAGCAAGGCGACCGCGTGGCCTTGCTCTCCGAGAACCGTCCGGAGTGGCCCATCACAGACCTCGGCACGCAGCTGATCGGGGGAATCAACGTCTCCATTTATACCTCGCTTCCGGCGTCGAAGGTGGCCTACATTCTTCGGGATTCGGGGGCAAAGGCCTGCGTTGTGTCCGTGCCCGTTCAGCGCAAGAAGATTCAGGAGATCATCGACGAGTGCCCGGCGCTGGAGACGGTCATCGTCATGGATGCGTTGCCGGACGACCCGCCCGCGTACATGCAAGGGTGGGACGAGGCGCTGGCCACCGGTGCCGACTACTGGGCGGCCCACGAGGCGTCCCTTACCGACGCCATCGATCAGATTGGGCCCGACGATCCGAGTGCGCTTCTCTATACCAGCGGCACCACGGGCCAGCCGAAAGGCGTTGTGCTCACCAATCGCAACTTTTGCTCCAACGTCAAGGCCGCCCTCCAGCGCTTCCCCATCGGTGAGGAGGACCATCACCTGTCCTTCCTGCCGCTTTCTCACGCCTTTGAACGGACGGCCGGCTACACGGCCATGATGGCCGCCGGGGCCACCATTAGCTACGCCGAAAGCGTGGAGGCGGTGACGAAGAACCTGAAAGAGGTGCGGCCTACCCTCATGATTTCCGTGCCGCGGATGTTTGAAAAGGTGTATACCCGCGTCGCGAACAAGGTGGGGGAGGGGGGGACCGTCAAGCAGCGCTTGTTCGAGTGGGCCGTCCAAACGGGCGAGGCGTTTGCCGAGGCCCAGCAGGCAGAGGACGAGTCGCCGGGCCCCTGGCTCCGGGCCCAGAAGGCCCTTGCCCACAAGCTCGTCTTTTCCTCGCTCCACGAGAAGCTTGGGGGTCGCATTCGATTTGCCGTCTCCGGCGGCGCCGCCCTGCCGGAAGAGATTGGGACCTTCTTTCAGGCGGCCGGCATCACGGTCATTGAAGGATACGGGGTCACCGAAGCCGCTCCGGTCATCTCGGTCAATCCGCTGGACGCCCCCCGCTACGGCACCGTGGGTCACGTCCTGCCCGGGGTGACGGTCGCCATTCAAGAACTGGAGGGCCAAAAGCGCATCGCCAAGCTCAACGGCAACGACTATCCCACCCGTCTCACGACGGAAGAGGGAGAGATCCTCGTCAAAGGACCCAACGTCATGAAGGAATACTGGAAGCAGCCCGAGGAGACGCGGGCCTCGTTCGACCCCGACGGCTGGTACCACACGGGCGATGTCGGCCGGTTCGACGCGGGCTACCTCCGCATCACGGACCGCATCAAGCACATGATCGTCTCCCGCGGCGGCAAAAACATCTACCCCGGCCCGATCGAGGAGCGCTTCAAGACAAAAGCCTGGATCGATCAGATCATCGTCATTGGGGAAGGACGCCCCTTCCTGTCGGCCCTCGTCGTGCCCGATTTCGACTCGCTTCGGATGCGGGCGCGCGACGAAGACATCGACGAGGCCCGCTACAGTGACACCGAGCTGCTGGAGCAGGAGGCGGTGCGGGCCCTCTTCGACGATGTGTTCCGCACCTACAATCACGAAGCGGCGGCCCACGAGAAAATTCGCAATTTCCGCCTGCTTGTTGAGCCCTTCTCGGTTGACGACGGCACTCTCACCCCCACCCTGAAGCCCCGACGCAGCACGATTCGTGAGCGCTACGCCGACCGCATCGACGCCATGTAC
>CAYOWD010000090.1:0-15121 GCA_964407535.1 uncultured Salinivenus sp. | reverse complement strand
GATCCGAGCAGAACATGGACACCGAATACAGACTGATCGTTCCTACGCAAGAGCGGAAATCTTTTGGGAGCGTGCCGACATCGAGGCCCCGTGCTTTTTTCCCTACCTCTATTCCGTTGGCCGGCGGATACAGTCAGGGGCACCCAGTTACGGCTACCACGTTAAAATCTATCAGCTCACACAAGATCACGCAACTGATCCTACTGATTATTTACGCAAGGCCCACACAGATGGCTGGAACTTTGTCTATCTTAAGCGAAAAAACTTTCTCCGTCATGCTCTCTCTACCATCCGGAGAAACAAAACAGGCCAAGCTCTTCGCAGAAAAGACGAGCAAACCGACTCTCCCTCGAGCATTCGGATCGATCCCACTAACCTTGTTGAAACGATGGAGTGGCGGAAGAAACTACAGATCCGAGAGCAGAAAGTCCTATCAGATTTCTCGTATCTCGAGGTGACATATGAGGACGACCTTTTGAACCAAAAAAACCACCAAGCAACAGCAGAAAAGATTTTCCAGTATTTAGACCTCGAAAAAGAAGGAGTTCAGGCGACGACTGATTTGGAGAAAATCAATCGAGGAAGCCTTTCTGAGCTTATCCAAAACTATGAGGAGGTCCGATCCGTATTGAAAGACACTCATTTCGCACACTTTCTGGACAAATGACCCACCTCGTGGTCATCTGAGCAATGTGCTCTCCATCTGGGAATCAAAACCGAGAATCTCCGCTGCGAGTTAGCCGAGATTAGCCGCCCAGTTGGTCCAAAAATTCGGGCACCCATCTGTGGAAGCAATCGCGGCTACTTGGCACTCTGTAGGACGAAGTACAACTGATCGCCGCTGAGCGAAGAGGACTATCTTGTATGGCACGACAAGGCGGGAGTATTTTAGCGAATTCAATACTTTCACGAGCTTGTTCAAAAGCGCTCCATTCTACACGTGTTGAGAATGAGCCTTGTGATTCATTTCCCTGCATGGCGCAACAGCATGAAGGATTTTGAGGACGCGCTCGTCTCCAAGGCCAATAATCTATGGACCATCGAGGCCCTATGCGGATGAGTCATTCTCCCCTTTTCTTCGTTCACGTTCCCAAAACGGGTGGCACAACCCTCCGCCACATCCTCCGGAAAGAGTATGGGAAAGAGCAGATGGTTGGACTCCGGGCCCTTCGGCGAGGCGTGTTGGAGGACAGTGTTCGAAGTAAAACGGAGGAGATTGAGCGAGCCCGCCTTCTACAAGGGCACATGATTTTTGGGGCTCATGATTTTCTCTTGGAACGCCGACCGTACGTGGCATTCGTGCGGGATGGGGTGGATCGAGTCATTTCGGACTACTACTATGTCTGCCGCACGCCCAGCCACGACTTCTATGATCCGGTCGTCACCGAGGACTACAGTCTTGAGGACTACGTTCGGTCCGGCATCACAATTTACACGAACAACCTGCAAACCCGCATGCTGGCCGGGGTCGGTCGCGACGTTCCGTTTGGGGAGTGCACCGACGCCATGCTCGAACAGGCGATCCAGAACATAGAGGAGCACTTTCCTGTGGTCGGAACAACCGACCGCTTTGAGGAGAGTGTCGTGTTAATGAAGCGGCGTTTCGACTGGGGCATTCCGCTGTACAAAACGTGGAATCGCACCTCGAACCGCCCGGACCGAGACGAGGTATCCGGGGCCGTTCGAGAGACAATTCGAGCGTACAACCAGCTGGATCTCAAGCTATACCAGTATGCCGCTGACCGGCTGGAGGCGCAACTTGCAGATGAAGATCCGGATGCCTTTCAGCACGACCTGAGGCTGATGCGACTCGTCAACGCCGTCTACGGACCCGGTGTGGGGGCGTATGTCTGGATGCGGAAGACCTACAACCAGCTTCTGGGACAGACGACGTGGTAGCGGCATGATGTATCTGTACTCCGACGTGATCACGCAGGCCGGGGGGATCGAAACGTACCTGCATGCCCTCGCCACCAAACTGCATGCGGACGGCGTGCCGTTTCGAGTAGCCGTGTCCGAGCAGGCCCCCCAGGAGGACCCGTGCGCCATGCTGGATGATCTGGAACAGAACGGCATCGATGTGTACCGGCAGCCGTATGTGCCCGGCGACCGGTGGCACGTCCGCAAACGGCTTCTCATGGCCTGGCTTTGGTGGCAGCTCGCGCCCGGGGATTGGGTGTACTGTGTCCGCCAACCCCTCCCCTCACTGTATCTCCCTCTCGTGCGCCTCGTCCACAATCGTGGTGCGAAGATCGCAGCCAGTTGGATGTTTGCGCCGGAGTTCCTGGTCCCCGATCCCCCCTACTTCGACTCTTTCTGTCAGGCAGTAGCCGAAACGGACCGGGTGATCTCTGTATCGGACTGTACAACCCATCAGTTCGAAGAGGTCTACGGCTATGAAGGGCCGGTCGAGGTCGTCCGCTACCACAATCTCCCGCTCTTTGACGAACCGGTGCCGCTGCCGGACGGACCGCCCTGGCGAATCGGGTACATGGGACGGCTCAGCATCGAGCAGAAAAACCTGGATACGCTCCTCCGGTCGTTCCGCCAACTCCAGCAAGGCGACCGGAACGTAGAGCTTCATTTCTACGGGGACGGGGCCGACGAAGCGAATCTCAAGAAGCTCGCCAATGATTTGGAGGTCGGGGCGTCGGTTACATTCCATGGCCGATACGACCACAGGACGGATCTTCGAACGATCATCGCGAACACCCACGTGTTTACGTATACGTCGAACTTCGAAGGCGGGCCGTGCTTTACTCTGCTGGAACTGTTGCAGGCCGGACGCTACGTGGTGGCCTCTCCCGTCGGTGGCATTCCGGACATCTACGACGGCCATCCGGAGGCCGGCCTGCTTGTCGATCCCGACGATCCACAGGCCATCGCCACGGCCCTCGACAACAGCCTGACCCGCATTGCCGCCGGGCACATCGATCCACGAGACATTCGGGCGCGATACCAGTCTGAATTTGACCTGCAGACTGCCCATGCCGGGTGGCAATCGGCACTGTCACTGGATGATTCTGAGGGATGCGTCAAAATGAAACTGCCGGGCTGCTCTTTTACCACTCGGCGCTCATCCTCACCGTTGAAGACCAACTTCAGGGTCAAAAAACTCAAGTCCGACCATCTAACCTCGACCGATCACTCGTAACAGACGAACTGACTGAGGTGGAGCGGCTCTTTCGACCTTCCGAAACACAAGGTCGGTTTGCACAAAAACCAAAATAGCTATTTTGTATCCTACATGAGCAATAATGTTGTATTTATTGCCTGTCAGCCGCGGTCAGGATCCACCTTGCTCCAACGCATGTTAGGGGAGCATCCCGATATTCATACTGTTTCGGAGCCGTGGCTTATGCTTCACCCTGTTTACGCGTTGCAGGAAACAGGATATTGTGGGGAGTACAACGCCAACCATGCTCGGGCCGCTCTCGAGAATTTTCTTAAAAACTTTTCGGGCGGCAAGTCCGCCTATTTTTCTGCTTTGCGTAGGGCGTTCTCACCGATGTATAGACAGTTGGCTGAGGATGCGGGAGCAACGGTATTCGTGGACAAAACCCCACGCTACTATCTCATCCTTACTGAGCTTGCGCGCGTATTTCCCGAGGCTCACTTCATTCTTCTTTTTCGGAACCCTCTAGCGGTGCTCGCCTCGATGATGACCACTTGGGATCATCGAGACCTGCTCCACGACTTGCGTGGACGGTCCATCGATCTGTTCCGCGCCCCCCACCTCATGCTGGAGGCCCAGGATCAGCTGGCAGCTCGAGCGTCCACAGTAAGCTATGAAACCCTAGTCAGTGAGCCGGAAAACGCTCTACGAGATCTCTGCACTCAAATCGGCCTCCCTTATGAGAATTCGATGCTAGAATACGGAGCGACGGACCAACCGGGTTGGACATTTGGAGATCAAGAGCAGGTGTATGAGCAGAAGCAGCCAGTGACTTCCAGTGTTCGGAAATGGGTTCGCTTGTCCAGCGACTCCCAGTACTGGCGACTCTTGAGTGACTACCTGAATCAGCTTGGCGAGGAAACCGTGTCTCGACTGGGGTACGACCCGGAATCAATGCGCACTACTCTTGAGCAACAGCGACCCATCAGTCGTGGACGAGGGTACACCTTTTCTCTCGATTGGCTTCTCGCGGAAGAGCGTGAAACGCGTTTCTGGGAGCATGCCCTCGTCTCATTGACAATATCTATGCGACGAGAGGGATTCGCGAAGACGGCTCGCGACTCAGTGCAGAGGATAAGACATTTCATGGAATAGATCAGCTGTTCGGCGAACTCAGTTAGATGGACGCATCGACGCGAGTTCTTCTACGCCCCCCGCATCCCGATTATGAAGGGAACCGTCTTTTCTCCGATGAGGTGATTGCTCGAAAGCACTGGTACGCCCCCCTCTCCGAAATGCGCCGGCGGGCGAAGGAGCGGGGCATCGAAATTGACACCTGGGATCTTCACCCACTCGATACAGCCGATGTCCTGTACTTCATTGACCTTCCCGACGAGCGGACTGAACTTTGGGAGGCGCGACGGGAAGCTCCCCAGACCGCGTTCGTTTTGCAGCTCTGGGAGTCTCCGCTTGGGCGCCCTCATTTTCTTCAGGAAGCAAACTACGAAGATTTCGACGCCGTTCTGACTTATAATTCCGAGCATTGTTCGGGTGAAGGACGGTTTCGATACTTTATACCGATCGGGCGTACGGAACCTGTGACGCTGTCTCCGGACTTCGAAGACCGAGATCCACTCGTTCTCGTCAACACCAATCGGCGACCCGGATTCTTCGGGTTCCGGCAATCGGGGCTCAAGGGCATGCCGGGCATTCGCCGGCTCGCCTGGGTGCTGAGCGAATGGGACGTTCCCTGGTCCCATGCGGTGAACCCAAATCAGGGGGAGTTGTATACCCGTCGCCGCCGAATTGCCCGCCTTGCGGAGCAGCGGTTCCCCGGTGTATTGGATATATACGGCCAGGGATGGGACGGGGAGCCCATCGGGTGGATCGACAAGTTCTTTCCGCCTTCATCCTTCGGAAATGCAAAGGGATCATTCGATGGCTCGAAATTTGACCTGCTCCCGCGATACCGATTTTGTCTCGCATTCGAAAATATGAAAGCGAATGTCGGATACATAACGGAGAAGTTGTTCGACTGTCTTCTATCCGGTACGGTACCGATTTATCTAGGCGACGAGCGTATTGATAAATATATCTGGCCGGAGTGCTTTGTAGACGCGCGCAGGTTCGAAGACAATCAGGAACTGCTGGAGTTCGCAAAAAAGTGTCCTCCGGACACTTGGCAAGCGTATCGGGACGCCGGACAGCAGTATCTTCGGTCGGAGGATATCCAAAAGTTCTATCCGGACACGTTCTGTGAGCGTGCTTTTTCTGCAATCGAGTACGCGACACAGTCTCCCTGACCCTGAATTCTCAGAGAACTTCGACATAGCAACCACGGCCTTGACGTTCGTTTCTATGGACTTCCTTAAGAATCTTTTTTACTATCGTCCCTCTCTTGACAAAGCGTGTTGTCTCCTTCTGAAACAAGATCGGTTGTCTCTGCCCAAACTCTCTCTGCCGCGTTTCTTCGAAGAACGGTTTACCGAGTCGACCGTCCGAATTCGGGAATTACCTCGGGGACGCTATTCCACGCCAATCAACGACCTTGTTATTCTCCTTAAAACGATGCTCTGCGTTCGCCCGTCTCGGATTCTCGAGGTTGGTAGTTTCCGGGGATATACAGCACTGCTGATGGCCCAGCACCTGGACGCGAACGCGGAGATCGTCACCGTCGACAAGGAGGAGAATCACGGACAGGCCTACCGGGGAACCGACCATGCCCAGAAAATAGAGCGCCGGGTGGGCTGGACTAGCGAGTCGATGTTCGCGGACGACAATGAGGGGACTTATGATTTCATCTACCTTGACGCTACGCATACTTACGAAGGCGTGAAGCACGACACGGAGCTTCTGCAACCCCTGCTCGCCTCTGATGGGCTGCTCGTATGGCACGACTACGCGAACTGGGGATATTTCAGTGAGAAGAACCGTGTCCCCGAATACCTCCACGAATTTGCCGAAGATCGTCCAGTGGCCCACCTCAGCGGATCGACGCTCGCCGCTTATTCTCCGAGTTGGAGCGGGGATCAAGCTAACCATTTCCAGGATTCGCTAATTGGCTCCCAAACTCGTCCGTCAGAAGTGGATCCTTGGTCCTCGGCCGAACTTCGAGGATGAGAAACGAGACTCTGTTCCCTGAATGGTCAGGTAGCCGATTCATTCGTTTCGACGAGGAGGCAGTCATAGACCAAGCAACATACTGGGAACTACGTCACTGTTGGTGAACTGCCGGAGTGATTCGACACTAGCATTCTCTGAATGAAACGAAAACTGGTCTGGTCGTGGCCTCTCTTCTGCGTTCGAGAAAATACTACGTCGAAGAAGAAGAGAACAGATGAGGCAAGCGAGGGGGCTGGAAGAGATACGGAGCAGAAATAGACTCGAAATCGAGCTGTACGAGTACGAGAGGAAAACATTGAAAAGCAGGTCCAACGCCACCCAGCTCGGCTTTGGAAATGAGCTTCATCGGTTCACACGCCGAAATGACGTTTACAAAGCAATGGCTCCAATCCCGGTCTCACTGTTTTGGGGCGTCCGAGACAAACTTCGAACGTTCGTATAGTCTTTCTCCTGATTATCCCATCTATGCTTCGTGTTCTTGATCGAGCTGCACGTGACGTGGGGAATGCTGCACTCGATGCGTATGGTGCCTGGAGGGCGAAGAGCTACGACCTGGAAAACACGATTGCGGTGGCCTGCACGGGGCGGGGGGGATCAAGCTGGCTTGCGCAGATGCTCGGGACCCTTCCCGGGTATCATATTCTGTGGGAGCAGCTCCACTGGCGGACAAACCCGGAGAGCACGTCATATGGTTTTGGATATCCAGTGTACATCCCCTCCGGTGCAGAGGCCCCTACGCAGCAGAGATACCTTGAACACGTGCTGAGGGGGCGCAAGCTGTCAGCGGGAATCAACTCGTCTCGATACTTCCAGCCGCTTTCTCTTCTGCTGCACCGGGGATACGTGGTGAAGTTTGTCAATGCAAACATGCTGCTGCCCTGGATGACGGAGACGTTCCCTGTCCGTGCCGTTTTCATGATTCGGCATCCCTGTGCTGTCGTCTCGTCGCAACTTGTTCATGGGGCCTGGGACGGCCTGCCGAAGGAGCACTGCTACCACGAGGAGCTTTTCGAGAGGCATCCGCACCTCTCCTCTATTTACGAGCGCATCGACGCCATTGAGGAGCGCCTCGCCTTCAACTGGGCCGTGCAGAATTTCGTCCCTCTCTCGTCGTCCTCCACACGCTGGATCACGACCAGCTACGAACGGCTCGTCACAGACGAACTGGAGGAGGTGAAACGGCTCTTTGAAGGACTCGGTGAATCAGTCCCTCGCGAGACGGAAAAAATGTTTCATCGACCGAGTGCTACGACGGTCGAATCATCCAATGTCGCACAGGATCGAAATCCGCTGACGGGGTGGACAGAGCGGCTGCGACCGGCGCAGATCGACACGATTCTGAGTGTGGTGCAAGATGTTGGAATAGAGGCATATAGCAACGCCCTGGAACCGGACTACGATCTCCTTCTGTAGACAATCGGGACCCCTATGAACCTCCTCGCCTATGTGCACCTGCAGAGAATCCATCGCTCAACAGGAGCGGGTCGGGTCGCCCGCCAGATGACCGAACACCTTTCGTAACGGGACGACATGCGCCTGCGGATTCTCGGGAATCGTTCACAGCATGACGACACTGTTCCGAAGCTTGGGGCTCCTTGGACGACTTTTTCCTACGAGCTCTTCGACTGGGGAACGACCCCCCAGCAGATGCGCTGGTACGCATTGCGCTGGCCGAAGGCTGAACACTACTGGTCGAACGCAGACCTCGTGTACTGTACAGCCGAATCGTATGTCCCCACCCATCAGGCTCGTCTCGCCGTTACCGTTCACGACGCCGCCTTTTTCGAGCCGGAGAAAAGGGCACACACTGGAAACTGGAAACAGCGACTGAAGTGGACGCTGCTGTACCGGCGGTTGTCGAAAGAGGCGGATCTTTTCCACACGGTATCCGAGTTCTCAGCCGGACGCATTGCTCATCACTTTCCGGCCATTCGGGATCGAATTACGGTTGTCCACAATGCTGTCACCCCTCACTTCTTCGAGCCGGCTCCCGAAGAAGGTCGAGCGTACGTACGGGAGCACGCACTGGCGCAACGCCCCTTCGTCATGCTACCTCGCGGATTGCACTACCGAAAGAACGCGGATCTGGTTCTGGAGGCATGGCCCCGGATTCACGAGGCCGTGCCGGAGTCCCAACTCGTCGTTACGAGCCACAACGATCCCGAGTATGTAGCGAAAGCCCGCGATGCATTTGGGGACTCGGTCCTCATCACGGGCTTTCTCAGCGAAGCCGCGCTTCATGCCCTATACGAGGCCGCAGCCCTCGTGTGGATGCCGTCCCGGTACGAAGGATTTGGGCTTCCCGTGCTGGAAGCCATGGCCTGTGGAACCCCCGTCGTTGCCAGCGACGCAGCGGCCCTGCCGGAGGTGGCAGGGGACGCTGCAGTGCTCGTTCCGGTGCACCAGTCCGACGCTCACGTGTCAGCCATCCGATCCCTACTCCGAACGCCTTCAGATCGAGACCAACTCCGCCAGGCAGGGCGACGACGCGCACAGGAATTCACCTGGAACCGTGCCGCCAACGACCTTTTCCAAGCCTTCTCCTCTGTGCTTTAGTGCGGGGTTTCTGCCAAGAGATCATCGACAGGGGAGAACGGACGAGAGCTGCTACGGATTCGGTACAGTAGTAGAGTAGTTTTGGACCTCCCCGAAGGAGCGGTAGTCACCTCCATTGTAGAGCCAGTCCCGGTCTGTTCTGGACGGGCTGATGTCCCAGAAGAAGAGTCGTCCGATGGCTCCTTCGATCTTGCTGGTCTTGTTTTTTTGGGCCCCGATGACAGTAGCACCGTCGTCATTTCGGACGCCGTTGAGGAGACCGGCCGCCGCATGATACTCGGTGTCGTTTACCCGAACGCCAACCTGACCCCGTATAATGTCAAACCAGGCCTGAATAAGATACCAAGTGTCCGTGGAAAGAATGTCACTTGGGGTTTCGAGGGTGGCGACGTACGGATTTTGATAGTACCCGAACTGGGCCGATACAGACCCATCTGATTGAATTCGAACCTCCACTCCTTCGCTGCCAGACTTGGAGCTGACAAGGGCTGATGAGGAAGACAGAGAAGAAATGAGAACGGGGGTACTAATTAGTGCACCTGCCTTACTATCCGAAAAAATGAGCTCCTTCGTCCGAAAGAGGGCGTCCTCGTTGAAGGTCCGTGCCGTTCCGTACGGGGAGTCAGTCCGCCCAGGGTTCCCCGTTACAACGCGGGCATCGTTGGTGCCCACAAGGTCCGGCTCATCTCCTGATGCCTGGCCCATCTCGTAGGCAGCCGTGAGCACGTTCTCCACCGTTTTGATGTACGTAGGGGGGGACTGCGTCCAGTCCCAATCTGCCGGATTGGAAATATACCGTTTCCCTTCTTCTTCCGTTTCCGGAGGGGTCGGCCACTGTGTCGGCGGGCCGTCGGCGGGCCGCGTCTGGGCCCAGTCCCAGTGCTTCTGGGGCCCCACGTCAGCGACCGGCGTCCCGTCTGGAAGTTCTCCCGCTAGCGTGTCGCCGGACGCCGTAGTCACTGCCGCGTCTGGATTGAGCCGGACATCTCCCCGCAACCATCCCTCTATACCGTTCTGGAAGAACGAGCGGAACTGAGGCACAGTAAGCCACGCACTGTTCGCGAAGCCCCCCGTTGCGGATTGGAGGTCCGCCAATAGCGTCTCGCCCGCATGATTGAGTTCACGATCGGGTCTGTTGTCAAAAAACACGCAGTGGTCGCCGTCGATGGACGCCCCGCTGTCGCCGATTCCTCGACCGAGGTTGACGAGCACGCAGTGCTCGAGCGTGAGGTCATAGGCATCGCCGCCGACATTTCTCAAGATCTGTCGATCCTTTGCAAACACGGTACAGCGCCGAAGTGTGACCGAAACCCCGGTCTCCAGATTTCGCGTAAGGGCCTGATACAAAATCACGGAGTCCTCGACGACGACGCCGTTGTCATTGCCCCCGTTTCTCTGCGGGCCGTTCCCATCAAGTTGGCCATACCGAATGACATCAGCCGAAGGGGCCGTTCCGCTGTGCCGAGTGTAGAGCCCTTCAATGACAGCCCCTTCGGGCCATCTTCCCCCGAACGCCGTGTCAATCTCCACGTGCCCTTTCACCTCAGCCTGGGTGAACCCGGCCCCGTTCGTATGGCCGAGGGACGCGAGGCCGTTGGTTCCTACGATGATAAAATTGCGCTCGACAATGTCCTGCGGCGTCGTCACATTGTCGTCCTGGAACCACGAGATGGCGCTCTGAGCGAGGGGACCCCGAACGCTCGTCGGGGTCGAACCAAGGCAGATCACGTCTTCAATGCGCCCGCCGGCGTGGACGAGGTTGTGCTTCCCCCCGTCTTGGAGCAGGCACTGCCGGACCGTGCCTCCGGGCCCCATCTGCACACATCCCGCATTTGAAAGAGGATGAGCAATATGAAGCCCCTCACAGACGCCTCCGTCAACTCGTCCGATAGAGCCAACGTAAGCAGTGGGACGAGCGGCCCAATAGACTCGGCGATTGTTCGACGTGGGGGGCCCGCTTCCGGAAGGATGATACGAGATCGTCCATGCGTCGGAGGCTTCGGCGACGTGAAACGACCCCGGGACGGCATCTACGTCCGCCACTGAGCCTTTGGAGGGCAGTTCCGTATCACCCTCCCAGAGCCGGGGGGTGTATGACCCACTTAGCGTCGACGGGACGGAAACCGTTTGCTGGTAGGTATTTGCGGTCTCCTCCACGGGCGTCCAGGCCGAGTCTTCCAGGGCGTCGCGCAAGTTGATAAACGGAGGCTCTCCGGCCCCGTATGCTCTCAGTTCGAGCTTACCTATGCGTTGGTTGACGAAACTCTTAAGAAGAGACCCACGCTCGATCCCCAACGACATCCCCTCCTGAAGATCGGGAAGATCGTATAGGCTTTTTAACAGGTTACTTTTGCTTCCTTCGTCCTCAGACATGACATGATGTACTTGGAAGAAACGAAAAACACGAATTGGGAAAGTGGAGAACCGTCAAAGGAATACCAAGAGATGACTCCCTTTCGGATTCTCGCAGGCTTCGGGATGGGAACTTGAGTGAAATACGTGTTTCCGACAAAATGTTTGCAAGAAAAAAATGAAGCGTCGTTGCATAAAACTACCACACGATCTGGGCACGTTGCAGAGGTGGACGCACGGATCTACTCCCACACTGAAACGAAGAGCGTGACCGTATCTGGAAAGGATGACGACGGCGCAATAGGAGCCCCATTGAAATTGCTCGGGGAGGGGCACTGTACTAGCGCTGGAAGCGTCGACAGATACGTATTCGACTTTCAACCCCGGCCATGAAAAATTCGGCACCCGAAGTTCACACTCCTAAACTCAGAGAATGTTTTCGCGAACAGAACGATTCGCGTACCGTCCGTTTGGAACCTGACGAACGAAGATTCCACAGAGGAAAGAACTATCTTTCGCTTTATTTTGCCAAAACGTATGCACCATTATTGTGCAAGAAAAATATCACTAATCAAAAAACGCCGCCCCGAAATATATTGGTATTTTTTACAATTTCATAAACTCTTCCGGAATGACTGCTGCCAACTCCTTTCTTTTTCTGAGTGCGAATACCCGATGGGTATATGCCCTCGCAGAGGCGTTGGCCCGCGACGTGCCGGTTCACGTTACGCGGCTGCACGACTGGCGAACGTACTGGATCAATCAGCCGTCTTGGCCCGACCCTGACCCGGATGCCATGGGCAATCTGGAGCGAACACACAAGGTACTGCCCACAGGATACGCGGGGACACTGGAATGGCTGGCCCGGCCATTCATGCGATGGCTCATCGACAACTGGCGTAGCGAGCTCCGGCGGGCGAGCGAGACGGAACCCTATGTCGTTGCTCCGTACCCCTATTTGGAGCCCTGGGTTCGAAGGATTCCCTCAGAACGACTGATCTACTATAACCTTGACGCGTACTCGCTTTATCGACCCGCCCGGGCCGAGTGGATTCGAGAGCGAGAGGCACAGCTCGTCGAACGCGCGGGTCTCACGATCTGTCTTTCTCAATATCAGGTGGAGCGCCTCCGGAAGCGTCATCCATCCCACGCTGAGCGCATCCGGCACTTCCCGCTGGGGGTGCTTGAGTCGTTCGTGAATCCGAACCCGAGCCGCGAGCCGGAATCGGGGACGGTGGGGTACGTTGGAAATTTAACTGATCGGGTAGACTGGACTCTTGTAGACGCCGTTGCGGAGCGATGTCCGAGGCTACAGTTTCGGTTTGCCGGGGGGCTCGAGGATCTCGAAACAGGAGGCTCGGCGTCAGACTGGAAACGCTGGCGAGGACGGGCGCTCGACCGTTCGAACGTGGACCATCTGGGGCGCATTCCTCAGGAGGATGTGACGGACGTTTACTGGTCGTCGGCCGTCAACTGGATTCCATACGACTCGGATCATCCGTTCAATCGGGCCTCGTGTCCGACAAAAGTCATGGACAGCATTGCAAGTGGACGGCCGGTTGTAAGCACGGATATCCCGGAGTGCCGCCTGTATCCGGAGTGGATTACGATTGGCCAGTCCCCCGGCCAGGTTGCTGCGGAACTCCGAAGGGCGGCAACGACCCGGCGCCCTCGCGAGAACGCCCGGCAGCAAGTGGGGTTTGCTCGGGAGCACACGTGGCCCGAGCGCAAGAATGAACTGCTGGATCTGGTCGAACAAACGAAGTAGACATGTCGACTGTAACCGTAGGAGGGCGTACATTCGGACGGCCCGTGGTCGTCGCTACACATCCCCGGTCGGGAACCCACTTGACGATTGACTTCCTGCGGCGTCACTTTCCGGCGTGTGAGAGAGATCGATGGTGGTGGGAGCCGCTGAACCATTTGTTTCTGGCCCTGGATCGCTTGCATCCGGGGCATCCCCACACGATGCCTCCGCGGCAGACCCTCACCATTCTCGAGCGGGCAGAGCGACCGGTGGTGAAGACACACTCCCGCGCTTCTTTGCATAATTTTGAAGATACTACGGTTGGCCCGTTTGCTCGGGATGTTGTGGATGCCGGTGACATCTATATCGTGCGCGATGGCCGGGATGTCTTGTGTTCTGCCCATCGGTGGGCACAGGCAAAAGGAGTAGAGGAGCTTTCGATTCATGATTATCTTCGCCTGGAGGACGAACAGGGACGATCCAGTGTGCAATGGTGGGCGGAGCACGTCCAGTCCTGGGTTGAGCGAGCAACCTGCGTCGTTCGGTTCGAAGACATACTTGGGTCGCCGGAACACATTCTACAGGTATTCGGCGACGCCTTACCCGGCAGCATGAGGTGACGGGGGTCGACGGTCGCTTCCAGGACAAGGAACCTTTGGATTGGCGGGAGGCGTTCACGGAAGCTGATCATCAGCTTTTCAGGGAAGAGGCGGGACGTGTACTGCAGTTTTTTGGATACACATCTAAAGATCAAATCAGCTCACGGACAGCATCTGGCGGATGAGCAATTCTGGTTACGTCTGTGCATTTCGAGGCCGCCGAGATAGTTATCAGGTCCCACGGGCTCTGGCGGACGACGGACGCTTAGACACATTCATTACCGATTTTTACGCGACGGAACCGATCCGCCGGTTGGCCGAGTGTTTGCCTTCCCCGTGGAACGAAAAGCTCAAGCGTAGGCACGATCCGCACCTTCCGGTCCAAAACATCGAGTGCTTGTGGGGGACGACGATTCGGGAGTGGATTCGGCACGGATTGGGAATCCCTTCTGCTCGGACATATGCGCAGTTGGATGTGTCTTACGGCAAGATCGCTGCGCAGCGTGCTCGTACTACGCAGAGTCACCTTCTTTTGTACACGCCGTATGCCTGGGAGGCGTTCACGGCTTCGTACTCTCATCGGCCGCGACGCATCCTGTTCCAGTATCATCCACATGCTGCGTTCGAGCGACGGACGTTACGAGAAGATGCGGGCCGCTTCTCCGAGTTCGACTTTGATGTGGATCGGCAGGTGGAAACGGGGGAAGCGCTCAGCGATGCTCAGCAGAAACGAGTTGAAGATGTGTGGCAGCATGCCGACATCGTCTTGTGTGCCAGTAGTTTCACGCGCCGAACCGTCGTTGAGGCCGGTGCGAACGAAGAGGACTGTGATGTCATTCCGTATGGCGTTGACTTTCCCAGTCTGGAGCAAGACGACATCACGGCTCCGGATGAGTTCCACGTTCTTTTCGTAGGATCAGGGGTGCAACGGAAAGGACTCCACCACTTGCTATATGCATGGCAGCGAGCTGTTCTTCCGGATGAAAGCCGTCTAACGCTGGTGTGCCGCTCTATCGATTCTTCCCTCCGCGCACTCGCAGAAGACGTATCGGACGTGATTCTTCACCGTGGCGTCACCTTCGAAAAACTAGTCCAATTGTACCGGACGAGTATGCTTTTTGCGATGCCGTCCCTTATCGAAGGGTTTGGGCAAGTGTATTTGGAAGCCATGAGCCAGGGCTGTCCCGTACTCGGCTCATCCCACACTTGTCTACCCAACCTGGGAATCGAGCGCAAAGGCATATATTCGGTGCCACCAGGCGACGTGGATACCCTGGTAGAGCAGCTTGAACACCTCGCGGCACATCTTCCGGGTAACACCGAACCCAGAATGGCGGCCCGAAAACGAGCCGACGCGTTCACATGGGAGCGATTTCGGCGTCGCATTGCCGAAGTCGTTTAGTACTACAGTTGCAGATGAACGCATGTAGGTTCGGATCGGCGTTTATGGCCAACTGGATCTGTAAGGGAGCTGGTCTACAACACTGATTCAGAGCGTCCAGGCGGGCTTCGAACTAAAGTGCAACTGTAGTATTAGGTCGTACTGACGAATGAAAAATTCGCTTGACTCCTATAGAAGCCACACCAGCGTAGAGACGAGGTGCAGCATCGCCAAGTAGTTCCGGGCGG
>CAYOWD010000089.1:0-15124 GCA_964407535.1 uncultured Salinivenus sp. | reverse complement strand
GATGTCACCGAGCAGGCCCACCACAATCACGCCCGTCAGCACGAGAATCACCGCGGCCCGCACGAGGCGGTAGAGGCGGGGATGCACGACGGGCGAAGCGACGGGCATGGCGCAGCGTCAGCACAATGGGGAGGACACGAAAATCCGGACCTTCATAACGCCCGCTGGACCGACGGATTTCCCCCCGAAAATCCAAATTCGAGCAACGTTCAAAGCCCAGGAGCGGGAGTGTGTGAGAGGAGAGCTTGGGGGAGGAGAGCGTGGGAGTGGAGGGATGGGGGAGAGAGAGGGGAAGCGACATTGCGTCAGGGGAGGCGAGAATACTGAATCCGCCACTCGCCACTCGAAACTCCCCACTCGAAACTCCCCACTCGAAACTCCCCACTGCTCCGTCACTCGTGCCACACGTAGTCAAAGAGGACGACGGCGGCGGAAATGGTGGCCCCGGCAAAGCCGATGAGCGTGAGCAACTCGTCCTGGGCCTGGACCCACGGAAGGCCCGCCAGCGCCTTTCGGGTCGCGCTGGTGCCGGAGACGAGGAGGGGCATGAGCAACGGAAGCAGGAGCACGGGCAGCAGCGGGCCCTCCCGCGCGGCGCGGGCCACGAGGGCGGCAAGCAGGGTGGTCGCACTGGCGAGCCCGATGGCACCGGTGCCCAGCGTGAGGGCGAGCAGGCCGGGTGCGGGGACCTCGATGTTTAGCAGAAACAGAAAGACTCCGGTAGCCAGAGTCGTCAGCAGCGTTACGAGCAACAGATTGAAGAGCAACTTGCCCGCGAAGACCATGCTGGGCCGCGTGTTGAGCTGGAGCAGCAGCACCGTGCCGTTTTCCTGTTCGGCCACGAAGGAGCGCCCGAGTCCGATGGAGGCGGCAAACAGCATGACGATCCACAGCAGGGCGGATTGCACACGTACGCTCAGCGGTTCCGGCCCCACTGCAAACAGGACCAGCAGCAGCGCCCCCAGGACGAAAAGGAGGAGACTGTTGACGGCGTATCGCGACCGCAACTCGATGCGCAGATCTTTCCGAAAGACGGCCCACGTACCGGCAAGCCAATCCATTGGTCAGAACAAGAGGCGTGAAGAAGTCATTCGGCACGAACATAGCAAATGGAGCGCCGATACGCTATTTTCCGGCCCGCTTCCACCCACTGCTTCCAGTGTTATGACCATCTCGTCCGATCGGCTCCTCGGCACGCTCCTCGGCACTGCTGTGGGGGACGCCCTGGGCATGCCCATTGAGGGCCTTAGCCACACGAATGTGCGCACCTACTACAAGGGCATCAAAGAGTACCGCGACGACGATCAGCGCGGGGACCTGGACGCGGGCCAGTGGACGGACGACACACAGATGACGTTTGCCCTGGTGCGGACCCTTGCCTCGCATGCGGACCCCGCCAACTGGCCCGAAGCGGTAGCGGAGGCCTACGTGTCACTCCAACCCGACGCGCGCCGGTGGGGGAGCACCTCCACCGCCGCCATCGAGCGGCTGGCGGACGGCGTCCCGCCGGCGGAAGCAGGCACACCCGATCGCCCCAGCGACGGCGCCGCCATGCGAGCAGCGCCCCTCGGAGCATGGTGGGCCGTGTCGGGCGCCGACCGCCCGGCGGCGTTCGATGCGATTCGGCCCGTGCTTGCCGTCACCCACCGCCATCCGGCGGCGCTCGCGGCGGGATGGGGGCAGGCCGCCGCCGTGCGCACCCTCCTCCGAATGGAAAGCATAGACGCCTTCGACCGCTCGTCGTTCTGGACGATGCTTCTCGACGAGGTCACCTGGGCCGAAGAGCAGCTCGGGGATGATCATCGCGTATCCGAGCGGTTGCAGGAACTGGAGCCCATCATCGATTCGTTCCCGCTCGACCTCAATGACGCCTGCGACGGCGTGGGCGTGCGGGCCGACGAGGCCTGGCCCTTTGCCTGTGCCATGGTGGCCCGGCGCCCGCACCTGCTTGAAAACACACTTCTGTCCGGCATCAATGTGGGCGGCGACGCCGATACCACCGGCGCCATGATGGGCGCCCAGCTTGGAGCGCTCCACGGCTGGGCGGGCTTCCCGGACGAATGGGAGAACGGACTAGAGGCGTACGACCAGCTGCGCGAGGAGGCCGACGCCTTTATCGACGGAATGCGATCCGCGTAGGCCCCCTGTTCGGTTAGGCCCGTTGGCGAGCGCGCTCTTCCGCGGACACCAGATCCGGATCTTTCTCCTTGATGGTCGGCTCCGCATCCGTGGGGGACGCAAATTCGCCCACGAAGTCGATTTCCGTTTCGAGGCGGTGGCCCGTTTCCTGTTCTACGCGGTCCTGTACGTGTGCAATGAGGGCACATACGTCTGCCGCCGTAGCGCTCCCCGCATTGACGAAGATATTGGCGTGCCGGTGCGTGACCATGGCCCCGCCGATCTTGGTGCCTTTGAGCCCGCACTCGTCGATCAAACGCCCCGCGCCGATGCCTTCAATTTTCTTGAAGATGGACCCCACGCTCGGTTCCGTGTCGAGGGGCGGATGGCGTTCGGCGCGCCACTGCAGGTTGGCGTCCATGATCTCTCGCATGCGATCTTCGTCGCCCGGCGCAAGCTGAAACGTAGCGGCCAGAACGATGTCGTCGCAGTCGTGGAGGATGGAGTAGTCGTAGCCAAAGTCGAAGTAGTCGACCCCCACGGTTTTGCGCTCGCCCTCTTCCGTGAGGAGGTCGGCAGAGTGCACGACCTCCTCAATAAACAGGGTGCGCTCCCGCTCGGGCGGGGGCGAGAGGAAGTGCAGATTTTGCCAGAGCGCCCCCCCGACCGTCGACGGAATGCCGACGTAGTGCTCCAGCCCCGAGAGTCCGGCCGAGACGGCCGTTTCAATGAGATCGGGATAGATGAGCGCGCCCCCTTCTGCCCAGAGCCGGTGGGTATCGGAATCGACCTCGGTGTGATGGGCGCGATTGTGGATGACAAGGCCCCGCACACCGCGGTCCCCCACGATGACGTTGGCGCCGGTGCCGAGCAAGAAAAACGGAATCTCGTGGCGGCGCGCGATGCGAAGGGCCGTCGCCAGCTCATCGGCCGTGCGGGCGGGGAGGTACCAGTCGGCCGGGCCGCCGATCTTGAAGGTGGTATGGGGGGCAAGGTCTACGTTCGTTTGTAGCGCATCCCCGAAGGCATCGGTCAGCGCCTTGCGCGAAGGAGCAGAGAGAGACATAGTGGATCCTGGAAACCGGGAAGAGTGGACACCTAGTGCGTAAGCACGAGCCCGGCTGGTTGTTTGGTCTCGGATTCAACAAAGGTGTAGTTGTTTGCGCGAATCAGAGGGAGACGAAGGGAAACTGGATAGATGCATCCATGAGTTGAAAAGGAGTGTGCAAATTTGGGGATTGTAAAAAGTGTTCTTATTCTAAACGGGGATTGTCAGCGTACTGCTCGCAAAGCTTTTTTCCGGCGAGAAGGCAACGTTGACCCCGTTGGTCTTTCGTTGCAGACAGTTGGTGCTTTGCCCTACAAATGCCGACTGATGCTCCCCCTCCTTCCTTCCGACGAGTGACTGAGGGGCGGAAGAGTGTTGTGAACAGGCAGGACGAGGATCGTCCCCACCGTATGCGTTGGGAGGACAATGGACTGCTGCCTATTTGCGGCGGCTCGCCAGGAAGGGGTCTATCTTCGTTTTCTAAAAGGTTATCGTGTGTTCATGCGGAGACAGGTGCTGTTTTTGGTGGTGATCGGGGTGCTGGTGCCGGCGATGGTTGAAGCGCAAGAAACTGGATCCATTCGGGGAACGGTCACGGATGCACAGACGGAGGATCCCATTCCGGGGGCGAATGTAACGCTTTCTTCTCTGGGGCGAGGCACATCAACCAACGACGACGGGGCATTTGTTATCAAGAACGTTTCAACAGGTACGTATACCCTACGAGCAACCTTTGTTGGGTACAAGGACCGAACGAGAGACATCACGGTCCGAGCGAAAGAGAACACGACGGTTCGAATCAAACTAAAACCGGGGAATGTCAAGTTGGATGCTGTTGTGGTGACGGGGCAGGGGACAGCAATTGATCAGAAACGACTGTCGACGACGGCCAGCACCGTGACGGCCGAGGAGGTTGAGTCCGTCTCGACGAGTCGCATTGATCAGGCCCTACAGGCACAGCTCAGTCACACGCAGATCCGCCTCAACTCTGGACAACCTGGCACAACCTCCCTCATCCGGAATCGCGGCCCGAAGTCGGCCGATGGGGTGACAACGCCGGTTATTTACGTCGACGGGGTGCGGGTAGACAATCGGAGTACTGGATCTCGATTCGACATCGATACAGGCGGCGCTCGCTCCAGCTCCATCGCCGACATCCCAATGCAGGACATTGATCGGGTGGAGTACATCAGCGGGAGTGCCGCCGCAACCATTTATGGGTCCGACGCCGCGAATGGGGTGTTGCAGATCTTTACGGAGGACGGAAAGGGGGACGACGACCAAATTCACTTTCAAACGAAACTCGGAGCGGAATACGGAACCGACCAGTTTTTTCGCTTTGATCGCAGCGGCGAAGTGTTATTTGAGGATCCGGCACTCATACAGAGCTACCGGTTGTCCGGAAAGGGAGGAAGATCCGGATTGAATTACAGCTTCTCCGGAAAAATGCACGAGAATAAAGGGGCCCGGGTGGGAAATGATCAGGTCCGGTACGACGTACACACAAGCCTATCTGCGACGCCCTTGAACAACGTGCAGTATTCGGGATCCCTGAACTTTGTTCACACCAACTTCACGCGTGCACGCAACGCGAATTCAAGCTTCGCTCAGATTTTTCAGTTGGAGAGCGCGGGACTGTTTGAGCCTGAGGGAGAAGGATCGGGGGTTGTGATTGACAGTCTGAGCCGAGACCGATTTGAGGTCGTCAAAGATTCGCTTCGCCGTTCTACGGGCCTGTATCAGAATGAAACATCCGTTAGCCGATTTATTGGATCGCAGCGGCTTCGCTACAATCCCACTGCTAACGTTGAGGCGCAGTTCACGGGGGGAGTGGATTTTCGGCAGGAGCAGAACGAGGAAATTCTGACGAATCGATATCTTGCCTCTGTTGGGTCGCCGGAGAGTGCGAGTTCGTTGGTTGAGTTCAACCGGACCTTTCTCGGACTCACGTTGCGGGGCAACGTCAGTCATACGTTCGACTGGAGGTTTCTCAATGTCCAGTCGAATGTGGGGGGCGATGTATTTCGAGACGAGACTCGGATTTCCCGGCTGGAGGCAGATGAAGTGCCGGATGGGACGGAAACGGTACTGGCCGGATCGGATACCCGATCTCAGGACGCCCGACGGGTGGTTGCTCAGCGAGGCGCTTACGTTAAGGAGAACGTCGGATTCGGCGACCGTTTCTTCATCGATCTTGGACTTCGAGTCGATGAAAATACTGCGTTCGGTGATGACACGAAGCCGCAGTGGTATCCCGCCGCTGGGGTCTCGTACGTGGTGACCGATGAGCCCGTTGTCGAGCAAGCAGTTCCGGATGCAGTACTCTCTCGTCTGAAGCTTCGTGCGAACTACGGAGAGACGGGGAAATTTCCGGAGCCGTTTTCGCGTGATCGGCTAACCGATGTCTACTCGTTTCAGGGGGAAAGTGCGTATACGTTTGGGGCGCCGGGCGATCCCACCCTGGAGCCGGAGCGCGTTAGGTCGTTCGAGATTGGGGCGGATGCCACGCTCGTCAATGATCGGGTTTCGTTACAGGTAACGCGGTACCGGGAGCGGACGGAAGACGCACTGTTTCGGGCGCCGTTTGCGCCGTCCACGGGGCAAGACGATCAGGTGCGAAACATTGGAGTGATTGAGAACAAGGGATGGGAAATTGCAGGGGAGTTTTCCCTTCTTGATCAGTCGGAGTACGAGCTGACCGTGAGTGCGTCGCTCAATACCCTCAACAATGAGGTTGTCGATAACGGGACGGCGTCCAAGTTTGAAACCGGAGGCTTTCGGTTCCTCAGGGGATTCGTGGATGAGGGAAAGCCGATTGGGTACTTTGAGGGAAATCAGGCCTTTTTCGACGACCAGGGACGAGTAGACAGCGTAGCGGTGGATCAGAATCTGGGAAACCCCAATCCTGACCAGTTTGGAAGTCTGGGCCTACGGGCCCGGTGGAAAGGCGTGCGTCTTCGGGTAACAGCTGATTATCAACGGGGGGCGCAGGGCGTGAATTTGGACGAGCCGGTTCGGTATATTCAGTTGTTGCGTACGCAGGGTCGGGTGAATACCCTGACGGACGGACGTTTGCCGAACCCCAACAATGAGCCTATTCCTCCGGCTGCGCAGCAGGACGTTTCGTTTAGCGACCTCTCGAACGTATTCGTCGAAGATACCGATTACCTCAAGATTCGTAATATTTCACTCGATTATCGGCTTCCGGAGCGTGTACTCCCGTCACGAATCCGGTCGGTGCGGATTGGGGGGAGCGTAACCAATCCCTTTAGCTTCACGGCGTCTACGTTCGATCCGGAGATTTCGGGATCGAGTACGGCTGCGGGCCGAGCTGGAGGGGCATTTGGCTTTTCGACAATCTCGCCGCCGCGCCGGTATACATTCACCCTGGATATCGGAATTTGAGAGAACGTGGTAGGGGGACGGTTCTGCGCCGATATTATCTGGGCCATTTTGGTCGAAGCAGTGGGAAACCGTCGATTGGCACGGGGGCTTTTTTGGACAGGTTGGTCGCTTTGCTCCCGACTTCGGTAGGATCACTGGTGCAGCGGGCGCAAGTCCTTCAAGATTTGACAAACGCAGCTCCTCTGGTTTAAGTGCTTTTCCAAACTCTGAATGCTGGATCGCCTCACGCTTAGCGGTGACAGGGAAGACGCATCCGCCAAGAGATTTCTGCTTCGGAGCACCAGTCCCTACAGGGAGATGTCTGTTCTCAGAAACCCGATTTTGTGTGCCATGAAACGGATTGTACTGTTTTTCCTCCTGGTCGCTGGGAGCAGTTTCGGAGGAGGATGCGACCTACTGAACTCGCAGAACGTGGAAAATCCCAATCTCACTCAGGAGCAGGCCCTCAACAATCCCAATCCGCTTCAGCGGTGGGTCGTGGGTTTAGATCGACAACTTGCCATTGCTCTTAACCGAACGGTCACGTGGACGTCAATTGCGACCGATAACTACAAGAATGTCGAGACCTTCTACAACCAAGATGTTGACAACCTTGACTTAAATAATCAGCAGGTTGACATCAAAAATGCCTTCTTTAGTCTTCACGACCTTCGGTCGTCGGCCCTGTTCGGAATGAACACTGTCGCTCCGGAAGACGAGAGTCCGAATCCGGACGATGAGGCGGCTCTGAAATTCTACTTCTCCATGGCGCATATTCTGCTGGGGGAAGTTTATCATTCGTCGCCGCTGAAGGACGAGGGGCCACCTGTAGAGGCGCCAGTTCACTTTCGGATTGCAATTGATACGTTGCAGGCTGTCATTGAGAGTGGGCATGGAGACCAGGTGGCCTACCGGCTCGCACAGGCACGCGCCTTCTATAATATCGGAGATGCGGACAGTGCTCGAATGCGCGCGAATGAGGTGCTAAGCAGAGCCTCGGACTATGTTCGTCACCAGCGTTTTGACCCTCAGAATGCCGATGGGGAAGAAGAGACCGACGACAACGAATTAGAAGATGCACTCTACGATCGACAAAACGCCAACGATTTTCAGCCGCTGCCTCGACTGGACTTTTTAGATCCGAAGGTGGGCATGTCGGATCCGAAAGACTCTCCCCTGCCGTTATTGAAGATAGAAGAGGCGCACCTCATTTTGATCGAAGCAGATCTGGCACAAGGAAATATTTCGGGAGCGAAGTCGAAAATGCGGACCCTCGTCGCTCTCGTTCGGAATCAACGGGACCGTCGCACGATCAATGAAGCGACTGAGGAGCGTTCGGACCGGCCAGACACGGCTGCTGTGGAGGTGCGGGCCAGTTCCGTAGATTCATTTCGGACAGGACTCGTACTGGACCGGACGACGAACACGGAGGTGGCTGAGATTTCGAACACCTCCGTTACCGATGTGATGATCGGGGCCGTTTCGACGGAGCAGGAGGTATGGGAGCTATATTACCTGCTTCGCCAAGAGATCTTCATCGGAGAGGGGCGACGATTTAAGACGATTGGCCTACGGGCGCCGATTCCGTCCACCGAGGCTGACATCAATTCTAACATTGCGCCGGGAAGCAAGCCGACCAGACCGATGATTCCGGAATATATTACGGCAGCGCTGGAAGGAGACCCGTCGTCTCCTCCGACGCTTGATTCCTTCACCTATACAGAGACGGATGGAGCCGATGAGACCGACGGCGCGTATCGGGCCACGATCAGTGTCAATCTGAATCGTGTGTTAGCGAAAAACCGGACCGAGGTATCTCCCTTTCTGCAGTGAAGAGAGTTCGCCGACGTCATCGGACGCCTACTGCGACGCGGAAGTTCTGGGGCCTGTGAGGTCGATCTCGGTCCCAATCGCCGGCATGATGGTGACGATATCGAAGGGGACTTGTCCCGCCGCAAATGTATCAAGAGCCTCATCCGGGAAGGTGAGATTGAGTCGCGATTCGATAAAGAGCGAGAACCGGTTGTCGATAGCAATATCAAGGCCTCCGCCCATCGATGGACCGAATCCAACGTGCTTAACGCCTTCAGACAGGTTGACCCCAAGGTCGATGTACGGGGCTACAGGCCAGTTCCGGGCACCCAGTTTATAGCGTCCAAGCAGCTGCACCGTGTTCAGGGTTTCACTCTCTCCCCCGAGGCGGCCTAAATCATTAAAATAATAGGTCCCGAGCTGATAGCCTAACCCGAGAGACAAGGAGGGAGAAAACCGATATCCCAGTTCCATGGTGACCGCGTACTGGAAGTCCTCGCTGTCGCTGAATTTATTCGCGTCAAACAAGTCCCCGAAGCCGCGTCCGGCCCCCGCGTTTCCGGAGAAGTCCGACGTCCCCTGCGCAAACTTTACATAAATGGGGGGAGTCGTGTCGGCCTGCTGCGCTTGCGCCTTCACAGGCTGTGTAACGAGAAATGGAAGCAGCGCAATAAGAAAACCGAGGAATAGGGAAAGTCGCGACATGGAAGTAGAGGGGCCGGTACAATGTGATCGCGCGCGAAAACGAATTCGGTGCCGAGAGATGCCATTTCCTGCTCGCCCAACTCGTTCAGCGAACCGTCTGTCAGGGAAGGGGGGCCGTTCAGGCCACCGACACCCCATGGATCAGATCGACAGACTAGGAAGGCAAATCAGTCGAGGAGGATCCCCAACCTGTACCCCGGAATTTATTTCAGTTACTGAAATTTTAAGTATTGAGTTGTGATGCATTTTCTAATTTTATGCATCTTCATAAAATATTTTTTGCGGGACTTTTTGTTGGAGACGGTGCTCTTTTCAGCAAAAAAGCACAGCTGATCTCCGTTCAGAGTTCACACATGGGGGGGCGTCTTCTGATACGTGCGGGTAGACTGACTGTCAGGGCGGTTTAGATCGGGCTGTGCATACGCTTGCCCCCGCTCTGATCTCATGGGCTGGCAGAGGGCGAATTGCGCAGCACCATCGGGGGTTTATCCGGGAGGTGCGAAGTGCTTATCGGGGACAGGTTCGCTTCTGCTGATCCGTGCACAGGTAGGTACACTCTCGCTTTCGTTCGGTGGGGACCGTGGTAGGCAAATAGTCGGAATCGTCTTTAGAAACCCACTCACGCATCAGCCCACTCACGCATCAGCCCACTCACGCATCAGTAAGTGTCGCCGGATGAGTCCGTTAGACTGATTGCACAGGGGCCCGACGAGGCGAGCTGATTGCGGTGAGGAGACAAGGTCGAATGTGCCGTGGGGAGCATCTACTGCGGCGTCAACCGTCAATATGCAAGTAACCGAGGGGGTAGTGAAGATTGCGAGATGGAATGCGATCTCACGCAATACGCGCCCTGATGCCGACTGCTGTCGGCAGAGAAAGTGCTCCCGGGGTGCACTACGCAATACGGACCGTTTGTTGAGAGCAACGGAGAACGGTTCTTCTTCCTCTCGTCCACACAAAGAATTAGCGTTGACACTGCACTACGCTCGGCACGAAGGAATTCCCGAGTGGGTCAGTACGACCCATCTGGAGAGACGCACGAGCCGGGGACCAATGGACCTGTCACGGGGGGGGGGCAAGCCGACTATGCCGGAATGGGACTTACACTGTTCGAAACAAAAAATGCCCTCCCCCGCCGATTGTAGGCAGGGAGGGCGATGTCGAGAGGGGCGCATGGTGCGAAAGGGGGGACTCGAACCCCCACGGGGCATAGGCCCCACGAGATCCTAAGTCTCGCGCGTCTACCAATTCCGCCACTTTCGCAAGCACATGAGACTGTAGCTGGACACTCCCAATTGGGCTGCGGCGCTCAGGTTCCAGAGGGATCCCGCTGGGCGAATAGCTGTAGAGGCGTTCGTGGACAGTTGCTAGTCCCGTCTTCCTCATCCGATCGCTTACACCGTTTCGTTTGCGTCTACAATGTCGAATTCCCCTCCACTTGTTTGTACGATAGGAGGGCTCATCCTCTTGGTGATCGTTAGTATCCCGGGAACGACCAACGCACAAGATCGGGGGACACCGCGTTTTGGGGCGCTCATTCAGCCGGATACCGTGACGAACGATCTGGACGGATTGGGGCGTGTGTGGTCGCTTGCGGATCTGCCGACGGAGATTGGGCGGAGCATAAGCCAGGGAGGGGGAGGAGCTTCCGGGCGTCGGCGTCTGCTGCGCGGGGCAGTGCGGCTTCCCGACTGTTCAGGGGCCTTCGTTTCGAACCGAGGGATGGTTATAACGGCGGCACGGTGTGTACGGAGCCGGCTCAGCCAGGATGCACGCTCCGGATTTGTTCTGGCATCGAGCTCGGCTCAAGAGCAGAAGGTAGCGGACGTGCATGTCGATCGCCTCGTCGGTATCGACGAGGTCAGTGCCCGTATCGATTCGCTGCGCCGGGACGCACCGGCGAACGGGGAGGAACGGGCTGCGCTACAAAAGGTAGCACAACAGCTTGAGCGTCGATATCGCGCCGACGGGGACAAGCAGCATCGCGTTGAGGTGGTATCGGAGGCGGGAGGGCGTCGGTATGTGGCCTACACCTATCGTCGTTACGAGGACGTTCGACTTGTTTTTCGTCCCGATCCGGAGGTGACATCCTTCGGACACGTTGACGGATTGCTTTCGTATCCGCAGTTCGCATGGGACGTTGCTTTCCTCCGAGTATATGATGGAGGCGAGCCGCTGCAGACCCCTGCTCATTTCGAACTGCAGCCACAGGGCGCACAGCCCGGAGACACGGTCTTCGCGCTGGGACATCCGTCATCAACGCATCGGATGGAGACGCATAGCCAGCACGCGTTTCGGCGCGACGTTACGTTGCCGACCCGGTACTCTGCCATCCAGGCGTGGCAGAAGCATCTGCAAGAATATGCGGATACGACCGCGCGCATGCCGTCCGAGTGGGCGAGGCAATTGCAGGAGGCTGTGGGAGAGCGGAAGCTGGTGAAGGCCCGGCTCGATGCACTCCGGAGTGACTACATCATGGCACAGTTGGAGAATCGAGACCAGGCGCTTCGCCGTCGGGCCGATGCAGACACTGCTGTGAAAGAAGAGGTGCACACCACATTGGATCGGCTGGCGGCTCTTCAAGCAAAAAAACGGACGTACGCCGATGCGTACCGCGCCTTCTCGTTTGTGCACCGGACTGACTACCGGTCATCGACTCTCGCCCGGGCACTGGCGGGGTACCGACGAATGCAGGAGGGCGTTGACGAGAAGAACGGGGCTCTCCGAAAGGAGCCTGAACAACCTGCGGCCCTGGATGCAGCGTTGCTGGCCACCCATCTTCGTGTGTTGCAGGCCCATCTTGCGGCCGACAGTACCTCTGGGCGTGCGATGAAGAAGGTCGAAACGCCAGCCCGAATCGTTCGGCAGTCGGCGTTTTCGGATCCGGACTCCGCCCGGGCCTTTTTGGAGGCCAGCGGACGCGCGATTGAAGATGATCCGGCCTTGGTCGTTGCGGCAACGGTTATGGATCGATACGCGTCGTTCGCGGAGGCATGGGAAGACCTTCGAAATCGAGAACAAGCGCTTCTCGATACGCTTGCTCGATATCGGCTTCGTTTTGAGGAGCATCCGGTTTCCCTTCCGAAATCGCGAGCGCCTCGCCTTGCAGATGGGCGGGTCACTGGGTATGCCTACAACGGGACGATTGCACCGCCGGTTACTACCTTCTATGGGCTGTGGGGGCAATTTGCATCGAGCTCCGGCCCCGATGCGTCGTCGATGCCGGCAACCTGGCAGACATCGACCCCCGCACTGGATCGAACGACGCCCCTCACGGTGGCGACGAGTACGGACGTGATGGGGGCGTACGGAGGGCCGCTTGTAGACACGTCGCTTCAACTTGTTGGACTCCAAATCGACGGCAACGTGCAGGCGGCTGCGGGCACCTACCTGTTTCTGCCCAGTCGTATGCGCACGGTTTCCGTAGAGGTCCGGGGGATTCTCGCGGCACTGTCCGACGTCTACGGGGCTGAGGCGCTTGTTCGAGAGTTGACCAACGACGAGTATACCGTTGAGTAGCATTTCCAGACGCACAGACCGATTCCGCTATGACCTCCTTGCAGTTTCAATCGCAATCCATCTGGTTCCGTTGGGTTGGGGGGAGCGCGGGCGTCCTTGCTCTCCTTCTGGTCGGGGCCTGCGGAATCCAGCGAGAAACTGTGTCGGTGACGGAACGCCCCCCCGTTTCCACCGAAATCGGAACAGTAGAAGATACCCTTTCGAGTGTAGTATCGATTCCCAGTGGATACGATACGGTCCAAGCCGGGCAGTTCGATCACGGAAAGCTTTGGCCGTTTGATCAGATTCCAACCGAGCATTTCCGATCTACCTACGGGGTGGATGCAGATGCAGAGTGGCGGAAACAGGCGCGGGGAGCGGCGCTTCGGTTCGGGGACGGCTGTTCGGCTTCCTTTGTGTCTGAACGGGGGCTCGTGTTGACGAATCATCACTGCGCCCGGGAGGCGATTGAGAAGGTCAGTCGGAGGCGGGAATCCCTTCTCGAACGTGGATTCTATGCCGATTCCCTCAATCAAGAACGTCCTGTATCTGACCTTCACGTCGACGTCCTCGTAGAGATTGAAGATGTGACGGCTCGGGTAGAAGAACCGGATGGAAGGCGGGCAGCCCGGGCCGAGAATCGGGAACGGCGTATTGAACGCATTGAAGAGGCGATGACGGAGACCGTGAAGAAGAGAGACGAGACGCTTCGGGTGGATATTGTCACTCTGTACGGCGGAGCAAAATATTCCGCCTACACGTACCGTCGGCACGATGACGTGAGGCTCGTGATGGCGCCGGAGCGCCAAGTCGGATACTTTGGGGGCGAGTCAGACAACTTTACGTATCCACGCTTCTCTTTCGATATCGCATTCTTCCGAGTGTATGCTGACGACGGCACTCCCCTGCAGCCAGAGTACCACTATGATTGGGATTTAGAGGGGGCAGAAGCTGGAGATCCTGTGTTCGTCGTCGGAAATCCAGGCTCGACAAGTCGACTTGAGACGGTGGCCCAGCTTGAGTATAAGCGCGACCACCAGTTGACGAAAAAGCTTGAGGTATTTCGGGCGCGCCGGAATCTCCTCAAATCGCATATTGCGAACAACGCCGGTACAACCGGCCGGTACAATCTCCGAAATACGTTGTTTTCGCTGGAGAATACGATCAAAAGCATAGAGGGAAAACTTCACGGTCTTCAGGATCCCTACCTGATTGCTCGCCGAGGAGCAGCGCTTCGTGCACTTCGGGACTCAATTGTGAAAACTGATTCTCTCAAACAGTATGAACGAGCCCTCTGGAAGATCAAACGCCTTCAAGAATCGAAGCGCATTCTTGCAGACAAGCACGGTGCCTTCCTGACGTTTTCGAACGTGACTCTTGGCTCTCGCATTTTCGCGCGCGCAGTTCATGCATACTATCATGATTTTCTGAAGATGCGGGGGGCGAGTCCTGAGCGGGTCAAGAGCATTCGGGAAGATGCAGAAGCCGTTGAGGACTGGCCCGCGGACCTTGAACGGGCATTCGTCACGGCGCAGCTCAAAGAAATCCGGGATGCCTACGGAGAAAGTCATCCCACCGTTCAACGACTGTTTCGAAAGCGATCGCCTGAAGAATTAGCCTCGCATTTGGTTGAGGAAAGTGCCCTCATAAATTCGGAATCGTTCGAAAAGCTGCTTGAAAACGGATATCGGAAGAGTGAGGATGCCTCCGTCCCGGTGATTGAGGCCCTTGCGCCGCTTTTTTTGAATGCGAATCGGCAAATGGAGGATCTTAACCGTACCGAAGAAAAACTGAACGGACGTCTTTCGAAGGCACGACGAGCGATTTACGGAGATCGGATACCTCCTGATGCCACCTTCAGCCTCCGCATTTCCGACGGCGTCGTGAAGGGATATTCGTACAATGGATCAACAGCCCCGCCGTACACCAACTTCTACGGGATGTATGATCGACACTACGCCCATAATGCCGAAGAATGGTCGTTTCCGAGGCGATGGCGGAATCCTCCCAGCTCCTTTGACCTGGGGACGCCATTCAATATTGTTTCGACGAACGATGTCTCAGGAGGGAACTCCGGATCTCCGCTACTTAACGAGGATCTTGAGGTCGTCGGGGTTGTGTTCGATACCAACATTGAGGCCCTTCCCAACGAATATCTCTATCGCGACCAAGAAGCACGAGCCATCTCCGTAGACGTTCGTGGCATCGTTGAGGTCCTGCGAGACCTATATGGTGCGACACGCCTCCTTAAAGAAATAGGAGGGGAAGACAAAACGGCCGAATGGTAAAACAGAGGGAGGCAGGAATGAGAGCTCCGTCGCAGCTAGCAACCCCAGGTTGTGGGTTATGCGTTGGTGGGTTATGCGTTGTATGAGTTGAGGGGTACGCTTCTCCTCGTTCAGCTTCCCCGAACCCAAGGAAAACACGGTTCATTCCGGATGTTCGACCCATTTCGGCGTCCAGCTGCGGAAACGCTCAACCCAAAACCTCGCAACTCACAACTTGACAATAGTCCGTGCAGGTTTTTGAGGGTCAGGTAGTCATCTGTCCGGTCTCAAG
>CAYOWD010000088.1:0-15125 GCA_964407535.1 uncultured Salinivenus sp. | reverse complement strand
CCATCCGACGTATGATACCGAATCCGGTTGAAGGATCCGGGAACTGTAGGGGGGGAGGGGTCTGCACCGACAGTGGTCGAGTACATGGTCCCGGCGAATCGGAACTTGTACTCTTTTTAGATTAGATGCCGGATCTCGTTCAGGGAGGCGCGCAATCCGGTGACCGCAACCCCCGAAAGACCTGACGGATCTCGGTTTCCGCCAAGATGTTGGGGACGACCTGCGAGGAGATTTTTCCGGCTCGGTTGCGCCGTTGCAGCCCCGTTCCTTGTAGATCTGTCAGGGCTCCCCTTCCCTTCGTTTCCATCCGCCGAAGCAATCGCATCCTGCGGTTAATCTGATAACCCTACGTGTTCCGATTCGGGGTGAAAGGGTCTGCTTGTGTGCCAGGCACTTACACGCTTTCGTACCTCAACGAAGCGTGCGAGGTTGGTATGAAGGCAAGAAAGCCCCGACGTCGGGGCACTACGGTATTGTCATCGGCATTGGGAGCGGGGCAGCGATGACCAAAAGCGGACGTTGCCGATCTGGGAATGCGTTTTCACCGAGCTCGATCGGTCAAAACGTATTCAGGGATCGGCATGGGGGCTGTGTTGGAAGTAGGGGACGAGAGGCTGCTCTCCCTGATTTCGTGGGTGAGTCGCAAGCGGGGAGGAAGACGGAATGAGACGGCAATATGATGGGTACAAAAGAAGGAAGTCATACTGGCATCATTTTTGTCCTAAATGCGGTAGCGCGAACACGTAAGAAATGGATAATCGATCTCCTTCGCGGAGAGCCACGTAGATTCCCGTTCCCCGAATTAGCGGCGTCCATCGTAAGGACGCGGATTGGTGGGATTTGAGGACCTCGACCGGACGGGTTGGGTACAGACTTCTCTTTCTCGGGCGCTCCCGACGCTCGTGGACCGACGTTCGTCTCCGGACTGGTACATCTGGAACGCAACAAGCGGATTTAAACTCGATGCCAGCAACTCCTCCCCTTCGGAAACGAGAGCAGGAGCGTTCGACGCGCTCCACCAACCCACTACCGGAAGGATTCCGGCTGCGCGATGAGTACCGCGTTGAAGAGGTACTCGGGGCCGGCAGTTTTGGGATTACCTACCGGGCCTACGACGGGCATTTGGATACGACCGTCGCCATCAAGGAATATTATCCCCGTCACATTGCCGGTCGCGGCAGTGACACGCACGCCGTGAGGGCGCGCAGTCCCGAGGACGAAGAGGACTTCCAATTTGGGCTGGAGCAGTTCATGCAGGAAGGGCGGCAGGTTGCCCGGTTTAGCCATCCGAATATTGTTGATGTCCGGTCGTACTTTGAAGAAAATAGGACCGGGTATCTCGTGATGGATTACTACAAGGGGCAGAGCCTCGCCCAGTACATTGCCCAAAGCGGCGGGCGGTTGTCGGAAGCGGAGGCGATAGATCTGATGAAGGATGTGCTGAACGGACTCCGTCCCGTTCACGAACAGGGCGTGCTCCACCGGGACGTCGATCCCCAGAACATCTACCGGACGGAAGACGGACGGGCAATGCTGATCGATTTTGGGGCGGCCCGAGAGGTGGTCGGAACGCGGAGCCAGGACCTTGAGGTGATTCTGAAGTCCGGCTATTCGCCTTACGAGCAGTACCTGTCCAACGGCAATCAGGGGCCGCATACCGACATTTATGCCTGTGCCGCCACGCTCTACAAGTGTCTCACGGGCCTGAAGCCGCCAAAGGCGATTGATCGGATCGAGACGGACGAGCTCATTTCGCCCTACGAGATCCGGTCGGAGATCTCGATGGAAACGAGTGTGGCTGTAATGAAGGGGCTGTCCCTCAATCCGGAGCGTCGCCCCGCGTCGGTGGATGCGTTTGCGGAGTTGCTGGGCGAATCGGGATCTGTGGAGACGGGGGGGGAGGGACCCACCACGCAGACGACCACCCAGACGGGGGAGAAAGCAATCCGGTCGGACAGCGGCGAGTTCTCAAGCGAAACGGAAGTCCGAGCAGCGATTGAGGAGAATACGCCGGACACCTTCAAGGGGGCGTCGGGGCCCGCTTCCGAACCGAACACGTGGAAGGCCGCCGGAATACTGGCAGGCGGATTGGGGCTCGTTGGGGGAACGTTGTTTATAAGCAGCGCCGGTCCCATTGAGGTGCTGTCATTTTTCGGCACCTGGCTTGCCGTCTGTATAGGACTCGTGGCGCTGTTCCGGGAGGGAGAAAAGGTCATGAGCGGAGAAAGCCGGGCCGCCGTGAGTGACTGGCTTCTTCAGGAGAACTTTGCGGCCCGCCAGTCGAACTGGCCGAACACCTTCGTGGCCCTCTTCGACGCGCTCTTTACGGAGAAACACCTTTCCTGGACGTGCTTCCGCCGGTCGGCGCTTACGTCGGTTCTGGTGATCACGCTATTGTTCGCTGGGTTTCTGGGGGTCGGGGTACTCACGGTACCGAGCAGTGTGTCCGACCTGGCGGAAATTGCGGCGCTACTGGGCGTTCCGATCGCGCTGAACATTGTCATTGACTACGCTTCCCTCTTCGAAACGCGCTGGATTCTTGGGCGGATGGGCAAGAGTGAATACTCTTTCGTTCACCTTTTATATCTAGGGATCGATCTCGTCCTGACGGGAATGTGCGTAATTTTACCCGTGTCGATCCTTCAAATCTTCGGACTCGGCGTGATGACGGAGTTTTCGATTTGGTCGTCGGCCTTCTGGTATCAAATGTTTAGTGCCCTTATCAACATGGCGGAGTTGTTCGTGACGTTTGCGGAGGCGGGATTGGGCGAAATTCCGCGCGTGATGAGCGTCATGTTGTTTTCGACAATGTTTACCTCGGTATGGGTGTGGCTCTACGTAGGCTCGGGATTGCTCTTGCGGGCCGTGCAGCCGGTCCTCGAAAGTCTCGACTGGGTGAAGTACCATCTGAATGTGGAGGCGCAGCCCGTGCATGCCATGGGCATGCTCCTCGCAGTCCTCATGTCCCTGGGGTTCGCGATCAGTGCTCCGTTTGTTCTGTGAGGTGCGTTCCCCCTACTGATCCGTGCACAGGCAGGTAAACGTTCTCTTTCGTTCAGTGGTGGAGATCCTGGAGGTCTTGGAGATCCTTGTGCCTTTTTGAGATTAGACACCGGACGTTTCTCAAGTGGTATCGCAATCCGGCGAATGCAATCCCCTGAAGACCTGACAGATCTCGCCCCCCTCCAAGATGTTCGGAACGACGTATGAGGCATTTTCCCGGCTCCATTGCGCCGTTATAGACCGTGGTACGTAATGGTCGGAGTTGTCGTTAGAAACCCATTCACGTATCAGTAATACCGGCATGAGCGCGGTTTCCCTCGGACCGGAGGGCGTGCGTTTCAAGGGAGCGGGGGGCTCCTGTTGGGGGGATCGTGATGGAGGCGTCTCCATGAGAAAGCCTCCAGGGAGTCCCGGAAGGCAGAAATCGGCGAGGCGGAGGAGGCCCTCCGTTCCCGCCGATGATTGACGGGGGCACGGGACAGGTGATACCAAACCCCGCAAGCCCAGCGAAGCTGTGCGGCTTCGTTGGGGCTTTTGAGTATGAGGGGGTGGGTATGTGAGTGAGGTCCATCAGGACAGACGCGATATACAATCGTCCTGGGGGTGTGCCCCCGGCTCGGATGTGCGGGGGAGAGAGCCACTTCGCAGGTTCCGCTAATACCACCCCCGCAGCTGTATTCGTACGCCGCCCCACTAGTGGACTGCTCCGTTGAGGGCGCACTGTTCGACTGAGACACTCGTGTGTCGGAAGGGCACACGGGGGCAATGTCCCGATGGCCCAGGATGGCCGCCGTCGAGGGACGTGGGCGCTGCACGAGTGCGTCTGGCCCCAAGCGCGTGCCCCTGTGCTGTTGCATCTGTCCCCCCTCCCTTTAACTTTTTAGCCGGATTTGGTATAACAAGTGGCGTAATAATGAGCATGGATGGCGGGAGATGGGGCTGGCTTTTCGTATTGTGTTGTGTCGGGGGCATCGTGGCTGGTTTTAGGGGAGCAGTGGCATGGCCCGACTCCATTCGGGTTGGGGGGTTTTCCGAGCGGACGCCGCAGCAGGGAATTCCTGAGGACTGGAGACCGTACTCGCTGGCGAACGTGTACGACAAAACGGACTACGAACTCGTTCGTACCGACCGCGGCGGGGCCGTGCGAGCCCGGAGTGATGGAGAAGGATCGGCCCTCGTGACGCGTCGTCGTATTGATTTGACGCAGCACCCTGTGCTGAAGTGGCACTGGAAGGTTGACGGCATCATTCCGAGCGCGAATGCTCGCATTGCGGCCCAGAGTGACTATCCGGCAAGCCTGTTCGTGACGTTTGACTACAAGGAGGTCGGCCTTTACCGGCGCCTCAAAATTCTAACGCTGGAGATGCTCGGATACGATTCGATTCCGACGAGGGCCCTCGTCTACACCTGGACGAACCGCGTGGAGCGCGCGGCCGTCTTTCCCAATCCCAAGGCGGAGTGGATGAAGATGATCGCCGTTCGAAGTGGCACGACGCATGTGGGAACCTGGAAAACGGAACGACGGAACGTGCGGGCCGATTACCGAGATGTCTTCGGAGATGAGCCGCCGCCGGTGAAGCGGATTGCCCTCATGACGTCCACGAACGATACGAAAGAGCGCATCACGGCGTATTACGGAGATGTCACATTTCAAACGGCCGTTCCCGACTCGGGCGCCGCTGAGGCATTCGTACCACCGGGGACCGTCCCGAGCCCTCGATGAGAGGGCGCTCACTCTGTGTGTCGCATGACGCAACGGAGAGGGGGGAGGGACACCCCGAGTCATTGCGACAACTGTGAAGACGACTATTTGCCCACTGGATCGATTCTATACGGCCACTTCGGGTTGCAATGACGCGGATCACGTACGGCTTGGGTTGGACACTCGTTATTGGGGTAGCAGCAGCGGGCCTGAGCATGGGCATGGATCGGGGCGCGAAGGGAGATGATGTCGTTCCGGTGGGGCTGTTTTCCGAAATGGATCCGTCGATGTCCATCCCGGACGGATGGCGGTCGCTTTCGCTGGCGGCGGTGTATGAAACGACGAAGTACGATCTTGTGGATACCGCGACCGGCGTTGTCGTGCGTGCCCGGAGCCCCGGCGGCGCATCCGCCATTGGGACGCCGGCGCCCGTCGATTTGGCGAAGCACCCCATCCTGAAGTGGCGCTGGAAGATTACGAGCATTGTGGAGGGGGCCAATGCCCGGATTGGGCCGGGGGACGATTGTCCGGCGTGCGTGTTTGTTACCTTCGAGTACAACGACCTGAGTCTCGCCCGCCGTCTTACGCTGGTGGCGTACCAGGTGCTGGGGGACGACCAGGTCCCGCGCCGGGCCATTGTGTACACCTGGGCCAATCGCGGGGAGACGTACACGACTTTTCCGGATCCCCACGTCTCTTGGATGCGGCAGTTGGTCGTGCAGAGCGGATCCACAAAGGCCGGACAGTGGCAGCATGAGCGGCGCAACGTGCGGGCCGACTACCGGCGGATCTTCGGGGAGGAGCCGCCGCCTGTGAAGGGCGTGGGCGTCATGACGCATACCAACAAGACGAACGGCGACGCCACGTCGTACTACGGAGACATCGTCTTCCGGACGGCTCCCTCTGATTCGAGAGCGGGGCAATCGCGGCGCAGGGGCGGGACGCAAGACGCCGAGTAGAGCAGGGCACGCGCCCAAGACGGGCAGTCGCGGCGGGGAAATTCCCGTCGAACTGGTTGAGGGTCTCTTTTCTCGAACGCTGAGCCTGCCGATTGGACGTATACCAACGCGGCAAGCTTCGTTGAGGGATGGAAGTATGTATGTTTGTAAGTAAGTACGTGGGACACACGTAGTGCAGTGTCAACACTGATTGTGCCTACCACAAGCGTTCGGAGGCAGCATCCATCGACGGAATTCGTATTGCGTGAGGCTGCCTGCATCGGCGTTCACGAATCACGTCTTCACGCTTTGCCGCCAACACCGATGCGGATGCTCATTCCTGTGTAGATTGACGGTTGACGCTGTAGTAGATACTTCCACACTTTCAGTCCCAAATCCTTTAACCGGATTCGGTATGATACGGATCCCAACTGGCGATGTCGGGAGGCCGTAAAAGTCTGTTTCTGCCAAACCGGACAACTGTTTCCCAGACGGGTGCACGTTAAAACGTTGAGCGTGAGAAGGTGATGGGAAGTGTGATCTGCAGGCGTCCTGCTGATTCCGGTTGGCGATAACTAGACATCATGATCCGAAAACGGTATTATTCGTCCGTACGCTGCCACCGCACGCGGTCGCCCCCAACGATTCCGTAGCTGTCGGCAAAGCCGGCGGGGGTTTCGAGGACGTACTGGGCCGGCCCCCCCGAGGAGATCTGATCCGCACTGTTGGGCTGGGCGTACTTGGCGACGCTGACGACGTGGGAGTCGGCACTGATAAAGAAGAGGTCGAGGGGAACCGGGGTGTTTGCCATCCAGAAGTTGCGTTCTTCCTCCTTGGAAAACGGGAAGAGCATGCCGCTGGTGTCAGAGGGAAAGCCCTTGCGTTGCATCATGCCGCGCTCCCGAGCAGAGTCGGAGTCGGCCACCTCAATGTCAAGCACAACGACGGTGTCGCGGTCTTGGAGAAAAGCGAGACGACCTTCCTTATCGAAGGGAATGGTTGTGGTGTCCTCAGTGGTGGAGGACGCGGTGTCGGGGGGAGAGTCCGTGCAGCTGAGTCCCACGAGCAGAAGACCGATAAGCAGGACGGGCAGGAAAAAGCGCATGGGCAACGAAGGAACGATTGCGAGGGCGTGCGGCGGTCGAGTCAGTCGGTGCGGGTCCATCGGATGCGACTACTGTCGGTAATGCCGAATCGGTCGGCAAAGCCCGCCCGCACCTCAACGGCAAACTTGTTGGGGGCGTCGGGATCGATGCTTTTTTCGGAGAACGGGGTGGTCCGCTTGGCAATGTTGATGACCTGCGAGTCGGGGGCAACGAACACAATGTCGAGGGGAAGCGGGGTGTTTTTCATCCACATGCCGCTGTTGTCCACCTCGTCGAAGAGGAAGAGCATGCCGCGGTTGTAGCCGAGCGAGCGTTGGTGCATGAGTCCGCGCTTTCGTTCGGGGTCCGTGTCGGCAATCTGAACGACAATGGTCTTTAGGGTGTCTCCAGCCGGCCCGTAGAAGGTAAGACGGCCCTCCTTTTGGAATTTGCCCTCGTTATTTGAAGCATGTTCGTCGGACGAGCAGCTCATTCCGAGGAGAGCGATGCCGAGGAGAAGTGTAAGGACGCGGACGTACGACATGAGCAGAGATTGGGCCGGCACGAAAGGGGAAAGCGTCGTTTCTGAGTACGGGGCTCCGGCATGATATTTCGAAGAACATCTCGTTTGGACGTCCCGAATCGGAGTGAGTGAGCTCCGTTGGTGGCGAACTCGTTCGCCTGACACACTTGTGTGTCGGCTGGGAACAATGTCCGGACCACCGTCGGGGGGGGTGGGGGTAGGCAGTGTCCTGACGAATCGGAACTCGTTCCGAATCGGGGTATGGGAGTGGCGCACGAGTGCGCTGACGCGCTAGCGCGTCTGGCCCATATGCTTGCATCCATACTAACACACCTGCAACCCCGAACTTTATAAGCGATTTGGTATAAGGGGCGGAGGCGCGTGTGGCAGGCGGGTCGCTCGCCCACTCAGGGGGCGCGTACGTGTGGAGGGGCGTTGTCCGTTCCCGCCGGTCTGTGTGAAACGAGCGCGAATGGGGAAGGACAGGGGCTGCCGGCGCGCCTCAGTCAGTTGGGAGCAGGCGTCGGGCGATGGCATCGGCCACGAGGACGCCCCGGTTGCTGAGGTGGATGGTATTGTTGGTGCGGTGGAGAAGGCCGTTGTCGCAGAGGCGGTCCAGCGTGTCGCCGTGTTCAGCACGGAGATCGCATCCGTACTGGTGTTCTAGACGATTGAGATCAAGGCCCGCTCGGGTTCGGAGGCGAAGCATCACGTATTCTTGGGCCAGTGCCGTGCGGTCGAGGGGGTCGCGGTACGACACCGGTGAGGCGCCATCGTTGAGGAGATTGGCGTATTCGTCCAGGTCGGCCACGTTGGCCCACCGCTGGGCGTTGCCGTCGGCGGTGCGTCGCGGCCACCAGAATGACTCGGCGGAGGGGCCCATGCCCAGTTGGTTTGCATGGGCGTAGTAGTTCTCCTGGTGGCGCGAGTGATGACCGTCGCGGGCAAAGTGGGTGAGTTCGTGTTGATTGTACCCCTCGGACTGAAGAAAGCGCATGGCAAACTTGAACCGATTTGCCAGGGCATCGTCCGACGCGACGGACGGCCCGTCGGCCTCAATGAGGGTTAGGTGGGGCAGGTCCATGGCGACGGCCAATTGCAAGACCGCCCGCCAGTCGGCAAGCGACTGGTCGGCCCCCCCGAAGAGGAGGTCCACGGAGAGGGTGTTGAAGCCGACGGTCCGCGCGCGCCGAATGGCCCGGATGGCTTCATGGGTCGTGTGGGGGGCGTCGACGGCGCGGAGGGCAGAGGGGAAAAACGAGAGGACCGGAAGGCTCAGCCGGTCGATGCCCATTCTGCGAAGGCCGTGGAGGTAGTCGGAAGTGGCGTCTGCGGGAGCTACTTCCACCGTCGCCTCTTGTAGCTCGGAGGTGTCGAAGACATCGATAAACGTGCGGAGGAGCGAGTGAACGGATCCGAGGGAAAGGAGAGACGGGCGTCCGCCGCCGGCGTACAGGGTGGAAATCGGTTCGCGCGTCACGTATGTGTTTGCCTTCGACCGCAGTTCCCGACGCAGGGCCGACACGAAGCGGGAACAGTCGGCCGAGTCCACGTCCACGGCGTAGCTGTCATCGTAGGCATGGGGCGTACGCTGGAAGGGGATGTGCACGTAGAGACCGGCCACGAACGAAAAGCGGTAGGTGGACAAAACTATCGGAGGGAAAACAACTCCGGCGTCGGATCGGGAGGGGGGAACGCGAGGGGGGCGTTGTTCCTTCCCATCGTGTTCGAAAGCGGGACACGTATTAGTCCGAATACTCTTCCTTCCACCGCCGAACTTGGACGTGCTCTTTGATCACGTCAAGGGACTGTACCACGATGGAGCGCGCTAGGTGATTGAGTCGTTCATCGTATTTTGGGCTCAGGAGGGCATCGGTGGAGATCGACGTGACCTCGGCGATGACGCGGTCGTTTTCGAGCGAGGCCACATCGGCCACCATGCGGTCGATGACGTTGAAGACGATGTCGCTGATGGCGTGTTCGAGCAGGGAGGCAATGGGGCGTCCGACGCCGGGAAACGAAGCAATGGTGCTGATCTCACGATTTCGCTCTACAGCATTCGAGATGACTCCGTCGAGGTAGTCGTGAAAGTCCTCCTGTTGACTGCCATAGGCTGCCGCGGTGGCTTCTTGCAGGCGATGGGTAACGGCCTGAATGAGGGCGTCTCGCTGGGGAGCGATTACCTCACGTGTGATCCTTTCTGTAACATCATGGCTCCCCCGAATTTCTTTCTGGAGCCCTTCAATGATGCGCACCGTCACGCGATCGCTGATTTCTTCGAGCACGATGTCGCGGTACTTTTCGAACGTGCGGTAGGGGTACGTCTGCTTGAGGTCGATAAGGCCAGTGCGCTGCAGCTTTGGCACCATGGCGATCACGCGCAGGAGCCGGAGTGACCGGAGGGAACTGACGGGGATGCAGCCGAGCACGTCGTACCAGTGCACAAAGGGGTAGAAGAACCAGCGGTGATGCCGTTCCCGGTAGATGGCGAGTCCCCAGCGAACCACAATTTCGGTGGCGAAGACGGCCACGAAGGCCAGGTCGTAGAACAGGAAGTGCTGGTGGATGGTGGCGTCGTACCACTGGTGTAAGGCCGGAGCGTAGGCGCGGAGGTGCTGCTGCACCACCACACTTTCAAAGCCCCAGTCGATGAGGATGAGCATCAGATTCGCCACGATGAGGACTAGCATGACGATGTCGACGGTCAGGCTGGCCCACTCTCGCGTGCGGTCGGCGTTCATGGAGCAGGACGGCGTCGTCGTGAAAAAGAGCGGGAAGGGCAAGTCGTAATATCCCGACTGGCGACCGGAATCTCGAAGAAAAAAGGGGAGGGCATCAGGCGATTGTATGTTAAATCTCGAAGCGGGCGAAGGCGGCTCGTCTGCTCATACTCGCCCGAGTGAGCCGGAATGTGACCGGACGTCGGCCGCGTCTGTCTCGTGATGCGGCCTGCGTTTCGATCCAGGAGCGGGTACAAGGGAGCATGTCACGCGATGAGGTTGCCAGAAGGGGAATGGATGAAGACGGGAGGGGAGAATGGGGGAAGGGGGAACCGCGGCACGGAGGTTTTCGTGACACCGGTGTATCAACAACGCAACGCGTCACCGCCGCTGCACCGTCGCGCCGAGAAGACGATCATGCTCGTCAACGTTGCAACGAAGGGTGGGGCATCAACAATACAAAGGTACCCGTTTATGGAACGAGGAAATCTGAAGTTTTTCGACACCGATCGTGGATTTGGATTCATCGAGCCGCAGGATGGAAGTGAAGACGTCTTCCTCCACGCAAACAACATTACCGGCGCGACGATGGGGGAAGATCTCCGCGAAGGACAAGAGATCGCGTACGAGGTTGAGCAGACGGAGAAGGGCCTGAGCGCCCTCAACGCGTCTCCCGTCGAGTAGGCTCCGAGGGGTGTGACACCAAAGAAAAAGCCCGTTCCGGTTTCGGAACGGGCTTTTTCTATTTGGGGGCCTGGGAGAAGGAAAAATCGCAGGGGCCAGTCGGCAGGACGGACGACACCGTTTGTGTCTTGGAAACCGTCGGACAGAGGGAACGGGCGATTAGATGTCTCGACCTCCGCATAGGCTTCGCGGTTCCAGTCGCGCCCGCTTGTAGTGCACGGAGCGGCCATCCGGAAAGTCGATGTGCAGATTGTTGTCGCTGACGGACGCAATACTCCACGTGACTGTTGCCCCGACGGACAGCTCGCGGTCATTCCACTCGATAATCGACGGATACATCTCACACTCCTCTTTCTCTGATATGCGCCACACCTCGAGAATGTCGCCGTCGAAGTGGAGGTACACGGTGTGAGAGCGATTTTCGTTATCGAAGGTATGCTCCCAAATGCCCTGAGCAGCGTCGCGGGCCGATTGGGCCGAGGCCGACACGAGAGGGATGAGCAAGAGGAGGAGCAACGCAAACGAACGGGTCATGACGGGTAAGCGGTGTTGGGAGAACGGAACAACGGAATGCCCATGAGGAGGCAGGTCGTAATAACGGAGGCAGGGCGATCGTATCGGAGAGCGCATCCGAGGAGGGAGGCGGCACTGTTGCCGTTGATCCGCCGTGCCGCCCGGAATGCGGGGAGGCATGGATGCATGGCGGCCGTTACGAAGCGCCCCACATACCGCCCTGTGCGCTCTCCACCGAGCAAGATGCGATGGTTCTGATAACGGAGGTTCTCAGTTGCGAAGGCAGCGGGATACGCGCGTGGAGTTTACCGCTTGCTATACAGAAAAAGGAGAACGAAGCGAAACGACCATTCCGAAATGGGATATCGAGGCAACGTTATTCGTATGCTAGAGGGGGAGTACAGTGCATGAGGGCGAACGGGCCGTGCGCATAGAGGCGACAAGAAGGCGGGCCCCATACGTTCCGATCGGCGGGAAATCGTTTCAGAGCGAAAAGCGGAAGCCGTGAAGATGCCGTTGTACCGAATCGGTATTACTCGTACGGCTCGACCGTTGACAAGGGCAGCGACTCGTGCGTCTCGACGAATTCGGCAAGCACGGCGTAGCGCTCCTCTTCGTGTCCGTGTCGAGAGGAGGGATAGGAGCCGGCCTCGTAGATGCGGCTGATTAGTCGGCGCAAGGCTGCTGCGCAGCGGTCGGCGAGGTCAGCTGGATCGGCGTCCGCGTGGGCATCGATTTCCTCAATGAGGACGCGTGAGAGTTGATTGGCGGCGCCCTCGATGCCGTGGGCGTGCAGGGAGCGCATTCGGGATCGATTTTGGTCGTTCTCACGCCACTGTACGGTTGCGTACATCCGGAACTTGCCGCCTTTTTTGCCCACCTGGAAGCCGAGTCCCTGAATGCCGGTTCGGGTCATCTTCTCGCTGATCTTGCGGCGGGTGTCGTCGCCGTGCTCGCGATGGGCGTTAGGGCCGGGCAACTCGCTCAGGGTGAGGTCTCGCCAGGCCACGGCGGCAAAGAGGCAATCGTCGGGCGTGGCAAAACGGCTGAGAGCAAAGAACTTCTGATACGTTTTGCCGTCGCGCCAGATGCGAACCTGGAGGCCGGAGCCGCGTCCCTGGGGGACGTAGCTGATGTGTCGGGGAAGGTCCTCGAAGGTGTCCGGACGATCGTCGTTGGCCATGAGTAGAGACGGGAAAGCAGAGAGCAGAAGACAAACAGGCAGTCAACGTCATGTACAGGCAGTCAACGTCATGTAGACGTTGGGAGACGACGAGAGCAGCTGGTCATCGTTCCCGGTACTCGGCTGCGCATTCCAGTCGGTAACTGAGTCGGGCCGCTTAGTGCTGGAGCACAGTCGGCAAGCGCCACGCAGCCGTGACAGGAGGAAAGGAGGATTGTGGCTGGTCACAAAACGGTCAGGTCGCCTGTCGCCAATTGGGAGACCGTTCGCCTCAGCGTCGTTTGGCGTTGAGGCTGGAAAGAACATCAATGGTCGCTTTTGGGGAGAAGCGAGTACCGATTCCCTTTGAACGTGAATTCCTCCGCTCTGTTCGGGCGGAAACCCGTCCCGGCACGTGCGCGGATGATGTTGTGATGGATGGGGCTCCGGCGGAACGGGAGAAGAAATACATTCGAGAATGAGCCCGTGCTTACATTATTCCCGGCCGCGGTTTGGATCAGGAGCACTGTCGGACGCTCAGACCACCGGCACGCAGTAATCGGTTATTTTGTATATCTTATTTTTGAGAAACCTTTCCCTGTTTGCGTTAGATGAAACATAAATGAGAGTTTGGTCATTCCGATGATCCGTAGTAAATACAGAAATGTCTTCAATTTGGCATACTCCGGAAAACCGGGAGGGGACCCGTGAAGTCGCATTGCCGGACGAGGCCGGTGTGTGTAAGTCGTTCAGTGGCAACGCACCCGGGACATTCGGGAAAAGGGAGCGTCGACCTCCATTTCTGTTATCGGCGTGACCTGACCGTCGGGTTCGTTACGCTCTTGCGTCAACTCTTCAGATGCCAGGAGACGGACCTGTTTCGTTTGAATATTTTATTCATTACGTATCTCTACAGATGGAGGTCATTGAGAAAATTATCGAAATGAGAAGAACCCAGCAGGTCAAGCTTGTTGGGTTTTATGCTGTTCTTGTCGCTGCCTTTCTGTATCTATGCAACAGCTATATATGGTTTACGGCGGAGGAGTCGTTCGTTGCGTACAGGTATGCGGAAAATCTCGTTGATCACGGCGTCATTACCTGGAATGTCGGTCAGGGACCGGTAGAGGATTTTGCGTCGTTTCTCTGGGTAATTCTTAACGCTGGGGCCCTGTTGATGGGGGTTTCGCCCTTGGGGTTTTCGAAGGGCATCTCGATCCTGTCTGTCTTGCTTATCGTTGGGTTTTTGGTGTGGAAGGGACGAGACAAGCCCTGGTACCTGCAGCTGGGCATGCCGGCGGCGCTCGCATTGAGTCCGGCGGTGGCCGTTACCACCGTTCAGGGACTGGAGACGATGTTTATTAGCCTGTTGCTGTTTGCTGTCAGCATCGTGTCGGTTTGGAGTTTGCAGTCCCCCCACCCGTATCTGTTTGTGGCCTGGTACGCCCTCGTGGGCATGGCGGGGCTTGCGGATTCCGCCACCCTTCTCTTCGGAGGCGGAGCGTTCGTCGTCCTTGGGGCAATTCTTTTCATGAGAGATCGCTCAGTACTTGCGCGCTTTTTGCTGTCGGGCGTGCCGTTTGTGGCGCTTGGGACTGCCTACGTCGCCTGGCGCATCTGGTACTTTGGCCACATTCCGTCGGGGCCCGCAGATCTCATGAGTGGGGCCTTCGGAGCGGACGTTCAGGACACCGTGCAGTTTTTCACGAATGTGCTGGTGCCGTACCTGTTTGTTGGGATCATTTCGTTTGCCAGTGCCGATGATGAGCGCAGTGTAGAGGTGATTCCCACAATCGCAGGGGCGGTGCTCCTCGGGGCCTATTGGGTGAATATGGATCCGGTGCAGGGAGTGCCCTGGAGTGAGGCGATTCCGGTGTTGCCGGCGGTGCTGTACGTGTGCCTGCACCTGCCGTCGCCGATTGAGTCGGTGCAGTGGCGGGGGCAGTTTGCAGCTGCTACCCTGGGACTCCTTCTGGTCGGATGGCCCCTACATACGTACGCGGACGCCAATCGGGAGACGAAGCGCCGTCCGCCCGGTGATCAGATTGCGGTCGGAAAGTCGATTCAAGGCATTGAAGGACGTCTGTTTACGGAGAAGGGCGGTGCACTTGCCTACTACTCGGATTGGACGGTGCCCGAGGAACTTGGCTCTGTAGACGATGAAACCCACACTGCGTCGCTGCAGAAGCAGCTCCAGACGTTTGCACCGGATCTGATTGGCCTGCGGATGACGGGGAATCGCATTTCGCTGTCAGAGGCCCCGTGGCGTGAGGTCTCTTCCTACATCGAGACCAATCCGTACGCCGCGATTGCCGTAACGAAGAGTACCGACACCAAGAAGCACCTGTATTTGATTCGGGCGACCTCGCCCGTGTGTCGAGAGACGATCGGCCACCTGAAACAGGTGCGCTCCATTCCGCATGCGTCCGTGGATGCCGTGGTGCCCGATTCGTTGGACCTTCCCGTCGTGGACGTGCTGGATTGGGAGCAGGCGGGCCGGGCGTGTCGACAGTAGGACCGGACGACATCCGTCTCACATGCCGACACAGACCACATCCCCGCCTGGCCGGATGCCAGGCGGGGTATTGGTATTGTGGGGGGCTGTCGGCATATGCATCCGACGCGCGTAGAGGGAGGGAAGAAGGGCAGTGTGGCCGCGCCGCTTTTCAAGGAGAGGAGGTCAAAAAGAAAAGCCCCTGCTCAGCATGACTGAGCAGGGGGAATTGTGGCGTGGGGGGGAGTCGAACCCCCGACCTCCGGGTTATGAATCCGACGCTCTAACCAACTGAGCTACCACG
>CAYOWD010000087.1:2326-15223 GCA_964407535.1 uncultured Salinivenus sp. | reverse complement strand
CTAAGGGAATTGGTGAAAGAAGAGCGAATTGGCCGATCCGTAGGACCGGACCGGAGAAAACAGATGCAAGGATCGGTAAAACGGCGAGTCGCGCTCAGTGCAGTGATGTGCCCCTCCAGTGACCAGCCGAGAGTGGAGGCGCGTTCGCTCATCAACGAAACCCGCGAGCAGGGTCCGGGCGCGCCCGTCGCGGGCCGTTTTGTGCTACAGTTCCGCCATTTTTTCATTTGGGATGCGGATGAGATAGCGCTGGTCCATAATCTCCTCGTGAACGTCAAAGTGTCCCGTTCCCCGAAAGTCGACGGCAATGTCGGATCCGTTGACGCGCTTCACTTCGCCGATGCCGTAGTACGACGGTTTCGGACCGTAGTAGACAAGCTGCCCCTTGTCAAGACGTCCTTTTCGGAGGGCATCCCGGTGAAAGGCCGGGACCTCTGGGAGCACCTCCAGTCGATACGAACTGGACCGCTGGCTGGACGACGTGCTCATGAGAACGCTGAATGCTGATTGCTTCGTCGGTACTATACGGGAAACCACAGTCCGGGATTCGGCCGTGTAACTTTCCCAGCCTCGTATTGAAGCTACGGGATGTATGGATCCGGGTCAAGACACCTGAGCAGTGATGCAGGGGCACGACCTGGAATATACCGGTTTGTGCACAAGTCCGGGCGGCCTGTTTGGGAGGGCATCGTGCTTCACTGCAGCGGAGAAGCGAGGTTTGACCGCGACGTCCCCCGCTGGAGCAGCCTACCCCGGGCAAGCGGATCTCTCCGGGACGGGCGCCTCGGCTGCCGTGCAGGCCCGGGATGCGAAAATGGGAATGAGTGGGCAACCTCCCGAGGTCGTCGTCCGTACAGAACGTGTCTTCAATAATCCCACGGTTTCTTTTGCACTCGAATAGGTGCTTTCCATGCGGTACGATTCGCGCATCGTCGATCGCCAGATTGGTCGTAACGCCGAACTGTTTGCCCAGTCGATTGCCGACCTCGACTCGAAGGAGGAACGGTATCCCTACCTTCGCATCCTCGTGAGTTTGATTGAGCAGGCCCATCCGGAGTGGAAACAATCGCCCCGGAAGGTCGAACAGATGACCGACCTGGCCCTGAAGCTGAGCGACGACGCCCTTGACGCCGACGAGGTTGAGACCGTTATCAAAGTCCGGGATCGAGAGCACGGCCGTCACCGCAACTAGCGCAGGTTGCGACGTCGAGTCGTGAGGGCGGTCGTCTCGCTCCGGTCGGAAAGAGGCCCTCGGCGTGACGCTCGTCGCGCGATACGAACGCACCTATTCCGACACCCGATCGGGATTGGCGTCGACGAAGCTGTCCCACCCCGTGTACGACTCGGCGTCGTCGTGGGCATCCCGATTGTTGTGGCATAGGGCCGTCGCGAGGGCATCAGCGGCGTCGTGCGCCAGTTCATCGGCGCGCATCGACAAGATGGACGCCACCATAAACTGTACCTGCTTCTTTGAGGCGTTGCCGTTGCCCGTGACGGATTTTTTGATTTCCTTCGGCGTGTACTGCGCAACCGGCAGATCCGCGTTGAGGCCTGCCATCATGGCCGCCGCCTGCGCTCGTCCCAGCTTGAGCATCGATTGGGGGTTCTGGCCGTACACCGGCATCTCAATGGAAAACGCGTCCGGCCGGTACTCTTCAATCAAGGCCGTCAGCCGGTCGTAAATGGTCTTGAGCCGGTCGGGATGGTCGTCGTCGCTGTCAAGCCGAACGACGCCTTCCGCAATAAGCGTTTCGTCGTCGCCCTCCACGCAGCCGTACCCGGTGGCACGGGATCCGGGGTCGATGCCGAGAATGCGCATGTGCACGAGCGAGGTCGAGATGAGGGGGATCGTGAGTGGGCCCCAACAGGGGAACGGCGGCTCAATGGGACCGAGGAAAACGCCCTTGCTCCACGCTCCCATCCCACATTCGTTCCACATGTGCCCCTCGCTCCCGTCGACCGGCGAGCACGCTGCGTAGGATCCCGGAATGGCCGGGCCGACGCGGGACAACAAGCTTTGCCTGCCCGAGAGCAGGCCGTTCTGGGCTCAAGTCCCACTACGGGGCAGAAGAGGAGGAGGCGAGCGTGGTGTAGACGGCCTCCACGTCGTTGTGGGCCTCGATTTTGTCGACGAGGGACTGGACGTACGTGCGGTCCTCCTCGTCAAGGGCCACCGTCGTCGTCGGAATGCGAGCGAGGTCGGCCGCTTGCCACTCAATCCCTGCGTCCTCCAGGGCCGTCTCCACGTCCGAAAATGCCTCAACGGGCGTCGTCACGACGAAGACCTCGTCGCGCTCCTCCAAATCGTCCGCTCCGGCTTCGACCGCAACGTCGAGAAGGTCCATTTCATCCACCGCGTCGGTCGAAATCTCAAATCGCCCCTTCCGATCAAAGAGGTACGCCACCGACCCGTCCTTGCCCAGATTCCCGTCGTGGGCCTGGAAGAGATTGCGGAGATCCTTGACGGTCCGGTTGACGTTTTCCGTCCGTGCCTCCACGAAGACCGCCACGCCGTGAGGAGCGTAGCCCTCGTAGGTCACGCGCTCGCGCTCCCCGCTGTCGAGCTCGCCGGTTCCGCGCTTGATGGCCCGCTCGATCGTGTCCTTGGCCATGTCCTCCTCCTTGGCGCGCTCAATCGCCTGGGCCAGCGGCACATTGCCGTCCGGGTCCCCCCCGCCCTCCCGAGCCGCCTTCTCAATCTCCTGCGACAGCTTCGCCCAAATCTTCGACTTGCGCTGGTCGTCTTTCTTCTTCTGACGCTTCACCTTTGCCCACTTGCGGGTACCAGACATAACGGAAGAAAAATTGGGAGCAGAACACGAATGTGACACTTCAACGCCGGGCAATCGAAATTGATTGCCGAATACGCCCGAAACGTTCGTGCTTCTTTCACATACAGTTCGTACCCCTTACATACGGCGAACACGGCCGTGCTCTTTTGCTTCCTTCCACCCGGCTTCCTCCTACTACCATGACTGCCGAAGACATCCTCAAACGCAAAGGAACCGACGTCATCACGATTCCGATGACCTCCACCCTCCGAGAGGCCTCCAACGTGCTGGCGGAGAAAAACATCGGATCGCTCGTCGTGACGGATCCCAATGATCAACTCATCGGTGTTCTGTCCGAGCGCGATGTCGTGCAGGCCCTCGCCGCCGAGGGCGGAAACAGCCTCCACCTCACGGTCCGCGACATCATTGATCAGGACCCCGACACCTGTGCCCCTGGCGACGACGTCAAAGATCTGATTGCCTTCGTCACGCGAAAGCGAGTGCGTCATCTACCGGTCTTGAAAGACGACAAATCGATCGTGGGAGTAATCAGCGTAGGCGACTTGCTGAAAACCCGCCTCGAAGAGATGCAGACGGAGCAGCAGATTCTCCGGGATCGTCTCATGGGCCAATAGGCAACGATGGGATCCGACGCGCTCGCTGCGGAGATGGACAGCGACATCACAGATGCGCACGACACTATGCGCAGCGCCATTGGGAGACAATGGGGCTGCGCATCTTTTTTGGAGGGCCCTGCAAGAGCGTGTTCCAGAGACAAAGCAGAGCGGAGCCCATTGATTTCTGATCGCCCCCGTCGTGCCCCGCAAAAAAACGACGGGCATCTCAGCCTCCGGCCGTCCGACGGTTTCCAACGATCAGAACCTGCTTTGCGAGCGGCTGGAATGCCGAGACACAGTGGTCGAAGTGTCAGAACGGTGCCCATGTGAGCCCTGTAGCAGCGCTACCGGGCGAGAATCAGAGAGGAGCGCTCGTCTCTCCGCGGCAGACGCCGCGCTTATACGTGCTCGGAACTCCCGACAGAACGTTGGGCGCTGGCGGGGGACGAAGAGGGTCTCGGGACCGTTTCCGTTCCGCGCAGCGAGTGGTGGAGGTTCTCCCCGGATACAGAAGTGAGATCGGGACGAAGAAGTGCGCGTGATCCGCGTGCTTACCCGACCAGGTCCCAGAACAGACCAAAACGACTCGGCTAGTCCTGCTCTGCGGACGTATTTTCCAGAAGCGTCAGAAGCGCCTCCTCTTTCTCACCAAGGGAGCCGTTGGCCGAGTTGTCGTCTTCGCGGTTATCCTTAAAAGTCGGGAGCATGGTACTGATTGGATCAATACGGGAAAGCCGATCGATGATCTTGACTATCTCTTTTAGAAGATGTGCTCTACAAGAAGGGCGTAATCGGGGCAGGCATCAAGTTCAAATTGAAACATATTTGCAAACAGAAGGGGAAAACTGCTCCTCATCCCCCTCTCACTTCCTTTTGGAGACGACTCACCGGCTGCAAACGACTCAGACGCCCGGAATCGGACTTGAAGAACGCTGGTTCATCTGGACGTTTTGCCTCCGTACAAGCGGGCCGCAGAGCAAGAAGGGATTGCGGTCCAGCGCCTTTTTGCCTTTCTTTTAGGGTGAATCCTCGATTGCCCAACGTTAGACTGGATATGCTTCCTCTTTCTCGCTCCCTTAGCCTCCGTACCTCGGTTGGGCTGATTGCGCTCATGTTCTGTGTACTTATCCCGCAGACGAGCAACGCACAGGTATGGACGCGTACGGCACGCGTTGTCGCGCCCATCGAGCCGGGGGGCGTTTCCCATGCCTTCCTGGACACATTGGTGCACGTCGCAGAGGAAAAGCCTGGGATCACCGTCCGATCGTCGCCCGACCGGAAGCAAGAAGTGCCGATCTCGGTCCTGCGCGACTCCCTCGACCGCGCGTACAACCTCGACATTATGGAAGCCGACCACGTGATAATCGGCTACCGGTTTTCCATTGCCGACGGCGAGGGATTCAAGAAGAAGATTACGGATCTCCATTTTCTCTATCGGGGGACGCACGAAATCGACGATCTCTCGATACTGTATTTGGACCCCGAAACGGAGTGGGTGCGATCGATTCTCCACAACAAGGGCATGTCCCTTGAAACCAATCGGGCCGGTTTCCTGTCCTTTCGGGAACAGCTCGGCTTTGTCCCGCTCACGAAACTCCCGGAATCGGACGTGATCGAAATCGGAGGGAAAACGGTCCGCGAGGGATTCGACGCAGTGAAGCTCGCCCTTATTCAGCAAGTTCACCACCTGACGTACAGCGACGTGTATAACGACGCCAACTAATACCGGCTCCCGCAGGCTGTGCTGGGACCGTGCGTGCAGGAGTACAATGTCCCCGACCACGGTTGGGAAATGGGGGCGGCGCACGAGTGTGTTGACACGCTAGCGCGTCTGGTCCATATGCGTGTGTCTGCACCGCCGCCCCCCGCAACCCCGAACTTGATAAGCGGGGTTGCCAGGACACAAAAGCGCCGATTCTCCCAACGGAGAACCGGCGCCTGCGCTTCCCGACGGAGACCTCGTTACTCCTGGAAGGGCTCGTCGATTTCCGTGTCGGCAACGTGGTTGACGTAGTTGCTGATCGTCTTGATGCCGACGAGCGCGATGATCTCGTAGAGCTCGGGCCGGCCGAGACCGAGATCGGCAAACTCCTCCTCGTCCCCGTCCGACAGCCAGCCGCGCTTGTTGAGAATCCGCCGCGTGGCCCGGACGAGAGCCTTCAGCCGATCGTCGTCCGGAAGGCCGCCCTCGTTGATGGTGGCAATCGTGTCCGGGTCGAGTCCGGCCTGCTGCCCGGCAGCGGCGTGGGCCTTCGTGCAGTAGTGACAGTCGTTGTGGCTGGACATGGCGAGATTCACGGCGTGCTGCTCAGGCGGAGAGAGCACGCCGCCCTCCTCGATAATGCCATAGGCCTTTAGGTAGAGCTCGCCGACGGCCGGGTTTTCCTTCGCGAGTTCCCCGAAGAGATTCGGCACAAAGCCGAAGTTCTGCTCGGCAGCGTCTTGCACCTGTTGCGCCTGATCGTTCTGAGAAACGGTGGTCGTAGCCATAGGAAAAAGAGAGTCTGTTGGAAAGTCGTCGGGGGAGTGAACGCCGATGCGTCCGAGACCGGACGATCGGCAGATTGTGTACTTACTTACTAATAGGTAAGTACGAAGCCGAAGAGAGTTTCCTCTTCAACTTTCGGGGGGGGGGGGCGTGGACCCGGGCTGGTGTTCGTTACAGCCCGGGTCGACATCCACCTGAGAAGCCCCTGAGAACGGAAATCTACTTCAGCGGCTCATCAATCTCGGTCTCAGCAATGTGGTTCACGTAGTTGCTGATCGTCTTGATACCGGCGAGCGCAATGATTTCGTAGAGCTCGGGCCGGCCGAGGCCGAGGTCGGCAAACTCTTCTTCGTCGGCCTCGGAGAGCCAGCCGCGCTTGTTGAGAATCCGCCGAGCGGCGCGGACAAGGGCCTTCAGCCGGTCGTCCTCCGGCAGACCGCCCTCGTTGATCGCCTCAACCGTGTCGGCGTCGAGTCCGGCCTGTTCCGCTCCGGCAGCATGCGCGGTCGTGCAGTAGTGGCAGTCGTTCTGGGCCGAAATGGCAAGCAGGACGGCCTCGCGCTCGGCATCGGAGAGCACGCCGTTGCCAATGGCGGCATTCGCGTTGAGGTACACCTCGGCGACGGCCGGGTTTTCGTCCGTCACCTCCCCAATAAAATTGGGAACGAAGCCGTACTTCTCTGTTGCCTTGTCGCGAACCTGTTCAGCGTGATCCGTATCGGTCGCAGCAGCGGGAGCCATGAGACGTATGCAGAATCGGTGCGTAAGGAACGAGCAGAGAGTCTGGGAGCCTCGATTCCAGCCCCTTTGCTTCCTCTCGTAGCCTCTCCGTGCGGGAACGGCGGTCTACGTTACAACCGAGTTGATGAGGACGCGTACGCGCCGGATGTAGGCGTCCGCATCTCGGTCCGGCGCTGTCAGCATAGCTCCCTGAAAAGCGGCGATCATAAGCTCGGCCACGTCGCGCGCGGTGGCCGCTTCCTTCAGGCCGGCCCCGTCCGTCGTGCCCGCAGCAATCACCTCCGAAAGCCAGTCTTCCTGGTCGCGAAAGAACTGCTGCACCTCGTGCTGCACGGCGTCGGGGAGGGTGGAGGCATCGGCAGCCAGAATGCCCGCTAGACAGATCCCCCCCTCTTCCAGCATCTCTGCGTAGAGCCCCGCGTACCGGGTCAGCCGTTCGCGCAGGTCGTCGGTCTCGGCCTCAATGGCCTGCTGCTTTTCGGCCCCGAACTGCCGATACCGCGTCACGAGGGCCTGCCCGAGGTCAGCCTTTGACGGAAAGTGGTAATGGATGGCAGCGGTCGTCAGGTCCAGGTCTTCCGCAAGATCGCCGTAGCTGACGGCGTTGTACCCTCGTTGCTGAATGCGCTCCTGCGCGAGGTCCAGGATGCGCTCGGCCGTGTCGGGACGATTCGGGGACGCCGTGGTATCGGGACTGCTCATGGACGGGAAGGCGGGACCGGTCGACAAGGAGGAGCAGAGCGTATGGGTGAGTGCGGATGTGGTTTCTCACAGCTCCGGCGAGGCTTTGGGCGCTGGGCATGAATGACCCGACCGGCGCAGATCGGCTGTGCTGAGTTAAGGTGGCCGCAATCGAACGACTATGGCGCTGGTTAAAGCAGGAGGTTCTTCACCGTCGCCCCTACGCTGTAAATTGGAAGAGGCGCAAGCAAGGCGTTCGGGCCTTTCTGAATCGATTTACCGGCGCCTCGCCGAAGCTTCTGCAATATATGAGCTGCAATATGTTGAGTCTGTCCGGCGCTTAATCTTACAGGTCCACAGAGCTTGTCTATCCGTGTATCCCCCGAACAGACGAACACGTTCTCAAAGCCGGAGCGGATACTGCTCTGGCAAGCCAGATTGCCTCTCGCGCATCCTCGATGCTCTAACGCTCAAGTGCCCGGACTGGGAACGCCTTCCGCAACGGGCAATGCGGGCCCGATGGCCCCGGTCCACCCCCTTCATGCGTCGACACGTCCCTACGCAGATCCACGTAGTCGGCCCAATTGGGGATCTCGGCGATGATTTCTATCTTGCTGATCCGCTTTGCTCCAACAATTTCCGTCCCCAATGCGCTTCCGTATTCTTCTTGCCGCGGGGCTGCTCCTGTGCCTAGGACAGCTGGCCCGCGCTCAGGAGCAGCCGCACGTTTTCCGCAACGCCACCGTATATCCCATTTCGTCGGCGCTCATTGAGTCGGGGACGGTCGTGGTGGAGGCCGGCACCCTCCGCGCCGTGGGACGCACCGGGACGGTCGACGTGCCGGACGATGCCGTTGCGCACGATCTGGACGGCAAGGTGCTGATGCCGGGCCTCGTGGACACGCACTCGCACATCGGACAGGTGAGAGGGGGCGACGAGTCGGCGGCCCTGCACCCGGACGCGCGCTCCGTCGACGCGATCAACGTGCGGCATCCCTCGCTCAACCGGGCGCGGGCCGGCGGCATCACGACGGTGCAGGTATTGCCGGGATCGGGGCAGCTCCTCAGCGGCCAGACGACCTATCTCAAGCTGCGCAAGGGCGGCACCGTTGAGGCCCTGTCGGCCTGCGACGACCGTCCCGTCGAGGATTGCGGCGGCATGAAGATGGCCAACGGCACGAACCCGCAGCGCGACAACGGCGGCACGTTTCCGGAAACTCGCGCCCGCTCCGCCGCGATGATGCGCCAGCAGTTCGTCAACGCGCAGGACTATCAGCGCAAGAAGGACACCGCCTCCTCCCCGGACGAGGCCCCCGACCGCGACCTCAAGATGGAGGGGCTCGTGGACGTGTTGAACGGCGAGCGCCCCGTCCACTTCCACACGCACCGCCACGACGACGTTCTTACGGCGATCCGCCTGAGCGAAGAGTTCGACTTTGAGCTGGTGCTCCATCACGTGAGCGAGGGCTGGAAGGTGGCCGAGGAGATTGCGAACGCCGATGTGCCGTGCTCAATCATCATGATCGACTCGCCGGGCGGCAAGCCGGAAGCCGACGAAGTCCGGTACGATACGGGACATGTGCTCAACGAAGCCGGCGTCGACATCGCCTACCACACCGACGACCCGATTACGGACTCGCGCCTCTTCCTGCGTTCGCCCGCGCTCGGGGTGCGGGCCGGCCTCTCGCGCGAAGCGGCGCTCGAATCGGTGACCCTGGCCGGGGCCCGCATGCTCGGGCTGGACGACGAGGTGGGGTCCCTGGAGGTGGGCAAGGACGCCGACCTTGTTGTTCTCTCCGGCGATCCGCTGAGCGTGTATACGACGGTCGAGCAGACGTGGGTGGAGGGGCGCCCGGTGTTCGACCGGTCCAATCCCGAGGACCGCGAATTTGCGACGGGCGGCTACCGTGTCTACGACGATGCCGTACAGCACGTCCACGACTGACGGACCGCCTCATTTGCCGCCTCCGCTGCTCGTTTTCTCGATGTCGATGCCAATGTCTTTTCCCCGATTCGTCTGCCTCCTCGTTCTGATTCTCCTCATGGGGCCGCCGGTCCGGTCTGCGCAGGCACAGCGGGCCGTACGGACCGACACCCTGTACACCATGACGGGCAACGCCCCCATCGTGGACGGCACGGTCCTGATCCGAGACGATACCATTGCGGCCGTCGGCCCCGCCGACGACGTGGCCGTCCCGTCCGGAGCCGAGGTGTACGAGGCCGCCGTCGTCACGCCGGGCCTCATCGATCCACGCGGCACCGTCGGCGTGTCGGGGCTCGATAACGTGCCGGACGATCAGGACCAGCTCGACACCTCCAAGCCCATGCAGCCTGCCCTGCGGGCCATCGACGCCTACAACCCGCGGGACGAGCTGGTCTCATTTGTCCGCCGCCTCGGCACCACGACCGTCCACACCGGTCACGCCCCCGGCGCCCTCATCAGTGGCCAGACAGCGACCTTCTCAACTGCAGGTGAAACGGTCGACGACGCCCTTCGCGACTCGCTCACGACGGTTGCCTTCACGCTCGGTCCCGATGCCCAGGAGCGGTTCAACACGCCCAGCACGCGGGCGAAGGGGGTCGCCATGCTGCGGCAAGAACTCACCAATGCCCGTAGCGCAATGGACAAGGACACGCCTTCCACCGACCTGGACCAACGGGTGCTGCAGACGGTCCTTCGCGGCGAGGTCCCCGCGCTCATAACGGCCCACCGCGCCCACGACATCCAGGCGGCCCTGCGACTGCAGGAGGAGTTCGGCTTTGACCTGATTCTGGACGGGGCGTCCGAGGCGTACCTCGTGGTCGATGCCCTCAAGGAGGCCGACGTGCCCGTTCTGCTACACCCGACCATGACGCGCCCGAGCGGCACCACGCAGAATGCCGCGTTCACCACCGCCGCGACGCTGCACGAGGCCGGGATCCCGGTCGCCATCCAGAGCGGGTGGGAGCCCTACGTGCCCAAGACGCGCATCGTCCTCTACGAGGCCGCCATTGCTGCGGCCAACGGCCTGCCGCGGCGCGCGGCCCTCGCCGGCATCACCCGTACGCCCGCCCAAATCCTCGGGCTCAACGATGTGGGCACCCTCGCGCCCGGACAGACGGCCGACCTTGCGCTGTTCAACGGCGATCCCTTCGAGTACACCACGCAGGTCTGTACTGTGCTCAGCGAGGGCCGCGTGGTGAGCGACGAGTGTATGTGATTTTTTCCCTCTCCTCGACCGAGGCGTTTCTGGGGTCAAACCCACTTCGCAGTCCATGGCTCCCGATCCGACCTACTGCCAGCGATGTGAGCGTTCGTTTGCCTCGAAGGCCAGCCTCCGCCGACACGCACGACGCATCCATGACGACGACTACCTGGCGTCCATCAAGAAGCGCCATCGAACGTGTCATCATTGCGAGACTGTGTATGACAACCCCCAGGCCCTCGGCGGACACATCACCATGTGCGACGACAATCCCGATGGGGACACCACACGTGCCCGTATCGCCGATGCGAACCGAGGACGTACGCACTCCGATGCCGTCAAGGAACGCATCCGTCGCTCCATGCAAGAAGCTGTAGAAGCGCATCCCGATTCGTACAGTGCAGGGAACGTGTGTGGCCGAACAGAACGCATCGAGGTAAAAATGCTCGATGGCACCCAAACGACCGTCCACCGCACCTGGGAGCGAGATGTCGCGCGTTTCTTAAACCGAAAGGAGATTCCGTGGACGAACGAGGTCTCTGGGTTCTCATACCAATGGAATGGGGATACGCACAAGTACTTTCCGGATTTTTATCTTCCCGGTCTCGACTGCTACCTTGAAGTGAAAGGATACGAGCGAAATCGAGATCATGCGAAGTGGAACGCGTTTCCGGAACCTCTGATCGTGATCCGCCGTGCTGAACTTGATGCCATTCGAGAGGGAACGTACAGTCTGGGCCCGTAGCTCAATCGGTAGAGCACCGACCTCATAAGTCGACCGTTGTGGGTTCGAGTCCCGCCGGGCCCACCACAGGCGTCCGTGAAATATCAGTTTTGCGCCGCTAGAGACTGATCTCGGGAGATCCAACTGGAGTGTTCACGTCCCGAAACGAACCGAGGAGAAAATCTACGAGGAGAACTGAAGCAATCCCGTTCCTCCCGTATCTTTGCGACGACATCGATGGAAGATTTAGGAGGACGGACCAAATCAGACCTAAATGAGTCACATTGGGATCCCAGAGTACTGTATCATAAGTTCTGCTTAGCTATGTGACAAATGTGGTTCGTATTTATAAGCGGCATCAGTCAGCCCATGGATCAATCGAGTAAGTTATGAAAAGCCGTGCGAAGTCGAAGCTTCGGGCCTTTCTTTCAGGTTTCCTAAGCGTGTTTAATGTCAGTGGAGGGAAAAGATACTTCGTTCACAAGGAGAAAACGCGTCCCGGATCTGAATCGACTCACAGACACTGGCGCCGGATTGGGAAAGATCTAGAGTGCGCTGCCGAAAACCTTGCGTCCAACCACGGCGACGACGAACTCCGGAAGGAAGTTGAAGAATATCTCCGCAGATGACGTACTAACCAGGCGACGCACCGACACCGCCGCGTAACCGAAAGCAAGGAAGCCGACGAAGAGAAAAAGTTGATTTCATCGTAGAAAATGGACCCGGAAAGCAGCGATGACATAGATTCAGCGTCGGAGGAGTCCGATACCGACGAGGCAACTGAAGTTGGGGAAGCCGAAAAAAACGAGAGTTGAAGAAAACCCGACCTCTCCAGCAAGTGGGGTCACACCTCAAGACTGGGACAATATCTCGAAGGAGGACGCGGAGGGGTTAGAAGAAAGTGGAAAACAGGAAGCGGTAGCTGCTGCCTTCTCTGGTCCTATCCCTCCGCCCGGAATTCTCCACGCCTACGATGACGTTGTCCAGAATGGGGCAGAACGGATAATGTCGATGGCGGAAGATGAACAAGACCATCGGCATGAGATCGAAAGGGGGTACTTGGATCTCGCAAAATGGGGACAACGGTTTGGCTTTGTAATCGGCTTCGGCGCACTGGTCAGTGGCACAATTCTTATAGCTTTGGGCCACAGTGTATCAGGTCTCATTGCGCTTCTTGCGGTTGCAGGAGGCGTCGTAGGATCCTTGGTACTTGATGTGGGGGCGGCTTCCGAGGAAGAAGAACGAGAAAATGAAAGCGATTCAGATCAGGAGACAGATATCCCCTGATGAATACATACATCTTTCCTTTTTGAGAGTCTGTCTTCCCCAGTCTTCCGAAGTCCCGATCACTTCCTAAACACGTCTGCACCGCACTCATCGTCGCGCCCGGCATGAGGTAGGCATACTTCTGTGTGACCTGAACGCTGCTGTGCCCTAGAACTGCTTAAACTATGGAAGGTGACACTCCCTTCTGCCAAACTTAAGCCTACCGCCCCTATAGGCCGATTTTCTATCCCTTAGACAGCTAATCCGCAATCGATCTTGGGCTTCAAGTTCCCCTTCCTACATCCCGTACGCGCATCTCGTGTCCCTCTGGATCGGCGCCCCCAATCCGAATGCTCGACCAGAATGCCCCCTTCACCCCTCCCTGCCCGGCGAATGTTCGCTCCGCCGAAGGGGGGACGGTATGC
>CAYOWD010000087.1:0-2316 GCA_964407535.1 uncultured Salinivenus sp. | reverse complement strand
GAGAAAGACGACCAATCCTATAACCAAATCTGCTTATAATACCAAATCCGCGTACAAAGTTCGGGGCTCCGGAAATGTCGGTCCAGGCCCAAACGAATGGGCCTCACGTACACCCCTTCATACTTACGTACGTCCACACCCGAATCCTTCAACCGGATTCGGTATGACTGGTACGACGATCTTGCCGGCCAGGCTGCGGCGTTGGGATCAGAGCACGAGAAACAGCACCTGCGCGAGGAGGATCTTGACGACGGTCGCCACGGGATAGACGGTGGCATACCCGAGGTGAGGCACCTCGCTCTCGGCCTGCTGAGTGGCGTAGCTGAGCACAGCGGCCTGCGTGTGAAGGCCGGCCACCATGCCGAGGAGTAGGCCTCGCGGAATGCGAAGCAGCGTATGTCCGATCCAGAGCATGGCCCCGGCCGTCGTCATCGTGATCAGGGCGCCGGCCCCCAGTAGCAGAAGGCCGCCGTGGCCGAGCAGCGTATTCACGAACGCGTATCCGGCCCGCGTGCCCACTCCGGCAAAGAAGAGCACAAGGCCGAGCTGTCGCATCATGCGGTTGGCAGCATAAGGCTGATACCAGACCAGCGGCCCGGTGCGCCCGAGCGTGCCCAGCACCAACCCGACCACGAGCGGCCCGCCCGCTAGACCCAACTGAAACGACAGCCCGCCGGGCAACGGCACCGGAATAAGGCCCAAGAGAATCCCGATCGTTATGCCAAGGCTCAGTGTCAGAAGATTAATCTTGCTGAGCGCGTGGTAGGAATCTCCGAGGCGCTCCCCTACGTCTCGCATCGTCTCCGGCTGCGCCACCACCCGCACCTGATCGCCGGGCTCCAGCACGGTATCCTCGGTGGCCAGCCACTCTGCGTCGCCGCGCCGCACGCGGGTGGCGGTTGCGCCCGTCTGCTGCAGCACGTCCAGGTCCCGAATGGGACGACCGGTGACATCGGCATTGGAGACAAAAATCTCGCGGGCGTCGTACGTCTCGCGACTCGCCTCAAGCGCCTCGTCGGCCGGCTGTCCCAGCGCCTCGATCACCGGGGCCACGTCCTCCGACTCACCCACCACACTGACCACGTCATTCACATAAAGTGGGGTGTTCGGGTCCACCAGCTGCTGTTCGCTGTCCTCCCGCTGGAGTCGTCCAAACCGCACATCCCAGTCGTGCGACTGAATGAGTTCCTGGACCGTCGTTCCATGGACCGTCGGCTCCGTCACGCGGATGGAACGGCTTTCCAGATTCTCACCCAGCGTATGGGCCTTCGGAATGGTCGCCGCGTCCGGCTTTGGAATGCCGCCCCAGAGCTGCCGCGCAATCGCCATCGCCGCCATGACGCCGAGAATGCCGATGGGATACGCGATCGAATAGCCCACGATGGGCTCGCTCGACATCGTGTCTGCCAGCTCCGGCGGTGCCCCCTCTTGGACCCGTTCGAGCAGGGCGGCGAGGGCGGGCGTATTGGTCAGACTCCCGGCGAACAGACCGCCCGTGGTGGTCCCGGCGAGGCCAAGCGCCCAGGCGAGTCCGCCCGCCAACACGGCGGCGCCCCCGAGCACCCCAGTCACAAGCAGCGTGTCTCGGAGGCCTCTGCGGCGCAGCGACGCAAAAAAACTGGGGCCGCTGCTGATGCCTACGGCGTATACAAACAGAATGAGCCCCAGAAGCGTGACGACCTTCGGAAGCTTGAGGGCCGGATCAAGCGCCCCGACTGCAAGCCCCGCAAACAGCACCCCTGCCACGCCCAGTTGACTCCCCTTGATCGAAATCTGCCCGATTCCATATCCCAGCGTCGAGACAACGACGAGTAGCAAAACGGGAGAATCAGTCAAAACCTGGATCATAATGGCACTACCCTGCAAGAAGAGCGACAGGTCATCGGGGGAAGTGAGACGAGCCGTATTGGGAACGGCTCCCCGCGTTCGCGGTGTCATCGTTTTCATTCGAGAAGAATCAACAGTGTACCTGTGAGCACGGTCTCCTCTCGCTCTCCTGTCCGGGCAGGGTCGGTCGACACTCCCCGCGTTCCGCCCGTTCAATGACGAGGGGGCATTGCGCCAGGGATCGATCGTTTCGTCCTATTCGTCCCACCGATCCGTGTCTCACGGCCGAACTCTGGCACCTCGTGGAAGCGTTATGCGACCGAATTGAGCAAAACGTTCGTTCTCGTCCTTTCCCCTCGGCTCACCGGCGTGGGGGGACGCATCGTTTGTCTCCCTTATAATCAGAAGTGGGATTACATCAGCTCCGCAACCGTACTAAGTAGGACAGTAAAAGTACGTTAGTTTATATAGAGGCCAGCTGTTCGGAGA
>CAYOWD010000086.1:0-15250 GCA_964407535.1 uncultured Salinivenus sp. | reverse complement strand
GAAGGACTGCGAGTAGCTCGCGTAGGGGTTGAGGCCGATGTCGGAGTCGTAGACGAGGCCGACGCGTCCACTGAACGCCCGGTCGTCGATCTCGGTCTCCGTACCAGCAAGCTTGTTGTCCTGATCGGTCGTTGCCCAGTCGACGCGTCCGTTGAGCGTAGCGATCCAGTTCCGGAAGCGAAGCTGATCCTGCAGATAGACGCCGATCTGCTGCTGGGTAATCTCATTGTTCTTGGACGGCCTCGGATCCGAAATATTCTGTCCGAAGGTTGGGTTGAAGACGTCGATCGTCGGGGCGCCGCCGAAGTTTTCCGTCTGGGTGAGGCGGATCCACTGCACGTCGAGGCCCGCCAGGACCGTGTGGTCGACCGATCCGGTCGCCCCGTCGTACTGCACCTGATTGTCCGTCGCCACCCCGTCGAGATGGGGAAAGTTTTCGAAGAGCGACCGCCGAAGGGTACGGTCATCCGGGGCGAGTCCCTGACTGCTTCCGAATACCGTCACGTCGTCGACGTCGATCGAGTAGTAGCGCGTCTTCTGGTCGACGGACCACGCGTCGTTGAACTCGTGGGCAAATAGGGACTCAACGGACCACTGTCGACGCTCGTACTCGTCGACATCCGGCTCGCCCAGATACCGGTTCACCGGAATCTCCCCATTGGAATTCGGCCTCACGGTCCCCTCGGCGGGCAACCGCTGGGAGGGACGGGTCTCATCCTGCTGGTAGCGCCCCTGCAGCGTGAGGGTGGTGGCGTCGACGGGTCGCCAGCTTACAGACGGCGCGACGAAGCGCCGATCGTACCCCACGTTGTTGACCTGCGTGTCCGATTGCCGGGCGACGCCGATGAGCCGGTACGAGAAGGTGCCGTCCTCGTCGATGGGACCGCTCACGTCGGCCTTGCCCTGGTAGCGATTATGGGACCCGGCCTCGACAATCACCTCCCCGAACGGCTCCCGGGTCGGCTTTTTGGAGACAAAGTTGACGAGGCCGCCCGGACTGCCGGCGCCGTAGAGGACCGAGGAGGGTCCCTTCGGGACTTCAATGCGCTCCGACGCGTAGGGCTCGGGGTCGTAGCCGAGCCGATCCGTCGGATTTCGAAGCTGGAGGCCGTCGCGGTAGAGGCCGGACTTGGAGTTGTCGAAGCCCCGAAAGCGAAAGAAGAACCGACGCGTATCCAGCCCGAACGTTTCGCCCTGCGTGCCGGACGTGTACCGCAGGGCCTCCGACACGCGATCCACGCTGCGATCCGCCAACTGATCGCGCGTGATGACCGAAACGGACTGCGGCGTTTCTTCAAGCGGTGCCCCGATCTTGGTGGCACTCGTGATCTCATCGGCCACGTACCCCCCGCGGCGATCCGTCACCGTGATGCCGCTGAGCTCCACGGACTGCTTCGACAGCTTGACGGTGAGGGTGGTCGTCTCGTTGGTGCGCACCGCAATGTCGCGTGTCACGGTCTCGTACCCCACGAGACTGGCCTCGACCGTGTATTCGCCCACGGGCACGTTCCCAATCGTGAAGCGGCCGGTCGTGTCCGTGGCGGCGCCGAGGGCCGTCCCGGCCAGTCCCACGTTGACGGACGGCAGCGGCTCGTCCGAATCGGCGTCGAGCACTTTTCCGGTCACGGTGCCCTTCTGGGCCTGCACCGGCCCGACGAGGACAACAAAGAGCGCAAGAAAAGCAGCGCACAGTCGTACGGAAGAAGACATACCGAAAAAACTGTAGATAGCGTTTTTGACGAAAAGTCCTCGATTCCGGGGCGCATTTCGCCCCGGAATCGAGGCCGAGCAACTTACCAGTTGACTTTGTAGGACAGGCTGATATTCCGTCCGCGGCCCGGGGTGTAGGCCCCGTTGCCGGTTCGATTTTGACCGGAGTATTGCGACCGGACGGGGAAGTAGTAGTTGTTGAACAGGTTTTCGATACCCACCTTGAGGGTCCCGGTCCCCACATCGATCTGGCTCGACAGGTCGAATACGGTATATGGGGACACGCTGCCCTGTGCGTAGACGGATTGGTCGTCAAAAACATCCCGTCTGCCGGAATACATCATCTGGATCCGTCCCGTCCACCCGTCCATCGGCGTCACTTCTACGTATCCGGTAACCTTCTCGGGCGGAATGCGATACCCCGGCAGGTGACTCCCGAAGCTACCATCCTCATCTGCATCTTTCTTCCCTCGGATCCACGAAAAGGACCCACCTACCGTGAGGGGATCGACCACTTGCACGTCACTGGTCAATTCGACCCCGTAGATGCGCTCGGGGGACCGCACAATTTCGAGGTCCGGTCCATATGAGCTTCCGAGATCCGACGTGGTGTAGTAGCCGGTGGCGGTGGCACGCACGCGGTCGGTATTCAGCCGGAGGCCGGTTTCGTAGCTATTGACCGTTTTGGCCTCGGGATCGAGGCCCTCGACGGAACTCGCGTCCGTTGTGCGAAGCACGCGCCCAACCTCGCCCACCGCAAAGCCTTGCTCAAAGGCGGCGAATACGTCGACCGGCTCCACCACAGTAAACACGGCGCCCGCGTTGAAGGCGACGTTGCTGTAGGTGAGCCGGCCGCCTTCCACGTCGTTTCGGGCATCGAGCTCCCCATCCCCGTTCGTATCGATTTCTTCCTGAATCGTCGTAAAGTCAACGACGTCAAGCAGCATGCCCTCGTATCGAGCGCCTCCCCGGAACGTCACCCGATCGCCCACCGGCACGCGGAGCTGGGCAAACGGCGCCACGCTCGACTGTGTCATCTCCGGCGCAAAGGTGCGCCCGTCGACCAGCGGCTGTGCCGTCTGATCCCGAAGCGCATCAACGCCCCAAAGGACCTGACTCCCCTCCGTCAGTCCGAGCGGAGTTGCTGCATCAAGGCGCAGTCCCCACTTGGTCGACTCAATGAGGCTTTGTCCCCCTCCAGGATAGAACGTGGAGTATCCGAAGTACGTCTCAAAATCCTGCACGTAGGCACGTGCCGTCACCCGGCTGTCGAGTACGTCGTCGTGCTCGTAGCGAATCTGTCCGACGACGTTTTCAGTGCCGGGATCTTCCCGCGGAAGCGTTCCGAGATCCGAGGTGGGGGCAGTCGGCGTTTCACCGTAGACGCCGTCCTCACGCCCGTACTCTAGCTCTTGTCGAAGCGAGTAGTACTGGACCGTTCCGGTGAGCCGCTGCGACTCTGCGAGCGGCACGTTTGCCTTCCCGAACACATTCACCTCGTTGGCCCCCGCGAGCCCCCCCTGCCCGTGCGGATCCTGCGCCACCAGATTTCCGCGTCCATCGTAAAATTGTCCCCACTGCTGGAAGCCGCCGCTTGCCACCAGTCCAATGTCGTTTATCTGCCCCGAAATCGTCTGGTGGAAACTACCGGCAAAGCTTTCCTGAACGTCGGCCCCAGAGCCGCGAATGCTGGCGTTCGTCGTTGCCTCAAGCGTCGAGGTGGGCTCCTTGGTAATCAGGTTGATGGCTCCCCCGGTGGCCCCGTAGCCGTACCGGGCGCTAGCGCCTCGCTTCACCTCGATGCGCTCGATCATTTCCGGACTCGCGCTCCGAAGCGAGCGCGCTCCGTCCCGAAGGGGCGTGGTTTGGGGCACCCCGTCGATCATAATGAGCGGATCGCGCCCCCGAAGCGTCTGGGCAAAGTTACTCAGGGAGCCGCTGCTGGTCGCAAGGCCGGGCACATTTTGCGCCAGGATGTCGCCGAGATCGCCTGTAATGCTGCTCTGTGTCTCTAACTCCTCCGACGCCAAGACGGACACCGACGAGGCGAGATTCCCGACCGGTTCGGGATTCCGAGTGGCACTCACCACCACCTCGTCGAGGTCATACTCCCGCTCCCGGATCCGCAGCGACACCGACCGCCGTTCGCCCTCCTTCAGCGTGACGGTCGTCGTCGTTTTGGTGTACCCAACGGCAGAGGCAACGAGACGGTACGATCCCGGCTGCACCTCGCGAAATCGAAACGTACCGTCGTCGGCCGTGCTCGTGCCCTCGACACGCTCCCCACTGTCGGCCGCTTTCAGAAGCACGTTGACGCCGGGAATCGGCTGGTCCGCCGCGTCGGAAACTGTGCCCCGGAGCTGGCCCGACTGCGCGTGGGCGGTCAGCACCGGGAGCATGCTCATACAGAACAAAACGAACCACGAATGAAGACGAGTCATCAAAACGAGTCGGTTGGATTCGGGCATTTAAACAGGCGAACCACAAACAGAAATCGGTACTTCAGTCAAGATCGATCATTGGTGCAAATATGGAAGGTCAGGACGACCCCAAAACCGATTGTGCAAAATACGTATTCGTTGTTGGCAATTAAAAGAATAACATCAAAATGTGGGGAATAGGGTTACTCTTACCAATTTTTTTCTTCGGGTCCGCACATGATACTACCGGTCCGTGCAAAGGTAGGTAAACTTTCTCTTTCGTCTGGTAAAGACCGTGGTATGCTAGTAGTCGGAACCATCTTTAGGAACCCATTCACGTATCAGTAACCCCACTTATAAAGTCTGGGTTTTCAGATGTATGGTCACAGACACAAGCATATGGGCCTCACGCACATATCACGTGTCGTCACCGATACATGTTGGCAACTCGTTTCGTGTATGGATTGACGGTTGACGCTGCAATACTTTCATACCTCCACACCTACATCCTTCAACCGGATTCGGTACTGGAGCCTGTATTCGCCGTCCTGCACGGTCCCGCCTCGACATCAATCCCCGTCAAGATTGCCGGGGTTGACGTGCATATCGATGCCCGTTGTCCCCGATCAACACGTTGAAGACCGCCTCCCTTCAAAAGCATCAACCCGCGATAAGCTGTAACGTGGACTAAACTAGGGGCTGTTATTTAGACCACTTCTAAACAATTAGCACTCCATACGCTAGGAGGTGAATCAGGCTTTTTCAACCGATTTCGTCTCCGTAACCTGTGAAGATCGAATACAAAGACGGAGAAAAGGCACTTCCATCCCCTGCGGATTCGCTGCGTCTCCATTGGACGCTCAACGGGACGAACCGCGCTGGGGAACCGCTATTTTCTCAGTGAGGCTTCCCCACGTCGACAGCGTCTTGCCCTCATTGCTTGATCCTGCCTTCCGTCTCGGCCCAAGACGTTCCCACGCCCCCCGCTATCGAGCACATCGGTCTACGCGCAGGCGAAATGACTTCAACCCGTCGACCGCGGATTTCCAGATCGACTCTTACCCCGCCTTGAATTTTTTTCCTCTACAAGATTATATTTTAGCTGTGCCTAAAAACAAGCCACCCCGCTCTCGTGATGTGGTTTCTCTTTCCCTCGTTCCGTGCGATCCGTTCCGCATCCTCCAGTCCCGTACTGCCCCCACGGCCCGGATGGCTCCTCCTGCTCGGCATTGCCGTACTTCCTCTCGGCGCTCCGGCGGCGCACGCCCAGCCGGCCTCCGTGGAGGGGGGCCTGTCGTATACGGTGGAGACCATGGGCGTCGTCGCCGGGGGAGCGGACCGGGGCCTCGCCGCTCTCGACAACGTCGACGCCACCGCCACCCTGCGACCGGAGGCTATGATCGGCTGGTCGGGGCTTGCCGTCCACGTCCACGGTTTGGGAAATCAGGGCGGGTCCCCGAGTGCGCTAGTCGGCGACGCCCAGGGGACGAGCAACATCGAAACCCCGCGTTCGTGGCACATCTACGAGGCGTGGGTGCAACAGACGGGATCCCGGGCATCCGTTCTGGTGGGCCTCTACGACCTCAACGCCGAGTTCGACGTGAATCGTACCGGCGGCCTGTTTCTTCATAGCTCACACGGCATTGGGGCGGCGTTCGGGTTGAGCGGACGCAACGGTCCCTCCATCTTTCCGGTGACGTCGCTCGGCGGGCGGGTGCGGATCCGGCTCGCAAATCGGGGGTACGTGCAGGCGGCCGTGCTGGACGGGGTGCCCGGCCGACCGGACCCGCCGGGCGGGACCGTCGTGCGGCTGGGGGGGGACGACGGGGTGCTCGCCGTGGCGGAAGGCGGCGTGCATCTTGGAGGGGCGCCTCCGAACGAGGCCCTCGTGAATCGCCTCGCGGAGGCCGAGTCCAGCGGACGGCTCCTCGTCGGCGGCTGGATCTACTCGACGCCCCTGCCGGAGTGGTCGAGCATGAACGCAAGGGGCCCCGTCGAGCGCAGCGGGGGCAGCAAGGGGCTCTACGGATTGGCGGAGGGGCGCCTGTTTCGCGAGCCGGGCGCCGAGGCGCAGGGCCTCTCGGGCGTTGCGCGCGTGGGATGGGCCGGAGACCGCCACAACCGCTTCGCCGGCTATACGGGAGCCGGTCTCGTCTACACCGGCGCGGCGCCCGGCCGCGACGACGACCAGGTGGGCCTTGCCGTCGCGACGGCCTACAACGGCGCCCTCTACCGGGCGGCCCAGCGACGAGCGGGGCAGCCCACTACCCGCGCCGAAACGGACCTGGAACTGACCTATGCCGCGGCCCTCCGCCCGTGGCTCACGCTGACCGGCGACGTGCAGTACGTCGTCAACCCCAACACGGACCCCACCCTCCAGAACGCTCTTGTCGGGGGACTGCGCCTCGCGGTGGAACTCTGATAACCGGTCCGGCTGGAAAGTCCGGGGGTGCAGAAGCAATAGAACGGTCCAGACGCACGAGCGCGCCGACGCACTTGTGCGTCATGCACATACCCCGATTCGGAACGCGTTCCGATTCGTCGGGACATTGCTCACAAACCCCAACGGAGCTGCCGAACGAGTTCGGCGGCGTACGAGTACGGCTGCGGAGTTGGTATCATTGTCCCTCTTTCCCACTGCTCCCTGCCTGCACAACGTGAATCCGGGGCCAAGGCCGCCACAGTGTGCTTGCCCGACCGGGCCGGCCCATAGGCCGGTCTGCCCCATTGGCCCTCATCGGTGCCCGTGACCGGCCACCCATGCGGCTGAACGACTCAGAGGCATTCGCCGATTCTCCTCGCCCATCGCGGTCGTTTCCAACCGCGGCGGCGTCCGGGGGGCAGGGATCTGGGGGGGGGCCGGCACAACATCGAGCCGGCCACGCAACCGCACGCGCAGGCCGTCCCCACCGGAGACAGGTTCTTTGCCCCCGCACGCTGGGAGCTGTCCGTCGAAAACAGCGGACTCGTACGGGGCCTATTCCCCTTAGACTTGAGCGGACCTCCCTTCATCGTTTCCCCCGTCAACGACGCGCTCATGCAACAACATCCCCCTACACATCGGAATACATGAAACGGGGTCTTTTGGTAGATCGAAGCGCCAAAAATCAACTCAAAGGCTTGAAATGCTGCCCAATATTTACGATTTAAAATACCGCGATCTGCCGTAAGCGCTCCCACCAATGCACCCGGCGAGAAAACAGCGCATTGACTTCGCCTATCGGAGTTTAGGCCACGATTACCTTATATGGGGGCTATTTTTCAATCTTCTCTATTCATTCGTTCGCGTCCACTATGTATCTATCGGTACGTTTTTTGGCTTTTTTGGTGTTTTCTTTTGTCGTCGGTATAGGGACGGCAGAAGGCGGGTTGATGGATGACGCGCCGGCGCCGACCGACACTGCCCCGATCAAAAACGGCGCTTCCTCCGTACAGGCTGCCGACCTGAATGGAGATGGATATATCGATATTGTCTCTGCCTCGGACGGGGACGGGGAGCTCGCCTGGTATCCAAACGACGGAGACGGCAACTTCCCGGAGAAGAAAATCATCAAAATTGGGGGAGTAGGTGCCCAGGATCTCCACGTCGCGGATCTTGATGGAGATAACAACCCGGATCTTCTCGCTGCGTTCGGGTCGACGAACAAGGTTGCCTGGTACGAAAACAACGGAAATGGGTCATTTTCTGAGCAGAACGTCATCACCTCGGACGCGGCCGGCGCCGTGTCCGTCCATGCCGCCGACCTGAGCGGAAACGGGAATCTGGACGTGCTCTCCGCCTCGCAGCTCGACGGAAAAATTGCCTACTACGAAAATGGCGGAGGCGGGGATTTTTCCGATCAGAACGTCATTTCCGACGAGGGGGAAGGCGCAAAATCGGTCCATGCGGGCGATCTGGACGGAGACGACGATCCGGACGTTGTGTATGCCTCAAGCGTACGCGCCGGGGGAAGCAAGGTGGCCTGGCACCGCAACACCGCCGCCGGGTTCTCCAATCAGAACGTCATTACGACGCGACGCAGGGGAGCCAGTACGGTCCGCGTCACTGACTTGAACAACGACGGCAGCCCGGATATTCTGGCTGCCTTCTCTGAATTCGGCCGAGGACAGCTTGCCTGGTCCCAGAATCCGGCCAAGAAGACGGCCCCGGGCATGCAGGTCATTTCGTCGGAGATGCAGGGCGTGAACTCGGTGATGACGATCGATCTCGATGGCAACGGTGAAAAAGACATCGTGACGTCGTCCAGTGTCGCCTCGGCAGACGGGGAAATTTCTTACTTCCGAAGCACCGCAGGCACATTCGGGAGTAAAGCTGTAATCGCAGATAACCTCCTATATTCCCGATCTGTCTACGCCGCGGACCTCAACGAAAACGGCGTTCCGGACGTTATTGGGGCCTCCCAGGACACGGAAAAGATTGCCTGGTACGAGAATGATCTCCTCCGCGGATTTGGATTCCGAGAGCCGGTCATGATTGGAGAGTAACGGAGCCCCCGAAGCTGCCTTGGCCCCGTGGCGTCCGCCACGGGGCTTTTGTATTTCTGGCGCCTGCCAAAGATCGTCGCTTCGCACGCGCGCGTGCGAGAGATGAGAATTGGGAAGCAGCTGGAATGAACCTGCACGGACCGGCGACTTATAATTCCCCTATTTGCTTTTGCTCGCTCCTTTTCCCGAAACCGGATTGTGGATTGCTTCTCCGGAGAGGGAGCGCCCCCGTTCAACCATGAGTCAAGCCCGATGCTAACCCGTTTTTCCCGTACCGGCATCCTCTGTCGCACCTGCGCGTCCGTCTGGGCCGTGATCGGACTGTTCGTGATCGCCCTCCCCGCGGTGGGCCAACAGGTCCCGCAGCACAACCTCGACTCCTTCCGGTCGCTCGACCTGCCTGCCGCGGATGCGCAACGCACCGCCAACGGAAAGCCCGGTCCCCGGTACTGGCAAAACGAGGCAGACTACGAGATCGATGTCACGCTCGATACCGCGAAGAATCGGCTTACGGGCCGCCAGACAATCACCTACACCAATAATTCCCCGCACGCACTTGAGCGGCTGTGGGTGCAGCTAGAGCAAAATTACTTTCGGTCCGATAGTCGCGGCGCCCGGGTCGTTCCGTCCGATGCCCGCTTCAGCGGTTTCTTTGAGGACGCCGGCTACACGCTTTCGGCCGTTGAGGTGACCCGCGGCGACACCACCGTCACGCCGGAATACGCGGTAGAGGGCACGCGCCTCGCTGTTCCGCTCGAACAGCCGCTGTCGCCTGAGGCGGACACGCTGGACCTCACCATTGAGTGGAGCTTCCAGATCCCGGAGTTCGGGGCCGATCGGCACGGCATTCTGGACGTGGAGCAGGGGACAGTCTACCAGCTTGCACAATGGTACCCGCGCATGTACGTCTACGACGACGTGAGCGGATGGAATTCGCTGCCCTATCTGGGACAGGGCGAGTATTATCTCGAATACGGGGCCTTCGACGTGAACATCACCGTGCCCCGCAACATGATCGTAGCGGCCACGGGCACGCTCCAGAACCCCGGGGCCGTGCTCACAAGCACCCAGCAGAAGCGCCTGCGAGAGGCCCGCGAAAGCGGGGAGATCACCACCATCATCGGCAAGGAGGACGTCGGGGAGGGGGACACGCGCCCGGACGGCAAAGGGCCACTCACGTGGCGCTACCGGGCCGAAGACGTCCGGGACTTTTCGTGGGCGGCCTCCGAGGCCTTCATCTGGGATGCCGGAACGGCGGATGCCGGGCCGCGCACCGTGATGGCTCACTCCTTCTATCCCAAAGAAGGAATCGGGACTGAAGACAATCCGGGCTGGGAAGAATCAACCGAGTACGTTCGACACTCCGTCGAATTCTACTCCGACTTTCTGGCCCCGTATCCGTACGAGAAGGCCGTCAACGTGGCCGGGGTCGTGGCAGGCATGGAGTACCCGCAGATTATGTTCTGCGATGTCGAATCGCGAGACAAGGACCTGTTCGGAGTCACCGATCATGAATTTGGACACACCTGGTTCCCGATGGTGGTGGGCACCGACGAGCGCCGCTGGGCCTGGATGGACGAAGGGCTGAACACGTTCATGAACCAGTATTCGGAGGATGCCTTTTACGGTGAGAACAATCAGCAGAGCCTACAGCGGGCGTCCCGCATTATCGGCGAACGCTTTGCCCCGTCGCCCTTTTCGGACCAGCCCATCATGACCCACGCCGATCACATTCGGGATCGGGCGCTCGGCTTCCTCGCGTACTTCAAGCCGGCCAACGGCCTAATGCTCCTGCGCGAGTACGTCGTGGGCCCGGAGCGCTTCGATGAAGCCTTCCGGGCCTTCTTTGATCGATGGGCCTACAAACACCCAACACCCGCCGACTTCTTCCGCACCATCGAGGACGTGACCGGCGAAGAACTCGACTGGTTCTGGCGCAGCTGGTTCTACGAAACGGACGACGCGGACCAGGCGGTGGCCAACGTATCGACCGGCGATTCCACCGAGGTCACGATTGAGCAGAAGGAGGAATTCATTCTGCCGGTGACCGTGCGGCTGACCTATCAGGACGGCTCCTCCGAGACGCGACGCATTCCGACCGAGGCCTTCTTCACGGAGGATACGCGCACCCTGACGCTGGAGCGGAACTTGAAGCGGGTGAGCGTCGATCCCAATCAGCTTCTTCCCGACGTCAATCGGTCCAATAACACGTGGACCGCCGCAGAACAGGACTCCTCGAAGACGGACAACTCGTCTCGCAAGCCGGAGTCGTCCAATGAGGAGTAGCGCGGTCGTCTTCTCTGTCCGAAGGAGAGTCGTTTGATGCCGTCCTTCCACTCGGTGGGGCGTCGGGGCATTCGCTCCGGCGCCCCGTCGTATTGCAGGCCGTATATCCGAGGCGGTTTGTCCTCCCCGTGCCGCTTTCTATCTTTCGGGCGCACGGTTCGATTCAAAATGGTTCGGGCGGCATGTCGTTTTCCGTGGCCCTTCTTCGCGGCCTCTTCGGCATCGCGGTATTTCTCGGCATCGCGGTGCTGTTTTCCACCAATCGCCGGGCCATCAATTGGCGGCTCGTGGCGTCGGGCATCGGCCTCCAGCTCGTGTTCGCCGTGCTCGTGCTCAAGACGGGGCCCGGCGAAGTGGTGTTCGACACCCTCGCTACGTTCTTCGACACGTTGTTGTCGTTCACGTACGAGGGCTCGGAATTCGTCTTCGGGGATCTCGGGAATCCGGAGGCGGGGAACAACTTTGCGTTTCAGGTCCTCCCGACGATCATCTTTTTTGCCTCGCTGATGGGCGTGCTGTATCATCTGCAGGTAGTGCAACCGCTCGTCCGGGGACTAGGCCGGCTCATGCAGCACACGCTTCGCATCTCCGGGGCGGAGTCGCTGGCGGCCTCCGCCAACATCTTTATCGGACAGACGGAAGCCCCGCTGGCCGTCAAGCCGTACGTCGAGGACATGACCCGCAGTGAGCTTATGACGCTCATGACGGGGGGCATGGCCACCATTGCCGGTGGGGTGCTGGCCGCGTACATCGGCTTTCTCGGGGGCGACTCCCCGGAATCCCGACAGCTCTTTGCGAAGCATCTGTTGTCGGCGTCGGTGATGAGCGCCCCGGCCGCCATCGTCATGGCCAAAATTCTGGTGCCGGAGACGGAGACACCGGTCACGCAGGGCGGGGCGGCCCTCGACACGGGTCCCGACACCGACAACGTCATTGAGGCCGCGGCAAACGGGGCGTCCGAGGGCCTACGGCTGGCCCTCAACGTCGGCGCGATTTTGCTTGCCTTCCTCGCCCTGATCGGCGCCGTGAACGCGGGGTTCGAGTGGCTCGGGGCGCCAACGGTGTACGGCACGGACCTCTACAACCTCAATGCGCTGGTGGCACAGGCCTCCGGCGGACGCTTCGAGACGCTGTCGCTCCAGGCGGTCTTCGGCTTTCTCTTTGCCCCGCTGGCGTGGGCCATGGGCGTGGAGGCGACCGACATTCTGCAGGTGGGAACGCTTCTCGGCGAGAAGGTGGCCGTCAACGAATTTGTGGCGTATGCCTCCCTCCGCGACCTTCAATCGAGCCTGAGCGAACGCTCCGTTCTGATCGGCACCTATGCCCTCTGCGGATTCGCCAACTTCGGATCGATCGCCATCCAGATTGGCGGCATTGGGGGCATTGCGCCGTCCCGCAAAAGTGAGGTGGCCGCGCTCGGGCTGCGGGCAGTGCTGGGCGGCGCGTTGGCCTCGTGGATAACGGCAACGATTGCCGGCGTACTGGTGGGCTAGATGCGGCTTCGCCCGCGCCGACGCTGCTTCCGCATCTGTCAGCCGAATCCGGGCCCTTAGCGCGGGGCGGGGAATGTGGTGGACAGGCGGGCCCATCCCGGATAGGAGACCTGCTTTCCGTCGATCGTCACGAAGGCCGGCTGCCAGGTTGTTTGCGTCGCAGCCCGCATGACGATGGCATTCAGCGTGGGATGTGTGCCCTGTACCACTTCGACGGCGTCGATCTGCCCCTGCTCATTGATGTGAACCTGCACCGTCACTTTCCCACTGTGCTCGTCGGTCCGGAGGCTGTCCGGATACGCCAGATCGCTGATGCCCTCTTTGATCGTCGGCTGCTGGTAGTGCTCGTCGATGGCCTGCAGGGCTCGTTGTTTGTAGGTCTGCCGCAGGGTCGAGTTGAGCCGCCCCCCATCCACGGCGTCGCTGCCAAGCTCCGCCTCTTGCAGTTCGGGCACGGCGTGCTGCTCAAAGAGCGAATCGACGAGGGCGGGATTGCTGCGGTAGAGCTCGACGAGCGTGCGCTTGATGGCGCCCTGAAATTGCGTCTGCGTCACCCGCCCTCCACTTAGAGCAAACTCGTTCTGCAAAATCCCCATCGCAGTGAGTCCGCTCAGATTCCGAAACACCGCCGACGTATCGACGGAGGATTTCCACATACGGGTCTCGGTGCCGGTCCAGCCGGAGGGCGGCCCCACGGCGTCGCCGTTGCCGCCACAGCCGACGAGAACGAAGAGGAGAAGAACAAGCGTCGGGATCCAACGGGGGGCATGCATGGGGACGGTCTCAGCGGACGAGGACACGAGAACACAGGCGGGATGGACAGTCGAACTGGTGTAGGATATGCCCATGCGGCCCTACGTGTCCTCCATATCCCCCGCCGCTCCGGCGTAGATTTCCGGAATTTTGTTTTACCCCAACGTAAACATTCCCCGTCCGGCCAAAAAGCGATTTTCCACTTCCCTACGCGCAAGACACCCGTCGGCTACTCGATCAATACGGGCGTGCCCACACCGACCGTCGTCCACAGCTGGTTCATCACGCGGTTTTCGACGGCCACACAGCCCTGGGTCCAGTTGGTGGCCCCGCCCGTTCCCTGCCCGTGGATCTCGATCCATCCCCCAAGCTGGGTATCCATGGGCGGCATTCGACGCTCCTCCTGCGCGTCCACGATGGCCTCGTACTGACGCCGCGAGATGAGGCCCTCCTTCAGGCCGCGCTCTGCGTCCTGAGCGGTCGGGTAGTTGAGGACGAGGGCCTTGTAGAAGTCGCTACGGGGATTTTTGTGGACCACGTAGAAGGTGCCCTCCGGCGTGCGCCAGTGGTCGCGATCGCGGCGGGAGCCCTGCTGCTTTTTGTCGGCAAAGGCGTTGTACCCCACGTCAATGTCGAAGACCTCAACGAGACGGGTCCCGCGATAGAGGTACAGTTGCCGATCGGCCTTCGAGATGCGAATCCAGACGTTGGAAATCATTTCAGCGGGAAGGTAGCCCGTCTGTCCCTCCGCGGTGCGCACACGGCACCAGTTGTCACCGCAGTCGAGACGATGGAGCGGCGTTCGGGGCGGGAGGACCGCCACGGGCGCCGTGGAGTCCGACCGGTTGTAGAGCGTAACCTCGCGTGTGCCCACCACGTGGCTGAGGGCCGTTTCCGCCGGGGCACTGCGGTGCTGGAGGGCCCGGCTGGATTCGTCGGACGCCCGCTGGGCCGCCGCCCGTTCGCCGTCGCCCACCGACGGCCCGCTTGCGGGCTGCGCCCCGGTGGGGCCACAGGGGAGGCCGACAAGTACGAGAATCGCCAGAAAGAAGCGCATGGCCCTGGATAGACCGTTAACGGAAACGACGCACAGTGAACGACCGGGTGCGCAGCACACGTACGTCCTGCCTACGCCTGATTCTGATCGAGGCAGTGTCGATAGGCATTCAGGGTGCCCTCGATCACCGCGTCGGTCATCACGTAATCGACCGCGTCGCGCACCTCTTCGTTCGCATTGGATGGTGCAAAAGAAGTGCCAACGGCATTGAGCGCCGCCACGTCGGAGCCCGTATCCCCAATGTAGGCGGTCTCGCTCATCGTCACGCCGAGGTGATCGGTGAGCCACTCCAGTCCACTCCGCTTCGTGATGCCGTCCGGCACGACATCCACCGAGACGTCCGTGGCGAACGTGTGCAGGTCCGGCAGGTGGTTGTCCACGAACGCCCGGATGCGGGGATGGGCCTCGCGAATTTCGTCCTCATCCGGCGAGACGATGCCGGCCTGGGTGCGCTTGGCGTGATCGATGGACATCTTGGTGCCGGGCACACACTCGGTCCGCAGCCAGCGACGCATCTCCGTCAGCTCGTCTTCGACCTCGTCGGTCAGCGCCGGGTTCCAGGTGATCTGGGCCTCAACCGGGTCGAAGCGTCCGCCGCCGCTCTCAAAGAGGACGGGGACGGTGAGCCCGAGGGCCTGGGTAATTGCCTCCACATACGGGTAGGACCGGCCCGAGCACACGGACACCGCCGGGGTCACCGACGCCGCCGTCGGGGGCTCGGCATCCCGGGCGTAGCGCTGAAGCGTGGTAAACCCATCGAGGTGGTATGCCTGGTAGGGCTCAGACAGGCACCCGTCGATGTCGGTTACGAAGAGATTGATCACGGATCAGGGGCGTTGGGGCGGCGGGGACACAGAGCGCAGAGGGGGGACGGAACCGGGTCGCGGTGCCACCCCCGCACGAGTGATCTCGTTATTCATCATCGGCCTCTTCGGCAAAAGACTCCTCCATGGCCTCCACGATCTGGTCGGAGATGCCCATGCTGGAGAAGCCCCCGTCGTGGTAGAGCGTCTGCATGGTCACCTTCCGGGTCAGGTCGCTCAGGA
>CAYOWD010000085.1:0-15477 GCA_964407535.1 uncultured Salinivenus sp. | reverse complement strand
AGGCGAGTCGGTAGATGAGAGTGCGCGTCTTGCCCGTCCCGGCCCCGGCCACAATAAGCAGCGGACCGTCCCCCGCCGTGGCCGCCTCGTACTGCTGGGGATTGAGATCCCCCGAATAGTCGATCGTCAGGGACTCGGGATCCGGACGATCCGGGTCGTCCTCGGACTGCAGAACGATGCGACGAGCCATACTGAGCGGGCGGATGGTGCAGAGCACAGAGGCGGAAGGGAGGGGGGACCGACCGGGGCTGAACACGTGCCCGGGGGACCGGTTCATCCATCGGAACGGAGGCGAACAGGCCCCCTGTCTTCTCCGTTCTTCAAACCCCGGTCGACGCAGGAGTGATCCCGGCACCGGTGGACATGGTGCACAGCGTTTCGTAACTTGGTATTGTTTTGGGCACTGTTTGGAAGGGGCCGATCGCCCGCAACGAAAGGAGCATACGGATGCCCGTTGGCCGTACGTCGGCTGCACCGTCGGGGACACATGGGGCATGTGAAATCGTTTATGGACGCATCGGCCACTGGCCCTCGGCATTGCCTCCTTGTCCGAACAGGTTCCAAAGCGGTTCGACCGGTTCGACGGCACCGGTTGTTCGATTCCCGACGATTGGGGCCGTCGGCCTCTGTACCTCGCTTGTTTTTGGGCGATCCCATCTTGTTCTGTAGGGACGCGACGGGCCGTTCCTTCCGCAAAGAGAATGTACACCTATGGGCAAAGTGATTGCGACGGCAAACCAGAAGGGCGGCGTCGGCAAAACGACGACGGCCATCAATCTGGCAGCGTCACTGGCGGCGACTGAATACTCGACCCTGCTACTCGACATCGACCCGCAGGCCAACTGTACGTCCGGCATCGGGCTGACGGAGAAGGAAGTCGATGCCTCAATCTACGAGGTGTTGATTGGGGAGGTCCCCGCGGCCGAGGCGGTCGTCACGACGGAGATGCCGTTCCTTGACGTGATTCCGAGCCACATCAATCTCGTCGGGGCCGAAATTGAGATGATCGACGAGATGCAACGCGAGGAGATCCTCAGCAGTGCGCTGCCGCAGATCCGGCGGAAGTACGACTTCGTCATCATCGATTGTCCGCCGTCCCTCGGCCTGCTGACGCTCAACTCGCTGACGGCGGCCAACTCGGTGCTCATTCCGGTACAGGCCGAGTACTTTGCCCTGGAGGGACTGGGACAGCTCCTCAATACCATTAAGATTGTCCGCCGCAACCTCAATCCGGAACTGGAGATTGAGGGGGTCCTGCTCACGATGTTCGACACGCGCCTCAATCTGTCGAATCAGGTGGCCGATGAGGTGCGCCGCTACTTCGGCGACAAGGTGTTCGAGACCATCGTGCAGCGGAATGTGCGCCTGTCGGAGGCGCCGAGCTTCGGCAAGCCCGCCATCCTGTACGAAGCCTCCAGCAAGGGCGCTCGCAACTACATGGCCCTGGCCCAGGAGGTGCTGGACAACAACGAGGAGTACATCGATACGCATCACCCCGAGGAAGATCGGATCGACGTGGAGGACCTGCCCGACGGCCTCGAACTGCCCAGCGAAGACGATACCACGGAGGACGACGAGAAAAACGTGACGGAGACGATCGCGTCGTCGGACGACGAGGAATCCCCCCCTGCCGACGATCTCTCGCTGTAACAGCGGAGGCGGCCTCCCCGCGTCTTCTGTCCGCTTGCGCTCACCCATTTTTTTGATTCCTGTTCGGTATGGCTGACGATTCTGCACTTGGCAAAGGACTGAATGCGCTCATCCCCTCCGATGAGGAGGAGCAGGACGCGCCCGACGGAGACGGTCCCCGGTCGGACAAGGAAGGCGACGTGTCGGAAAGCGAGCTCTATCAGTTTGAGGACGGGACGCGCCTGCTCGGGCGGGTGGCCGAGGTGGCCGTTGAACGCATCCGCCCCAATCCCTACCAGCCCCGTCAGGAATTTAAAGATGAGGCGCTCGACGAACTAGCCTCTTCCATCGAAGAGTTGGGCGTCATCCAGCCCATCACCGTGCGGGCCCTCGGGGACGGGCAGTTTGAAATCATCTCGGGGGAGCGGCGCCTTCGGGCCGCCCGGCGGGCCGGCATTGAGCGGCTGCCGGCCTTTATCCGAAAGGCCAGTTCGGAGGAGATGCTGGAGATGGCGCTCGTGGAAAACGTGCAGCGGGAGGAGCTCAACCCCATCGAGGTGGCCCTCGGCTACCAGCGCCTCATGGAGGAGTGCGGCCTCACGCAGGAAGAAGTGTCGGAGAAGGTGAGCAAGAGCCGGGCCACGGTGTCCAACTTCCTTCGCCTGCTCCGCCTGCCGCCCCGCGTACAGGCAGCACTGCGCGACAAGGAGGTGGCCATGGGCCATGCGCGGGCCCTCATCGCCATGGACGACGAGGACGCTCAGGTCGAGTTGCTGGAGAAAACCATCGAGGACGACCTCTCCGTGCGCGAAGTGGAACGCCAGGCGCGCGAGTGGCACAAGGATCAGGAGGCGGACGAAGACGACGCAGCACCGTCGACGTCGTCCTCGGAACCGGACCGCGACGCGCTTCAGCTCGACGACTTCCGAAGTAAGCTGCGATCCCGTCTCAGCACACAGGTGCAGATCAGCCACGGCAGCGACGGCGAGGGACACATTGAAATTGCCTACTACTCGGAAGAGGATCTTGAGCGGCTCGTTGACCTCGTCATGGAAGAACAGTAACGACAGGACGCATCGGTCTGTCTCTGTGACCCCGATGTCCCCAAGACGGGATCGGGCCTCCGTTCCGCTCCGGTGTCTTGTCTCGTGTTCGTCAGGGAATGCGACGCGTGCCCCGATGGACTACACGGGGGAAGATCCGCTCGCCCGCCGCTTGATGCTCGCTGCCCGCGACCGCTTCACTGTCCCATTCAGACTCGTCCAGGCGATGTCCGTGCGGCGCCTTCGGCTTCCGGTCCTACTGACGGGACTCGTCGTTCTATGCAGCATCGGGGCCGTTGATGTCCACGCCCAGCCTGACAGCGTGCGCGCCGAGATTCTGAAGAAAAAGGGATTTTCGCCGGACCACTCTCCCACCGGGGCGCTCTGGCGAAGTGCGGCGGTGCCGGGGTGGGGACAGTACTACAACCGACAGCACTACAAAATTCCGTTTGTGTATGCCGGCCTGGCCGCGCTGGGGTACCGCATGTATACCTCGCAGCAGGAATATCTGCTGTTCAAGCGGGCCCATCTCTTTGGCCGCCGCGAGGAGTTGCCCGGCGACTACGCCCAATACGAGCCGCAGTTCAATGAAGTAACAAACCGGCTGGGCACGGACCGGCTCAGCCTGATGCGAAGCCAGCGCGACCAGTTCCGGCGTCGCCGCAACCTTGCCGTCCTGGGCGCTGGACTACTCTACGCACTCAACGTGCTGGACGCCTATGTTAGCGCGCATCTGCTTACGTTCGACGTGGGCGAGTCCCTCAATCTCCGCGTGCGGCCCATTGGACGCCTCCGCTCTCCCCACCGGCCCCACGAGCAGCCGGGACGAGGCCCCCGGTCCGCGTCCGCGCTCCGCTGGACGGAAGCACACGTCGAACGGGGCGCCGGGCTGCAATTCCGACTTCAATTCTACTGATCCGTGCACGGGTAGTTAAACAATATTCTCCGTGCGAAGGGGACCGTGTTATGCTACCAGCGGAGATCGTCTTTAAGAACCCATTCACGTATCAGTAAAAACCGCCGAGCGAATATTCGGGGCCAATGGGGTCGCACGATTCGCTGCCGCCCCGCTTCCGTGAGTCCGGTTTTGAAATTTCCATGATCAAACTTGAGGAAATGAGACGGGGATCGACTGCCATCTCCCCCAAGGACACTTCCGTACATGTAAAAGACCGCACAAAATAGTAATTTCACGTCTATAGGCCCACCCAAACCGGAAGTGAGCGGGAAACGCGCCCGATATGAGGCGTACAGCATGCGGCTGCTTCAACTCCCTTACGTTTTTTTGGTGTCGTTCTCTACAACGCCTTGTTGATTCGGGGATGATCTCCATGTTACCTTTCCGGAGGACGAGGCGACTCTATAGAGAAGGGGAGACTAAAGACAATCTGTTCGTTCTCGACGAACGGCCCCATACTCCCACTTGTACGTGCGCTTACGCATCACGTCACTGCCTACATAATGCCTGATCAGACACGGCCGCACGAGTTTGTTCGAACCAAGGAGGCTGAGACGGAGGACGAACCGTCACTCTTTGAGAAATGTCACGAATTCTTCGACCCGTCGAAGGACTACGCGAAAGCGAAGCAAGCGGACTTGTATCCGTATTTCCGTCCCATTGAGTACAGTGAAGGCTCCCGGGCCGTCATGGACGGGGACGAGGTCATTATGGCCGGCTCCAACAATTACCTGGGTCTCACCTCCGATCCCCGCGTGCAGGAGGCCGCCAAAGACGCCATTGATGAATACGGCACCGGATGTACCGGCAGCCGCTTCCTGAACGGCACGCTCGACCTGCACCTGGAGCTGGAGCATCGGCTGGCCGAGTTTATGGGAAAGGACAAAGCGGTCCTGTTCTCGACCGGCTACATGACGAATGAAGGGGTGCTGCAGGCCGTCGCCGGACGGAATGACATCATCTTTTCCGACAAGGACAACCATGCCTGCATCGTGGCCGGCACGCAGGCGAGCATGGCCGAAACGCGCCGCTATCAGCACAACGATATGGAGCACCTGCGCGGCATGCTGGAGCGGGCCCACGAGGAAAATCCCGACGCCGGGAAGCTCATTGCCACCGACGGGGTGTTCTCGATGAGCGGCAAGATTGCACAGGTGCCCGAGCTGCTGGACCTGGCCCGCGAGTTCGGCGCGGCGCTCATGCTGGATGATGCCCACGCCATCGGAGCGGTGGGCCCGGGCGGACGCGGATCAGCTGCCACGTATGGCCTAAAGGACGAAATCGATCTCATCACCGGCACGTTCTCCAAGAGCTTTTCCTCAATCGGCGGGTTCTGCGTCGGCGACCGCGACGTCATCGAGTATATCCGCCATCAGGCGTCCACGCACATCTTCAGTGCGTCGATGCCGCCCTCCACCGTGGCGACAGTGCTAAAGTGCCTCGACATTCTCGAAAGTGAGCCGGAACGGCTGGAACGGCTCTGGGAGGTCTCCAACTACATGCGTGAGGGCTTTCGGGAGCTCGGCTTCAACGTGTGGGAAAGCGAAACGCCCATCATCCCGGTCGTGGTGGGCGACATGGAGCAGTGCTTCCGGTTCTGGCGCGACCTGTTGGAAGAGGGCGTGTTCGTAAACGCGGTCATTCCGCCGGCCGTACCGCGGGGCCAATCCCTGATGCGAACCTCCTACATGGCGACCCACTCCGACGAGGAGCTGGACCAGATTCTGGAGGCGTTCCAGAAGATCGGCAGGAAGTACGGCGTCATCGGCACCAACGGCCACGGCACGCCGCCCGCGGAGTAGGGGAGGATAATTGTGGGCCGAACGCCTCCGGAGCGGCAGGGACCGCTGTTGCCGTTGACGGACCACTCCGGTCCGGACTGAGCAGAGACGTGGATGCCTGGACGCATCCGCGCTCTGCCGTCATCGCCCGTCGGAGAGGCGTCTGAACAGCCGACCCGACCCATCCGTTATGACGCCGTCGTTTCCGGGCTACCCGGAGGCGGCGGCGTGTGCATTTGCGTGTCCCATTCGTTGTCTCTCCTCCCCCCGGATGTCGGTTTCCTCTGCCGTGACGGTGCAGCCCGTCAAGCCGTCGAGTAGCCGTTTCATCGACTTCCCCTACAACTTCTATCCGGACCGCTATCCGCACTGGGTGCCCCCCCTGCGGATGGATGTGACGTCCACGCTCGATCCGTCGGACAACGCCTTCTTCGATCACGGCGACATGCAGCTGTTCCTGGCGGAGGACGCGTCCGGGAACGTCGTGGGCCGCATCGCGGGCATCGTGAACGGCATGCACCTGGAGACCTACGAGGACAACACCGGGTTCTTCGGCTTCTTTGAGTGTGTCGAGGAGTACGAGGTGGCGGAGGCCCTGCTCGACGCGGCGGGCAACTGGCTCCGCGAACAGGGACTCGCACAGATGCGCGGCCCGGCCAATCCGTCGCTCAACGACACCGCCGGCCTGCTGGTCGACGGTTTCGACCGGGAGCCGTCCATCCTCATGCCGTACAACCCGCCCTACCACGAGGACTTCCTGGAACGGTACGGCTTTGAGCGCAGCATGACGATGTGGGCCTACTACGTGCACAAGAAGTACTGCCAGTACGAGCGCCTGGAACGGGGGGGCGACCTCGTCAAAAAGCGCACGCCCGGCCTCTCGGTACGCACCGTGGACATGGATCGGTTTGAAGAGGAGGCCCGCACGATCCGGGAAATCTTCAACGACGGCTGGACCGACAATTGGGGCTTCGTGCCGGTGACGGAGTCGGAGTTTCTGCAGCTGGCCGAGGAGATGGAGCAGATCATCGACGAGAATCTGATTTTCTTCGTGGAGCACGAGGGCCGGCCCGTCGGCTTTTCCATCGCCCTGCCGAACCTGAACCAGGCCCTGCGCCACGTACACGACGGGCGGCTCTTCCCGCTCGGCCTGCCCAAGCTTCTGTTGTACAAGACATTCGGCATCTACGAGGTGCGCATGCCGCTCATGGGGATTCGGCAGGACTACCAGGGCAAGGGCCTCGACAGTCTGCTCGTGCTGGCCACCATCAAGAACGGCCCGCCCAACGGCTACGACGCCTGCGAAATGAGCTGGATTCTCGACACCAACGACCGCCTCAAGAACCACGTCGAGTCCATCGGCGGCGTCAAAGACAAAGAATACGCTATGTTCGAAACGACACTGTCGAGTGACGAAGTGCGAATGTCGAATTAGCGTCGAATTGCTGGCTGCCCCCGCTCTGACGCGTCATTCGTAATTCGCCACTCGTAATTTGCCACTGCTATGTTTGTTTACTTCGACCTCGACGACACGCTGTTCGATCATCGGCACGCCGAGCGCAAGGCGCTGGCGGACGTGCGAAATCGCTACCTCGCAATCTTCGGCACCCTGTCCGTCGACGAGTTGCAGGCGCAGTACCGGGCGGTAAGCAAGCCCCTGTGGCGCGAGTATGAGAACGGGACAATCGACAAGGAGACGCTCAAGGAACGACGGTTTGAAGAGCTGCTCGCGGCCGTTGAGGCCCCCCACGCCGACCCGGCCCTCGTGCGGCGCTACTATGTGCAGCGCTACGGACGGCACTGGCAGCTCGTCCCTGGGGCACAGGCCGCCTACGAGGCCATCGCGGCGCATCTGCCCGTGGGCGTGCTGACAAACGGCTTTGCGGAGGTCCAGACGGAGAAGTTCAAGGAGTTTCCCGTCCTCACGGAACGGGCCGACGCCGTCGTGATCTGCGAAGAAGAAGGGGCGCTCAAGCCCGCTCCCGAGGCATTTGCCCAGGCCACGGACGCGGCCGGCGTGTCGGCCGACGACATCCTCTACGTCGGGGACTCCTACCGGTCGGACGTCGAAGGCGCGCAAAACGCAGGCTGGCGCGTGGCCTGGTTTGCGCCGGACGGCACCGACGGGCGATCGACGGATGCGCGCGGCTTCGTCTTCACGGACTGGGAGGTCTTGACCGAGCGCCTGCTGGCCGACGAGCCGTCCTCAGCCGAATAGCGTCTGCATCTCTCCCAGAAAGACGTTGATGGGACGGGGATAGTCGATCAGAATCGTGATGACGACGCCCCCAAGCGCCCCGCCCAGATGGGCCTCATGGGCAATGCCGCCGCCCCCTCCGCGCTCGGTGTTGCCAATGGCGTACACCGACACGACGACGTAGAGCACGGCGAAGAGGATCGCGGGCATCGGGATCACGAACATCACGCCGAGCATCGCCAGGGGCGCATAGAGGCAGAACGCAAACAGCACCCCGCTGATGGCGCCGGAGGCCCCGACCGCCGAATAGTGGGGATCATGCCGGTGCACGGCAAACGTGAGTGCGTGGGCGGTCAGTTCGGACCCGAAGTACAGGGCCAAAAACGCACTCGGCTCCAACTGCGGCCCGAAGAAGTAGAGCGTGATCATGTTGAAGGCGAGATGGGCGCCGCCGGCGTGCACAAACCCGGCCGTCAAAAACCGGTAGTATTCCCCTCGCTCCTCAATGCGACGTGGCCGGAAGGACAGCTCGTCGAGAAGCGACGGAGCCGCAAGCATCGCGTATCCGCTGATGCCGACATTGAGCAGAAGCAGGGCAAGCGTGATGGGCGATTGCAGGAGGACCTCCATGAACGAGCGGGGATGGGTCGGGAAGACGAACAGGGGATACAGGGACAACCGGGAATGAAGCCCCTCCGCAAATGGTCCCCGGCGACCGTCCGGGCACTTTTGCACGTGCTGCCGACCGTTCGTCTGGATCGGGGATGCCTCCCCCTACTAATACCAAATCCGGCAGATTCATTCCGGTCTACGAACCGGATTTGTAGCGCCGTTGGAGTGGAGTCCAACGGCGCTACGAGAACCTTCTTCTGCGATGCAGGACAGGAAAAATGCCTGACTGCGATAGGTATTGCCCCCCTCTATACCGGAAGCTTGCAGCCAGACTTGTCCGAGTCGGACTTGTCCGGGCCGGACCTGTCCGGCAAGATCCAGGCAATCCCTGCACCTTGCTGATATTAGACGCCGGACATCGTGCAGATGGTCGCAGAATCCGGTGCACACAATTCCCTGAAGACCTGGTACCAACGGAGCTTCCCCCTATGGGCCTGCACCATAGATTCAAGCGGGGCGCGAAACCGTCCTGCGGGTTCTTGCATGCAACAGTATCCTGTCTCTCGCAGGATCCCGTACGTACTGGAGGGGTGGCAGAGCCTGGTTGAATGCACCGGTCTTGAAAACCGGCAGGCCCTTTGGGCCTCGGGGGTTCAAATCCCTCCCCCTCCGCCACACGTCGGAGCACAGGAGCAGTATCCCGATGGCGTTCCGACGGCTGTCGGGATTGCCGTTGTCGGGGCGTCGTTCCCTCCCGTTCGCTGTTCCGTTGTTCGTCTTCTACGTCATGGCGGACGCCGCTTCTTCGTCCGACGCCGCGCCGTTGAAGCCCAAGCGCCTCTGGGCGTCTCTGGGCCGCATTCTTCGGCTGAGTCGCCCCTACTGGCGCCGCCTGGCCACGGCCTTCCTCCTCACGATCCTGGGCACCCTGGTGGCGCTCGTCGTGCCGCTGGGCCTGCGCGAGCTCGTGGACGCCGTCTTTCAGGAGGAGAACCATGCACTCCTGCATCAGCTGACCGGCGGCCTCATCGTGCTCTTTCTGCTGCGGGCCGCCGCGTCGTTCGGGGGCAATTACCTGCTGGGCTGGACGGGCGAGCGGGTGGTGGCCGACCTGCGAAAGCGCGTCTACCGGCACCTCCACCGGCAGAGCCTCCGCTTCTTTGCCAACCACCGCACGGGCGACCTCACCTCTCGGCTCACGAACGATGTGGGCGCGATACGCAACGCGGTCACCGACGCCCTCTCGAACCTGCTCACGCGATCACTGTCCCTGCTGGGCTCGGTGGCGCTCATGGTGATGCTCAACTGGCGGCTCAGCCTCATCATCTTTCTCGTCGTGCCGGCGGTGACCGGCTTTGCGGTCTACTTCGGGCGCAAGATTCGGGGCCTCGCCCGCCGCATCCAGGATCAACTGGCCGACACGACGGCCGTGGCCGAAGAAGCCTTGACCGCCATTCAGGTCGTAAAGGCCTTCGGGCGGTCAACCTACGAGGTGGACCGGTACAATACCGCTGTCGACGACCTGTTCGACACCGCGCGCTACCGCGTGCTTGTCTCGTCGCTTTTCTCGTCGACGGTGGGCCTCCTGTTCTTTGCGGCCCTCGTCGGCATCTTCTGGTACGGCGGCCTGGAGGTGCTGGCGGGCCGCCTCACGGAGGGCGATCTTGTAGCCTTCGTCTTCTACGCCTTTAACATCGCTAGGAGCGTGGGCGGCATGTCGGAGCTCTACTCGACATTCAACAGCGCCGCCGGGGCCACAGAACGCCTCTTTGAGTTGCTCGACACCGAACCGGCCCTTCGCGATGCCCCCGATGCCGTCACCCTTCCGCCCGTCGACGGGCATGTCGCCTTCGAGAACGTGACGTTTGCCTACGAACCGGATCGGCCGGTGCTGCACGACCTGACGCTGGAGGTGGACGCAGGCGAGACGGTGGCGCTCGTCGGCCCGAGCGGGGCCGGCAAATCCACCCTGATTGGACTGATCCCGCGCTTCTACGATCCTCAGTCCGGAGCTATTACCCTCGACGGCCACGACCTCCGCACCGTCACGCGCCCCTCGCTCCGCCGGCAGATTGCCGCCGTGTCGCAGTCGGTACACCTGTTCAACACCTCGATCCGTGACAACATTCGCTACGGACGGCTCGACGCCTCCGACGAGGCCGTTACAGAGGCCGCCCGCGCGGCCAACGCCCACACGTTCATAACGGACCTTCCCGCCGGGTACGACGCCGAAGTGGGCGAGCGCGGTGTGAAACTCAGCGGCGGCCAGCGCCAGCGCATTGCCATTGCCCGCGCCCTCCTCCGCGACGCCCGGTTGCTGCTGCTCGACGAAGCCACGTCCTCGCTCGATTCAGCCTCGGAGGCCCTCGTCCAGGAGGCGCTGGAGCGGCTGATGGACGGACGTACCACCTTCATTATCGCACCCCGCCTCTCCACGGTCCTCACCGCCGACCGCATCTTCGTGCTCGACGCGGGACGCATCGTGCAACGGGGGACGCACGATGCCCTCATGCAGCAGGAGGGACTCTACCGCGAATTCGCGTCCTACCAGTTTCAACAGCCGGAAGATGCGTAGGAGCGTTGGGCGTTGGGGACTGGGTGTTGAGCGTTGGGCGTTGAGCGTTGGGCGTTGAGCGTTGGGGCGGAGGTGTCCTGCGTGGCGGGCGAAGGGGGGATACCGAATCCGGCTGCGGAGTTGGGATTATACCAAATCCGCCTGCAAAGTTCGGGTCTGCAGAAATGTCGGCGCAAGCACAAACGGATGGGCCTCAAGTACATACTTACACACCTACGCACGTACATACCCGAATCCTTCAACAGGATTCGGTATTACTCAGTGCCGTTTCGCAGTGCGTCGAGGGCCTTCTGAGCAGCATCGTCGACCGGCAACGCATCAACCCGATCGGCGAGGGTCGCGACCGTTGTGCCCACCTTCCACGATACCGGCGCGTCCGGTTCTTCAAGCAGGCGCCGGTAGAGCAGAAGGGAGCGTCCGAAGCACGCGCCCGCTTCTTCGCGCTCATCGCGCTCGCGGTGGGCGTTGCCCTGCACATGTAGCAGATCCGCCAGTGTCTGGGCCGCCTCCGGATCAAACCGATCGCCGTCTTCGCACATGGCCAGCAGCGTCTCGGGCGGCAGCGTCCGCAGATCGGCCGCGGTGCCGTCGAGGTGGACCTGCAGGGCCTCGTCGATCTGATCCAGCACCGCCTGGGGTCGCCCCGGCTGCTCCGCCGTCACAATCTGCGCCAGGGCCTCCCCGAGCTTGTGAATCTGTCGCATCAGTACGTCGCGTCGGATCATCGGCTCAGGAAGTGGAGAAAATTCTACGCTGCCGTAAGCGACGTCGGGCCTCTGTGTTGGACCCGTACGTACACATCCGGTTGAGAGTAGGGTTCGGACACTGGCGGCATACACGTCCCATCTTCGTTACCGATCCATGAGAACGGCCTTAGTGAAAAGGTTGAGGGCCTGTTTGGCGAGCCGTCTGCCCACGCCAAGAGTACTTGAGCGTTTCACGCTCAGCGCTGCGACGTCGTGGATCTCGCGCAAAATGGCTTCCGCCCACTAGGCTTCCTGGACCTGTTTCCTTCAAAACCGCCCGGGCGTACACGGGAGCCCCTCGTGCATGTCACAAGATTACATTTACCGTAAACTTAATATAATATTTAAATAAATAACTTGAAAGTGAAACAACGTAACGTTTTTGTTTAGGGTCGCCATGTCACGGACCACCTTTCCTGAATTCCCACTCCTGAATTCCATCATCGCTTTGATTGTCCTGCGCGGCCGATGTGCCTGCGCGCCTGTTCCTCTCCTCGACTCAATGCCCGTTCTCACCAGGAATCGGGATTGCCGGATTGGGCACGGCGGGACGGACAGTTCCCGACTGGCGTGAAGACACGACTCGTTGCGCTCGTTTCTCATCCGTCGGAGGCCGGAGGGACAAGCAAATAGAAATACGAACATCATTTTCTCGGATTGGGGGCACTAAGAAGACGCCCACCGTCAGGGTGAGGACTCCGGGTCGCTCGTCTCCCCGTCCGACGACCGGGCACCCTCTCTTTCCCATCACATTCTGCGTCACATCCACGTTCCACTCGCTATGTCGACGCTTGCTGACCGCGCCGCCAACGTTTCCCTCTATTCCTTCGAACCCTCCGCCCTGGACGCGGACACCTTTGAGGTCGTTCGGTTTGAAGGCGAAGAAGGGCTTTCTCAACCGTTCCGTTTCAACCTGCAACTCGTCTCGGAGACGCCGGACATCGCGTTTGCCGACGTGGTGAACCAGCCGGCCACCTTCACGATGATGCGGGGGGAGGAGGCCGTTCCGATTTACGGAATCGTGACCGACCTCTCCCAGCATGGGCGGACGGCCGACTACGTCGCCTACGAGGCCACCCTTCGTCCCCGCCTGCATTGGCTGTCGCTCAACCACGCGAGCCGCATCTTCCAGGAGATGACGGTGGAGGAGATTCTTACGACGGTGCTGGAAGAGAACGGGCTGTCGTCGTCGGATGTCCGGTTTTCGCTGGAGGCCTCGTACAGCCCGCGGGAGTACTGCGTGCAGTATCAGGAGACGGACCTGGCCTTCTTCCAGCGCCTGACGGAGTTTGAGGGGATGTACTACTACTTCGACCACAGCGACGGCCGAGAAACCCTCGTCGTGACGGATCACCGAAGTGCCCACGAACCGATGCCGGCGCCGGAGACGATTTCCTACCACGACGGCGCCGGGGGCATGGTCGGCAAGAAGGAGGAGACGATGAAACGGTTTGTCTGTGAGGAGCAGGTGGTGACCGGGGCGGCGCGACTGGTGGACTACAATGAGCGAACGCCGGAGACGATGACGGTTCAGTCCGAGGGGGAAGGGCCGGGCACGCGGTACGAGTACGGGGGGCATTTTCGGGAGGCCGACCGCGGGAACCGGCTGGCCGAGGTGCGGCGGGAGGAGCAGGAGGCCCGGCGCCGGATCTTCCGGGGCGAGAGCACGAGCATGGGCCTGCGGAGCGGGTATCTGTTTACGTTGAGCAACCACTACCGGAGGGATCGCAATGGCGACTATTTGGTCACGCAGATCACCCACCGGGGCTCCCAGCGGGCGGGGCTCAGCCTGGACGTGCTGCCGGACTCCACGGAGGAGGTTTCAACGAACGGGGAGGCAGAAGAGGACTACGAGAACGAGTGTACCTGCATCCCGGCGGCAGTGCAGTACCGCCCGCCCCGGGAGACGCCGAAGCCGGAGGCGCCGGGGGTGCTCACGGCGACGATTGAGAGCGCGGGGGGCGACTACGCCTACATTGACGATGAGGGCCGGTACCGTGCCCAGATGCACTTCGACCAGCGAGAGGGACGCGCAGACGGGCGGAAGACGCTGCCCATCCGCATGGCGCAGCCGTACTCGGGGGCGGACTACGGGATGCACTTTCCCAATCACGCCGGCACCGAGATGATCGTGGCCTTCGAGAACGGGGACATCGACCGGCCCGTGGCGCTCGGCACCGCGCCGAACCCGTCCAATAAGTCGCCGTCCGTGGCGGAGAACAAGATGGAGAACGTACTGCGGACGCACGCCGGCAACCAGCTGGTGATGGACGACACCAAAGAGGAAGCGACGGTGACCCTGGAGTCGGCGGACCAGCATCGATTTCGACTCGACGACAAGAACGATCGCGTCCGGTTGACGACCACGGACCAGCACCAGGCCACGTTCGACGACGAAAACGAGAACATCCGGGTGGAGACGAAAAAGGGCCACACGGTGGTCATGGACGACGCCAACGAAAAGGTCACAGTCCAGAGCAAAGACGGGCATTTCGTCACCATCGATGACGACAACGAGGTGCTCACGATCGCCGATGAGAGCGAAGAAAACATGTTCTCGATCGATATCGGCAACGAGAAGCTGACGATCAAGACCGAGAACGGGGACATCGACATGCATGCGCCCGAGGGGGTCATTGACATTCAGGCCAAGGAACTCAAGACCACGACCAGCGGCGACACCAGTATGGAGGCGGATGGGGACATGGACCTACAGGCCGCCAATATCGCCGCCGCCGCCAATGAGGACTACGAACAAACCGGGATGAACGTCACGTCGGAGGCCGCCGACAGCCACGAAATTAAGGGCACCGAGGTGGTCTCGGAGGGGACGGCCAATAACGACTTGAAGGGGGGAATGGTGAGCGTGGAAGCGACCGGGATCACCCAGATTCAGGGCAACCTCATCGAGATCGACTGACGCCGTTCCCCATCGATTTCAATCCAACATGCCATTTGCGACATGATCCGGATGCTCCCGTCTCCTTACCGTCAGCGTGAACATACCGTCTGCCACGAGGCCGCGCCGGAGGCCCAATGGGCCCAGTCCGGGGAGGGATCCTCCCTGTTTCACGGCGGCGACTTCACAATGGCCCTCCGGGAGGACTGGGGAAACGAGACCGTGTACGTCCTTGCGGGTCCGGAGACGGACGACCTCCAGCACACCCTTCAGATCAACGTGGATCCACACATCGGCGACCTGTCGGCGGTCCACTACGCCGACGCGAAACTTGACGGGCAGACGGAGACCTTGCAGGCATGTGAGGTGCTGACGAAAGGATGGATGGAGCTCGACAGCGGCCGGCGGGCGTATCGGGCGCTTCTCGTCTGGTCCCCGACGGAGGACCGTCGGTTGTATCGGGATCAACTGTACGTCGTCCACGAGGAGACGGGATACCAGCTTTCGGCGTCTTTTACGAAGAAGACGCTCAAGACGATCGGGCCGACGGTGGACCGGGCCCTTCGGCGTTTTGAGCCGCATGCACCGCTTCGCATGCGAGGGGCTGTCGCGCAATTATGAATCAACGTACGGAATCCAATGGGCCAACCAGCAGCACGACAAGGCGACATGACAGCACACGGGGGCGTCATCACGGCCGGGCAGCCGACCGTCCTAATTGAGGGCATGCCCGCGGCCCGGAGTTCCGACATGCACACCTGTCCGATGTCCAACGGCCCCCAGCCGCACGTGGGGGGACCCATCACAATGGGAAGCAGCAGTGTGCTGATTGGCGGCATGCCGGCTGCGCGGGTCGGGGACGTGGCCACCTGCTCGGGCCCACCCGACACGATCGCGGCGGGACACTCGACCGTTTTGATTGGGGCGGGGGGCTCGGGAACGGTCGGGGGAGGAGGGCACACGGCGGCGATTCTCGATCGGTCCGAGCCCGACGGTTGGGTGTTGGGCATCGACCGGGACCCGGAGGCGATCGAGGC
>CAYOWD010000084.1:0-15516 GCA_964407535.1 uncultured Salinivenus sp. | reverse complement strand
GCATGGACTTTACAACCTACAAATACAACGCGGACTCTTCATGCGATTGCCCTGTCTCATTCGCAGGGAACGAGAGCAACGGGTTCGGGTGGGATGGACGCTGGCCCCCAACGGCTGTGGGGCCCTCTTTCTTCCACGACGAGCATCCCCCGACACCATGGACACCGACGTTGTCATCGTGGGGGGCGGGACCATCGGGCTCGCCATCGGCTTCGAGCTTGTGCGCACCGGAACGCCCGTTACCCTCTTCGACAAGGGCCGAGCGGGCCGCGGTACGTCCTGGCAGGCCGCCGGCATGCTGGCCCCCGACGCCGAAATTGGGTTTGAGGAGCTGGAGCTGTACGACCTGAACCGCGAGAGCCTCCGCCGCTGGCCCGACTTTGCGGCCCGGGTGGAGGCCGCCAGTGGCACGACGGTCGATTATCGCGACGAGGGCACCCTCATCGCGGCCGACGACCGCGACAGTGCGGAGGCCCTGCGGCGCCTCTACGAGTTTCAGGAGGAGCAGGGCCTGAACGTGGAATGGCTCACCGGCGAGGAGGCCCGCGACCTGGAGCCGTTCGTCGCGCCCCGACTGTCGGCGGCCGTCTATGCGCCGTCCGACCATCAAGTGGACAACCGGCTGCTCCTCGACGCCCTTCGGACGGCCTTCGAGGCGGAAGGGGGCACGCTGCAGGAGGAGACGCCGGTGCAGGCCGTGGCCCCGGACGCGGACACCCCGGCCGTCGTGACGGACGACGGCGAGCGGGTGGCGGCGGAGACGGTGGTGGTGGCGGCGGGCGTGTGGTCGCGCGACCTGGACGGCCTGACGCCCGATGCGCAGCCGCCGGTGCGGCCCGTGAAGGGGCAAATGATCCAACTGCAGCGCAGGCGCCCCTTCGACCTTCAGCACGTGATCCGGGGGCCGGAGGCGTACCTGGCCCCGAAAAACAGCGGGCGCATCGTGGTGGGGGCCACGAGCGAAGAGATGGGCTTCGACACCACCGTCACGGCGGGCGGCCTGTACGATCTGCTGGAGGGGGCCTGGGAAGTGGTGCCCGGCATCTACGACCTCCCGGTGGACGACACCTGGGCCGGGCTGCGGCCCGCCAGCCGCGACCATGCGCCGCTGGTGGGGCCGACGGCCGTGCCCGGCGTCGTGATGGCTACCGGCCACTACCGGCACGGCATTCTCCTGACGCCGGTGACGGCCGAGGAGGTGGCGAAGCTCGTGCGTACAGGGGAAACCTCGGACTGGCTGGAGCCGTTCGCTCCCACACGCTTTTCCGATGCTCAATCGCCGAGCCCGACGGCATGACTTCTACGACCGACGCCTCCATTCCTGTCACCGTAAACGGGGAGGAGCGGACCGTGCCCAACGGATATCCGCTCCTCGACGTGCTGCGGGACCTCGACATCGATCCGGAGGAGGCCTCCGGCGTGGCCGTGGCCCTCAATGAGAGCGTCATCCGGCAGCAAGACTGGGCGGATGTGACGCTCTCCGAGGACGACACCGTGGAAGTCATCCAGGCGCAGCAAGGGGGATGAAGGGGGACGGGGGCAGATGGGGCTACGGGGCCGTCCAGCCCTCGACCGACTGGGGGATGCGACAACGAGGCCTCCGGCAATGCTACCGGGGGAGAATCCATGAAGCGGGAACTGCCCGCAGCGGCACAGATTGGCCTCTGCCCCATCCGATGCGCTTTCAAATGCAGGCACGGACCGGTATGAGTGACGACGTGCACACCAATGGGGAAGCGGCGGGGAGCGACGACCCGCTCGTCATCGGCGACCGGCAGTTCCACTCGCGCCTCGTCGTGGGGACGAGCCGGTATCCCAATCCACAGGTAATGCTCGATGCCTTCGAGGCCGCGGGCACGGAGCTGGTCACCGTCGCCATTCGGCGCGTCAACGTCGAGAACCCCTCGCCCGAAAGCCACCTCGATCTGATCCGCCAGGGCGGGTACGAGGTGCTCCCGAACACCGCCGGCTGCTACACGGCCCGCGAGGCGGTGCTCGTGGCCCAGCTCGCGCGCGAGGCGCTGGACACCGACCTCATCAAGCTGGAGGTCATTGGCGACGACGAGACGCTGATGCCGGACGTGGAGCAGTTGCTCGACGCCGCCAAAACGCTGATCGACGACGGCTTTACGGTGCTCGCCTACGCCAACGACGACCCCATCACGTGCCGCAAGCTTGCGGACATGGGGTGTGCAGCGGTCATGCCGCTCGGCTCGCCCATCGGGAGCGGCATGGGCCTCGTCAACCCGTACAACCTTCGCATCATCCGGGAAGTGGTGGAGGACACGCCGCTGCTCGTCGACGCCGGCATCGGCACGGCCAGCGACGCCGTCACCGCCATGGAACTGGGCTACGACGGCATTCTCCTCAACACCGCCATTGCCCAGGCCCAGCATCCGGTCGAGATGGCGCGGGCCATGCGCCTCGCCGTGGAGGCCGGGCGCCACGCGCACCGGGCGGGTCGCATTCCGCGTCGCCTCTACGCCCAGGAATCCTCTCCGTCGGAGGGCCGGGTGCAGGTCGACGAGTAGCCGGACAGCAATTCAGAAGGGCAGAGGGCCGTGCAGTGTGTTGTCTTTGCGTCTAAGGAATGTACAAATCGTATGGCCGATCTTCCGTATCCGCGTCTCGCGCTCATTGCCGATGGGTTTACCGATCCCGACCGGGCCGACCGGGCCGTGACGGCCGTCAAAGCGGGGGTGCGGTGGGTGCATCTGCGGGATCATCAGGCGGGACCGGACGACTTCGAAGCCGCAGCCCGGCGCCTTGCCGATCGCCTGCGCGAGATGGCCGACGACGTGACGGTGACCGTCAACACCCGCCTCGGCGTGGCGGAGCGGATCGACGGCAGCCTCCATTTGGGATGGCGCGGCCCCTCGGTCGAGGAGGCGCGCGAGGCGCTCGGTCCCGACGTGCTGCTGGGCTACTCCGCCCACGAGGAGGTCGGCATCGAAGGGGATCGGGCCCTGGACGTCGACTACTTCTTCTTCAGCCCGGTCTACGCGACCGACAGCAAACCCGACCAGCCCCCCGCCGGCATTCCGGCCCTCCGCTCGTTCTGCCAGACGGCCGATCCAACCCCGACCCTCGCCCTCGGCGGCATCACGCCCGAGCGGGTGCGCGACTGTCGGGCGGCCGGGGCAGAGGGGGTAGCGGTGCTGTCCGGCATCATGGAGGCGGAGGCGCCGGTCGCCGCCACGCGGGCCTACCTGCGCGCCCTCGGCGAGCTTGCATAATCATTTCGTTTGCACCTTGCTGACAACTGCTTTAGCGCAATGACCAAACCCATTGCTCTCACCATCGCCGGTAGCGACTCGGGCGGCGGGGCCGGGATTCAGGCCGACATCAAGGCGATGGAGGCCAACGGCGTCTTTGCCACCTCGGCCCTCGCCGCGGTCACTGCACAGAACACGGAGACGGTGAGCGAGGCTCACGACCTGCCGCCGTCGCTCGTGGCCGCCCAGATCGACGCCGTGGCTGACGACATGGATGTGCAGGCGACCAAGACGGGCATGTTGTCCGATCCCGCCATCATTGAGACCGTGGCGGACCGGGTTGAGGCCCATGACCTGCAGCCATTTGTGGTCGATCCGGTGATGATCTCCAAAACCGGATTCAAGCTGTTGAAGGACGAGGCCATCAACACCCTGCTTGAAGAGCTCGTGCCCCTCGCCACCGTCATCACGCCGAACGTGCACGAGGCCTCACACCTCACGGACGTTGACGACATTGAGACGGTTGAGGATCTCCAGACGGCCGCCGAGGCCCTTTACGAACGCGGGCCGGACGCCGTCCTGGCGAAAGGGGGGCACCTGGCCGCCGAAGACGAAGCCGTCGACGTGCTCGTGGATGCAGACGGGGCGCGGACGGTCACGGCCCCGCGGATCGAGACGAAGCATACGCACGGAACGGGATGCACGTACGCGTCGGCCATTGCTGCGCACCTTGCCCGAGGACACAATCTGCGCGCAGCGGTGGCACGGGCCAAGCGGTACGTGACCGGGGCGATCCGAAATGCCTTGCCCCTGGGACATGGGCGCGGCCCCACCAATCACTTCTTCCACCTCAACCCCGAAGCGGCGGTCGTAGAGGCCGTTCCGGAAGAGGGGCGGTAATACCGAATCCTGGGAATGGGGCCTACCGATGTGGTTGGGGGGGCGTATCGCGTGATGCGTACAGGACGCCGAATCATCGATCCGTACGCGTGGATCGGTAGGCTCGCGGGGCATGCATCACGGGTCGTTGTCGGCCTCCTCATTGGGGATCGCCACCTCGGGTCCCTCCGTGTCCTCATCTTCGACGGCGTGGAGAAGGTCGAGACGGGTCTGGTATTCTTCCACGAGGACGTGCGACGGGCGATAGGTGTCGTGAATCGTGATGACCTCCTCGCAGATCATTTCGATGGCGCGCCGCGCAATCATCGACGGGCTGAGGCCCAATTGGTGGGCTACATCGCGCAGGCGCTGGGCACGTTCTTCAGAGAGCGACAGCTTGAGATTTACGGTATCATCGTCATTCGGGGCGGGGTCGTTCGCTTCGCCGGGGGCGGGGTCGTACAGCGTGTTCGAGTCATCTTCCGTGGAAACGTCGGAGCTGGGGTCGCTCACGAGAAAAAGTCGTAATGGCAAAAAGGAAGAATGGGAGGGATGTACACAACAGCATATTGTATGCCAACGTACGAAGTGGGCGATGCTTCCGTCAAGAGAACACGGGAAATACGCAGGACAATCGTATGTTCAGCTTCCACCAAGCGGACGTCATCGGCCTTTCCCGAACGGTATTGCCGGTGTTGTATGTGCGTCTGGGGGTTGTATAGACCGGAGACATCGTTAACACGGGGGTCGGGACATCCGCAACACATTGTTCATACCGTTTCCGAATCATGATGTCTGGGGATCGCCACCCGCCATCAGCAGGACGCCCGAAAATTTCATTCCCCATCACCTTTTCACGTGTGCAGGTTCATGGAGACGATTGTCCGGTTTGACAGAAGCAGATGTTTACGGGCTTCCGACCTCTCCAATTGGAATCCGTATCAGGGTAGGGAATACGTGAGCGAACGACCCGGGGCGGTCGACTGGGTACCAACCCCACCGCTTTATACCAAATCCGCCTACAACGTTCGGGGTTGCAAAGATGTTGGTATAAGTGTAAACGGATGGGCATCAAGTACATACCCCGACAAAGGCAATCCCGACAGCCGTCGGGATGCCAAGTCGGGACACTGCCTACACACTTACGAACTCTCATACCCGAATCCCTCAACCGGATTCGGTATGACTAGTCAGGCGGTCCCCCTGGTGGGACTCGAAGTAGTTCGGCTGCGGAGTTGGTACGATGGGCAGAATGGGGAGGGAGGCCGTCGGGGCCTTATTGTTCCGGGGCGGAGGCGTCTGAGGGGGAGGGAAGCGAGGGCAGAGACAGGGCCGTCGTCAGGTCAAGGTCGCAGAGCTTTCGGTAGATGTCGGCCGACGGTTCGGTGAAATCGCGGCCCTCATCGGGATTGTGAAGGCGCGTGTAGCACATGTACAGCCGTTCCCAGACTGCCTTGGCGAGGGCCGGCTCCCAGTGGGCGAGCCGATAGGCCGTCACGTCCTCATTCAGCGACTCCAGCAGGATCCGCGCGAGGGACGGATTGCCGCCGTTCAGGCAGAGCATGGCGCTGTACAGCCGGCGGCGGAACCGTGTCCGGGCGGAGGCGTCCCCGTCGGTGTTTTCCAGAAGCATGATGGCCTCGTCCAGGGACTGCTCGCTGAGAACCGTTCGCGCCTCGTCAAGGACGTCGGACAGCGCGTCGGCGTCTCCAGCTGCCGGATCTGCGGTGTCGGCGGCCGTCGGGCCAATCGTGTCCAGCCAGCCCTGGGTGGCGGGTCCGGCGAAGGGGGGGCCGTCCCGAAATGACAGCGATGCGAGAGCGGGCAATCGGCGAAGGAGGGCGGCGGTGTCGTGGCGGAGGGCGTCCGCGACCGCCGTGTACTGGTCCCCGAGGGTCGACGCGGCCCGGAACATCAGGTACTGGAGGTCGAGCCACAGGTGAAACGGCCCCGCCTGAAACGTCTGCTCGGCAACGTCGAGGAGCTGCCGGTGGGCCCCGCGGTCGAGCAGCTGTTCGAGGGCGGTTCGCTCCTGGGCATCCGGCGCCGGAATCTGGGTGGTGCCGTTGGTGTCGGGGGGAGCCGTCTGGAGGGAGGTCCACCGCATGGTGCGGAGAAGCCGGTACGGCAACGGGTCCGCCTCGTCGGCGTCGCGCAGGGTGGCAGCCACCTGGAGGATCACCCGCATCACCTCACTGCCTTTGAGGTCGCTTCCGGGGCGGGGAAGAGAGGCGCTCGGCGGGGAGGCCGTTTCCGGTGGTGGGTGGGGGGGGCGGGGCGTCGTCGGCGGCCGAGGACGGGGGAGCCTCGTTGGACGCAGCCGGCTCGTGGGGCGCCTCGGCGTCCGGGTCCGGAGCATCAGCGTCGTCTGAGGGAGGGGGCGGGGCCTGCTCCGAGGCCCGCTGGTCGAGGCGGCGCGCGGCGCGGTCGAGCTCGCTCAAGAATCCGCTGAGGGCCGGGGCGTGCTCGCCCATCTTCTCCATCGCCATCTCCTGAACGCGGGTGCCCTCCTCCAGGGCCGTCGCTACGGCGTCCATCTCCTCCAGGGTGAACGTATGGCGCTTGATCCAGGCGGAAAGGTGGTCCGCCACGAACTGAAGGGCGTTCGTGCGGGCCGCGGCGCGACGCTCGGGGGGATACAGATCCGGCCAGTACGACTGCAGCAGGGCGCGGAGGCCCGCCAGGCTTGCGGCCATCCCCGTCGTGCCGTGAACCTGCGTCTGGCCGACGACGAAGTATCCGGCGACCCGCAGGTCCTTCGATTTTGTGGTAAGGAGCTCCAGGCTCTTCTCGGCCAGAAGCTCAAGGTCGAGGTCCGTGGAGGCATCGCTGAGCCCGTCGACGGTGTTCTTGAGGGTGCGAAAGTCGTCGTCGTACGTAATGTCGTCGCCCGTGGGGGCGTCGGGAGAGATCGGCGCCTGAAGCGCGTCTACGAACGCAGTGATTTTGTCGTCGAGAGAAGTGCTCATGAGCAGCGGGGCAGATGGGGAACAAGGATGAGAAATCGGCGGGGGTTGGGACGTCGACTATCCGAGGGCATCGAGGAAGGCAGTGGGCGGTTGGGTCAGGTCGTGCAGGAGGCGGCGGTGCTGCGGCGCCAGGGCAGACAGCGTGTCGTTGGCATGGGGGGCGGGCGTGCGGGCCGGGGCATACACAAAGGGGGGATCACGGTTGGGGGTAAACAGGTGTGCGTAGAATGAGGGCGGCGGCATATTCGGAAAGAGATAGAGGGCAGCCGAGGCGGCTGGGGAGCCGTTGGAAGAGGAAGAGGCGGCGGGCATTGTCCAGAAAAGGGTGAGCGGAAGCGTGGGGGTGTCCGTGAGGCGGCGGGTCGCGTTTCGCCAGAAGTCGGCCTCCGTGATCGGATTTCCCGCTGGGGCGAGCGGAAGCTGGAGGCCGTAGTTGAGGGCAGCGAGGTCGGCGGGCGAGCGCTCGGCAAACGAGTGCGCTCGTTGGAAGCCTGCGGGGCACAGTCCCTGACGATGCGGCGGCCGCCAGGCGACCCAGAAGGGGTACCGGCGCCCCGTCGCGTCGCGGCTGGGCGTGAGGACCGCCCAGAGGTCGGGCCCGTCAGGGGTGGGAAAGACGACCCCGAAGGCAGAGGCCCGGTCGTATGCGTCAGGGGAGACGGTGCATCCCAGAAACGCCTGTCGGTGCCCGGTCCGGACCCAGTGGTCAAACCCGTCGACGGCAAGCGTGCCCACCTGGTGATGGACGTATTCCCGGTCGGAGGGCAGCTTGCCGTAGCAGGCAATGGGCAAAGAGTCGGAGGTCATGGCGCCGGTGCGTTGAGGGTGGAGGGGACGGAGAGGCGGAAGAAGCCGGTCGGGTTCACGAACACATTCATTCCGCGCCGCGCCCGCAGGTCGTATAGGACGGCAATGGTGTAGCGGTCCGGCTCCTCAAACGTCCATTGGACGCTGCTTTGCGTCTGGCCGGCCCGCTGGATGCGGGCGTCCTGGAGCAGACGCAGCAGCGCCCAGTCACCGGCATATTGCTTGTCGGGGAGGGACAGGTCGCGCCCGTCGATCGACAGCCCGGCGTCGGGGCGGCCCGGCCAGACGGCCTCGAACCAGTAGGGCTGGCCCAGGGTGTAGGTGTCGACGATGCCGTGGAGGTGGATCCGGATGCGAGCCACTAGGGGGGCATTGGCACTGCGCTCAGGGTGCTCCGGCCGCATCTCGAAGGGGAGGTGGATCACGCCGCCGTCGAAGAGCTCCGATTGGAGGCGGTCGACCTGAGTGAAGAGGCGCGTCGTTTCAGCAGAAAAGGACAGCCCGGTTCCGCGCCAGGTCCGCGCCCGTCCGCGCTCCACATCGAAGAAGGGACGCAGCTCCGTTTGGATGAAGGCGTCGAGCGTCCCGGTATCGGGGGCAAGGAACGTCTCCACGTCGATCAGGGACGCGTCCATGGCGGCGTTGGGGGCAAACGGATAGAGACGGCTCAGTCGGATGTCGTACGGCTGCGACACGTCCTCGCGCCGGCGCCGATTGAGGTGGGTTTGGGCGGTGGCCACGAGGTCGGTCCAGGTGCGGGTGATGGGGGCTTCGAAGAGGTGCCGCCGGAGGCCGGGGGCGAACGAGGACAAGTTCGCCTCGATGCGGTCCTTCATGAAGGTTGTCCAGCCGGCAATGGTGAAGAGGCCGGGCACCTCCGGGGCGCCCTCGAACAGGGCCGCGTGCTCGCGGGGCACCAGTTCGGAGAGGGGTAGGGGACGGAAGGCGGACAGGCCTTCGGCCCGAATGCGATCGTAGGGCGACAGGGCCGTGAAGTTGAGGAGCCGACGGCGGACGGTGTCAATCAGCTGATCGTCCGCGACGAAGGGCGATTGCTCTTTGGCGGCGAGGGCACGCGTAAACGCGCCGATTTGGGCGGTATAGGCCGCGGCGAGGTCGGTGAAGCCCCAGCCCAGGCGCGAAAGGCCGCGGATGCGGGCGTCGATCCGATCTTCGTGGTAGCAATCCCACTGCTGGAAGTGCTGGGGATCGAGGGTCATTCCTTCATACCAGACGACTTTGTTGCGGGAAGAGGTCATGAGCGTAGGCGTGGGTTGGGAGGAGGGGGAGAACGGTTAGAACCGGACGTTGAGGCGGTCGGAGTGCACTTCGAGGGTGATTTTCTTGCCCTTGAGCTTTGACACCGGATGCAGGGCCCGCCACCGGTCCGGAGCGGGGCTCCGGAGGTTGGCGGCAAAACCGATGAACTGGGCATCCGTGCTCGGGGTGAGCGTGAGGGTTCGCTTCTCGTCGGGATAGAGGGTTAGGTCCTGGGGCGGCCCGACGAGCTCGCTCGTGAGCCGTCCCACGTCGTCGGCCCAGAAGTCGACGGCGGTGGTTTGGGTAAAGCTGGATTCGCCGGACAGCTGGTAGATGCGCACGAGGGTCGGGTTGCCGCCGTTGTTCATTTGGGCGGTCCCCCGGACCTGCATGTGCAGCTCCTTCGATCCGCTGCAGCCGGCAAGCAGGAGGCCGATGAGCACGACTGCGGGGAGGAGAGAAAAAGAACGAGGGGTCATGGGCGTATACAGAAGAAGAGGGCGAAGAAATGAAATCAGGACGGAAGCATCAGGAGGAGGCCTCGCCCGCTGAGGACGAGACGGCAGGGGGCGCCTCCGGAGAGACGATGGCCGTCATGCGGGCCAGGTACGATTTAATGAAGGCCGGGCGGAAGATTCTGTGCTCGGCGACCGACCAGGCACCGCTTCTGAGCTCGGCGTGTTGCTGGGTGAGTCGCTTTAGGGTGGGAGGGGCAGCCAGGGGCGGAATCCAGCGGTACAGCGGGTTTTCGGCCCGGACCGCCGTGCGGACGGTGTCGGGATTGAGGGCGTCGAGGAGCTGGTCGGCCCCGGTCGTCACGCTGGCCTTGTAGCCGTCGAGCATCACGATCTGGTGGAGGGCCACGGCGTCTACGGCGTGGCGCAGGCATTCCAGCCGACGCGCGCGCTCCGGCGGCCGGACCGAGTCGCCGAGCAGACGTTCGTGTACGACCTCGGGGTCGTCGTATAGGAACTCTGTCTCGGGGGGCTGCATGATCGTTTGGCCGATAAACTCATTCCGGAACTGCCACGGGATGCGGATCAGCCGAGCGACGGCCCGGACGAGGGCGGGGGTCACGTCGTCGCGGGAGGCCTCGTCCGGGCCTGTGGGCGCGGGCGCCGAGGGCATCACGGGCGCGTCCGGCACGTTGGTCACGTCCGGGGGCGTCGCCGCCTCCGAGGGGGCGTTCAGGGAGACGGGCGTCGGAGCGTCCGGCGGAGGGGCTGCGGACCGGCCGACGATGGTGCGGGCATCCGGTGCCACCGGGGCCGACGGGGCGGGCGGGGGAGCGGGCGGCCCAAAGGCAATCCCGAGGGCGGACAGGGCATGCTGACGCCGGGGTGGTCGACCGCGACGCGTTCGTCGACTGCGGACGCAGCGTCGTGAAGGGCGTCGTCGCGCCGGGCGGGGGCTTCGTCGTCGTACGCTTCCGCGATGTCGCTGAGTGCACGGACCAGATCCGCGACCGGATCGGCAAATGGGTTTTTGAAGTCGGCGGCGAACACCGTTTCCTCGTAGGCACTCGCCGGGGACGGGGGCGCCTGCGGGTCGGGAAGAAGGTGGAGGGTCAGCGTGAAGTCGCCGACCTGAACCGTGGCGCCGTCGCTCAGGGCGTACGGGCGCCCGGCCTGCAGCTGGACCTCGTCCAGAAACGTGAAGTTTTTGCTCCCGAGGTCCACGAGCTGGTAGCCCTCGTCGGTCCAACGAATTTCGGCGTGCTGCTTGCTCACGATCCGATTGGTGTCGGCGAGGCACACGTGGGCGTCCGGGGACCGGCCGATGGTCACGGTCTCGGTGTCGAACTGGGTGTCGAGCACCGCGCCGCCGGTGCCGCTAGGAGGATGAACGGTGATCTGGATGGACATTGTCGGGGAGGGGAGGAAGGGAGGGAAGGAGGGCGGTCGAGGACGGCCTTACCGGCGCCAGACGACGCCCATGTGGGCAGAGAGTCCCTGCAGGTCGCCAAACGTGAACGCGACATTCGGACCCGTCGACGCGGCTCCACGCCACCGGAAACGCAAAGGGACTACTAATCTGGTGCCAGCCGGGCGCGAGCGTGAGCGAGAAGGGCGTTTGCAGGTCCGTGGAGCGGCCGGCCCCCACGTCGAAGCCGGTGCCGATCCGGGAGATGAGCCAGTAGCTCCGGCCCGGCGTGAGGAGGCGCTCCCCGTCCACCAGCTCGTCGTACTGCTCCGTGTCGGCGTTCCAGGTCAGGAGTCGCCACTGTCGGTTGTCGTACGGCCCGAGGTCGTCGGCCAGGACGTCGTCGACGGTGGCAGAGTCGAGCGCGGCCGGGACCGAAATCATGCGGTATTGCTTGGGCGCAAATGTGCCCTCCGCCGGGAGCGTGTCGAAGCGGACGCGGACCTGGGCGGGCGTAGTGCCCGGCGGTCCGTTTGGAAAGGACAACACGCGATCGGAATCGTCCACCCGGCGTTCGACGAGACGCACGTAGTACTCAAGGCCGCGCGCCGTGGCGGCCGCGGCGGGAATGAGCCCCCGAAGACGATCATTCTCCGAGGAGGCGTCATCCTCCAATGAGGTGCAGGCAACAGTGTGAAGTTGTCTGCTTGAGTTCTATGCAGGCGGGTCCAGGTTCTGCTGATACCGCCGACCGAGATCAAACAGAGCTTGGTGCATTGCCGCTTGGAGCTTTCGCCACAACTTCTTCGGACTGAACTGCTCGCCTCCTTCATTGAAGATGGCCAGCAGCCCCCATACGATCAGGGCCGTGAGCGTCTGCCGGACTACCCCGGTCGGGTCCCGGCTAATAAACCGGTCGAGTTGCATTCGATTCTTCAACCATCGAAATACGATCTCGATTGACCACCGATGCCGGTACAATCGGCAGATCTGCTCGGCCTCAAGCCAGAGTAGGTTCGTCAAAACCTGAATTGTCTCTTCCGTGGATACCTCCACAGTGAGCACTCGATACCAACGGCCTGGATCTCCTCCGTCTCGATCTGTTCGATCCTCCCCGAGCCGGACGTACCGGTCGGACAACACCCGATAACCGGCCGCATTGGTCTCCGGATCCGACGCCTTGTCGGCAACAGGCCGCTCGCAAGCCGCCTCCGGCTTGATGTTACCGTGGAGCTTGGTCACGAAAAAGTTGCCGGACTCGGTGATCTCGTGGTAGGTGTCGATTGACCAGTAGCCACAGTCGAACAGGTAAAGCTCCCCGGGTTCTCTCGGGCTTCGTGCCTCCGCGTTCAGGTCCAGAAGGTCCTCGAAGTAGTCGTTATCGTTGCCCTCAGGCTTTGTAATGAGCGCCTCCTTGAATTGCCCATCAGTGCCGTCGAGCTTCAGTTGCAACTTGAACCCGGATTTCTCCTCACTGGTCTCTTGCCAGTCGGCAAGGGTCGGGGGCAGTTCAAACTGGGTCGCGTCAAACAGGTCGACCGTGCCGAAAAGGTCGGTAATCTCTCCCCACTCCCCGGTCGAAACCCCGCGCAGGCGCTGGTGGGGAAGCTCCTCGACGGCCCCCTGCACCTGCCCGAGCATCTTCCAGTATGGCTCGATCGGGCGATCGGCCATTGCGCCCCCCAGTCCCCGAACGCTAATATCAAAATCGGCCCCGAGCGCTTTGAAAAGTAGGTCCTCCTCCGCTGCCCACCTTAGGTCGCGAGCGCTCTCGTAAGCGGTCGTGTGCAAAAGCACCAGGGCCCGAAGGTGACCCTCGAAATCGAGCTTACGGGCGTTTTTGTCGTAGTCGGCCTCCTCGGCCCACTCCTCTCGACCGGAGAGGGCGCCTCCCCCATCCAAAACCTCCTCGAATACCGAAGGAGATCCGAGAGAACGACAAGAATCGTTCAGCGCAGTCATTGGAAGAGAATCTGCTTCGAGTACTCAACATGCAAACAGAGCCTCCCTCGTATCGGGCAACCGCCCAATCGATCCGAAAACAACTTCACACTGTTGGTTGAAAAGGGAGACTGAGACGACCTGCGTGCATGGGCGGAACGGGGGGCGGGCGTCGGTCGGCCCCGGTTGAACACTTCGTGAGAACCTGTACCGAGGGATCTTTTCCCCGGGACGGGGCGTGTAGCGTTATCGGCGTAGGAAGAGAGACGCCGAGACACGTACCTGCCCGTAGCTCAGATGGACAGAGCAGTTGATTACGGATCAACAGGTCGGGGGTTCGAATCCTCCCGGGCAGGCCGCTGACATATCGGGTTTATTTCCTTCCCCCTCAGACGCCGCGACTGGTGCGCTGAGGGGTTTTTCTATTGGGGAACGACCAACTCGTGCAGAGGTCGGAGTAGGGCAGAAAGACAAGACCATACCAAGTCGGCTACCGGTAAGGCGTCTCTTTTTGGTCAGTTCTTTTGGGTTATCGATGAAGGGCGCAGGTATGTTTGTGGGAAAAACGAGAAACCGGGATTCGTCCGGAAATGGAGATTCCACTGGACTGGACATTGAGCCCGACGGGGGCGAACCGTCCTGAGGGGCCACGTTTAAGAGCCCACGTTCTTCGATTTTCCAGATTGCAATGCTATGATTTCGGAGGCTCACCTGGAGAATTTCGCAATCTTCGACGACTTTTCCTGGAAGGGTGGTGGACCGATTACGTGTTGTTGTTAGCGGGTGGTGGTATAGTCCTGAGTAGTTCTTCGATATCCCAGACGTGACCCGTTAGCCCGGCAGCCATCGCAGGCGTGCGCTTTTTCCAGCGCTTCCTGCTCGGCCCGGTGTAATCTTCGGGTGGCAGTCCAGCCTCATCCACACGCAACGTTTTCAACGAGCGCGTTAGGTTGTAGACCGCGTCCTCCCAAGCCGCTGCCGCACGGTGCATCCGAAGCACCTTCGAGAAGCCCAATCCCTTCCGCGTGAGTCGTCCACTCATGTGGCGCATTGTCAGATGCGTGCGTTCGGCGTAAGCGGTCTGCTGCCCCAACAGTTCGAGCACCTCGTCTTTTTCTCCGTAAACCACGTTCGAGCGTGTGCCCGTAACTTGCCCCGTGTCGGTGCGCTCTTTGACGATCTGCAAGTACTGCCAACCCTCCTGCGGGCGCTTCTTTTCCGGCGGGCGCCCGACCCCCTTGTACTCCGGCACTTTGCCGTAGACCTCCACCATCGCTTCGCGGATGCCGCCCCAGCCGTCACTGACGGTCGGGGGCGGTCCCTCGGGATGTCCTCTGCGTTCTTTCATCTTCGCGAAGACGAGTTTCGATGCTTCTGTTTCGGTTTTTCCGATTCCGCGCGAGACGCGTAGCCGAGTGTCGGTATCAATCATCGTGGAGCGCCAGAACTGGCCGCGTCTCTTCGTCTCGGGATGGTCTTTTTTTCGCCTTTGTTGCCGACGTAGGACCAGAGCCCGTCGATCTGGCCACGCTCGACTTCATACTCGCTCATCAGCACGTCCTCGATCCGCTCGGCGTGCTCGGCAGCCTGCTGGAGCCAGTTTCGAATGGTCTCCTCCTTGTAGCCTTTTGCCCGCGAAAGGCTGGCCACACGGCTGCCTTCGGCCACCAGCGCGAGCGTCTCCATAATCTCTGCGGCGGGCGTGTGCTTGTTGTAGAAGACCGTTCCGGTATTCTCGGAGAAGGTCTTGCCACACCTCTTGCAACGGTAGCGCTGGAGGCCTTTAGGCGTTGTCCCGTGCTTTATGATGTCTCCGGCATCGGCCTTTCCGTAATCGGAGCAGCCTTCGTTGGGACAAAAGTCGCCGACATTTGCTAAGTTGGACATTCGAAAAGTTGGTTTGCGCGGGAAAACACTATAATTTACCCTTCCCAGCAACAACACACAATAGGCCCACTACCCAAACTGCAGAGGGAATAAAGAAAATCGGCATTATCGCTCACTTGATTCGAAATCGGAATATTCGGTCCAAATCCACACTTTTTTCGATGAGCCGTCAGCTCATCTCCATCCACAAGCAACAATTCGCTTTGTCAAGATGCTCTACAAGATGGCAAAGGCTGATATTCAAATCTTTGTGGCAACACATAGTTATATCGTGTTGAAGCAGCTTGAGCTTCTAGCCCGTAAGCATGACCAAGAGATGCTGTGTTGCTGAATGTCAAGTTCCCGGGTGAAGCGACGCGTCAAACGGGGTTCCGTTTTTCAGGACGCCGTAGCAAATGTGGAGCAGTTTCCGCATGGCCGCTCCAATGATTACCATCTTCTCCTTTCCCCGATCGGCGAGCCGATCCCCGAAGGCCTCGATTGCAGCGTTGCACCGAAGGGCCGCAATTGCCGGAAAGTAGAGTGCTCTTCGAAGCCGAGAACTCCCGACTTTCGACACCCGGCTACCGCGGGTGAGAGGCATAAAGTCTATCGTATCGTTTCCCGAGGACAGTAAGAATTATTTGGTGTCGCTCCTTCATGTTCAAAACAAGCCGTCTTTGCCCCTCGAATAGCGCGTGGGTCCCCAAAAATCT